>CAZSOA010000393.1:0-1503 GCA_964608305.1 uncultured Desulfofustis sp. | reverse complement strand
GCTGCTGAACGGTGTGCAGATCGGGCTCGGCGGCGGGTTTAACTATCGGCGCACCGACTCGGGACAGACCATCAAAGGCGATGGTAACGTTTTCGTCTACAAGTCCGGGATCGGCACCGGCGAGGGCTCGCAGGCACAGACCTACTTCGGCGAGTACTCGCCGATCGATGCGCAAAGTTCCGGTTATGGCAGCCTGTATCTTGATACTAGCCGGCCGTACAGCTTCTATCAGGACAACAGTCAGACGCGGACCGAGACCTATACCGACTCGCCGCGCAAGTCCGATTCCAGCCTGTTCTAAAGGGGTCGCCATGAAACTGAAATCGTCGTTTCTGTCGGGTGAGTTCTGGCTGTTTGCGGTGATTGCGCTGGTCATGCTGTGGCTGGAGAGCCGTGGCATATCGGCGGCTGATATCAAGGCGCAGGGCGAGTTGTTTATCGTCAAGCTGCAGGACTGGGTGGTGACGCTCGGGCCGCTGATTCTGGCCGTTGTTTTCGGCATCAAACGGACGCTGCTGAAGGTGCAGCAGGGGCGCGCCGAGCTGCGCATTGAGCTGGAGCGGTTGCGGCTTGGCGCGCGGCCCAGGGAGTCGCAACCGGCCCAGCTCGATGCGGTGAACGACAGGGTCGGGACGGTTGCGGAGCGGCCGACCTGGGTGCCTGAAGACGGCAACCATGCCTGTTGACACGGTCTTCATCACGGTTGAGGGGTGCCGCTTCTGGGTGCCCCGCTTCCTCGCCGAGCATTGGCCGCACCAGGTCCCGCTGGCGTCGTTTCCGACGTTTTGCGGGGCCGGTGACGGCTGGGGTGACCGGGTGGTGCCGGACAGGATCTTTCTGCTGCCGATCGCGCCGTGCTGCTTTATCCACGATATCGACTGGACGATCTGCGCGGCAACCGAGGTGGAGTTTCACCTGGCCAACGTGCGGTTTCGGCACAACCTGCTGGAGCTGATCCGCGAGCGTTCGCGGTGGCTGGCGGTGCGGCTGTTGCGGGAGCGCCGGGCGCTGACCTATTACCAGATGGTGGAGACGGCCGGACGGCGCTTTTTTACGCAGGGGTTCGGCGGTGCGCCGGCCTGTGATCAGCCGCTGCTGCATCCGGCGGTGGTGGCCAAATTTCAACGCTTGGGGGTGTCGCTTTGCTCGGGCTTGAAATAACCGATTTTTTGACCATTGTCGGCTTTCTCATGGTGCAGACCGGGGTGGTGCTCGGCGCGGTGTGGCGGATGTCCCGCCGGGCCGGGGCGGTGGAGACGACCGTGCTGCAACACGGGTCGCGGCTGCTTGAGCATGACAAGCGGTTTGCTCGTATCGATGAGCGGTTCGAGCGGTTTTCCGCGGCCATCTCCCTGGAGCTGGAAAAGGCGGTGGCCCGGGTGGAAGTACGCCTGGAGTCGATCGCCGATCAGTTCATGACGGTTAATGGCGAGCCGAAATATGTCAGTTACAAGGCGCTGGACAAGATCCTGGCGGCGGGACAACGGGCCGCCAAGATCACCA
>CAZSOA010000392.1:0-1508 GCA_964608305.1 uncultured Desulfofustis sp. | reverse complement strand
GGCCGATTACAACGTCCGCATCTGCGATACGCGAAAGACCACGCCGGGCCTGCGGATGCTCGAAAAATTCGCGGTGGTGGCCGGCGGCGGGCACAACCATCGATTCAACCTGGCCGACGGCATTCTCATCAAGGACAATCATATCGCCGCCTGCGGCTCCATTGCCCGCGCCGTTGATCTGGTCCGGAAAAAAGTGCCGCACACCATCCGGATCGAGGTGGAAACCGATACCCTGGACCAGGTGCAGGAGTGCCTCGCCTGCCGGGTGGACATCATTCTGCTCGACAACATGACGCCCGCCACCATGGCCGAAGCGGTGAGGATGATTGATGGCCGGGCCATCGTTGAGGCTTCCGGCGGTATCACCCTCAATAACGTGCAGGCGGTGGCCGCAGCCGGTGTCGATATCATCTCGATCGGCGCCCTGACACATTCCGCCCCCGCCTGCGATATCGGTATGGACTGGTCGCCGATTTGCCGATAAACGGCAATTATAAGATTATCACTTGATTTTTCCCGAAAAAATGTGAGATACTGCCCTCAAATCCGAGGGCGGCATGAAGCAAAAGAAGCTCATGCCATTTTCATGGGACCCGAACTGAGGAATTGATCGATGCGCTGTCCGAAATGTGGCTTCATATCTTTCGACAATGTTGAAACCTGTCTACGGTGCAACAAGGATATTTCGGAGGTCGCCAAGGCCTTTGAGGGCAGCACGCTGAACGTACCGCCACCGGTCTTTTTAAAGTTTGATAATCGTGACGACGATGGCGATTTTGTCCTTGAAGGTGACGGCGACGAAGCGGAGATCGAGTTTGCCGACCCTGACCTGGAGATCCTGGTAGAGCAGGATGGCGAACAGGACGATCCCAATCTCGAGTTCGCTTTCGGCGACGAACAGGATGACGATGCTGCAGCCGTTGCCGCCCTCAACGAAGAATTCGGCGGCGGCGAGGAAGGTGCTGCGCCGGCCGAGCAGACCGCCGAAGGCGCGCTTGATCTCGGCATGTTTGAAGATACCGCGGATGAGGAGACGTTCGCCTTCGAAGACACCGATGATGCACCGGAACCGGCATTGTCGGCTGCCCCCGCCATGGAGATTCCCGACGAGTTGGCAGATATCTCCGATTTGTCGCCACCGGATAGAAAACAGGCTGCTTCGCCTGCGTCTTCAGCCGAATCACAGGCTGCCCCGTCATTGGCCGCCGAGCCGGATGACGACCTTGATTTCAGCAGCATGGATCTTGATCTCGATAGTGACGGACCGGCTGTGAGCGAAGATCCGGGACCGGCCGACGAACCGCCCAAGGCCCGGCCCGGCTCTCGGATGGATGACGACCTGAACTTTGATCTCGACCTCGGTGGCCTGTCCATCCACGACGATAAATAGGCCCCCGCCGCATCCCGGAGGAAAACAGTTGACACCTCCGGGGATGTTTTGTAAATACAGCCCGCATCCGGTGCCGAGATAGCTCAGTCGGTAGAGCAACGGACTGAAAATCCGTGTG
>CAZSOA010000391.1:0-1590 GCA_964608305.1 uncultured Desulfofustis sp. | reverse complement strand
GAGGCGCCCTGGCTGATGCCGCTGCTGATCCTTCTGGCTGCCGGAGCACTGCTGACCGTTTTCTGGTGGTGGCGGCGGCGGCACCAGCGGAGCCCCATCGCGACCATCGTGCCCGCATCGCCGCCGGATCTCGTCGCCCTGCAGGCCCTGGATCGGATCGGTGATCTTCGTGGACAGAACGGCAAGACCTTCTACTTTGTGCTGTCGGCCATCCTCCGCCGCTATGTTTGCGACCGCTATGGCATCGGGGCGCCCGAAATGACCACCGAGGAATTTCTTCCCTGGATCGACCGGCTGGCCATCGACCGCGACCTCGCCCGCCAGCTCAAGCGGCTTTGCCGGGAGATGGATCCGGTGAAGTTCGCCGGGCAGGGGGTGGATGAGAAACGGATGGAGAAGGATCTGCGCTTTGTGCGGACCTTTGTAAGACAAACCACGCCGGCGGGTGAGAGGGATGATGCGATGGATAATGGAGAGAACTCCCAAAAGCCAATCCCCGCGCTCCCATAAATTTCAATTTCCCGAACAGAAACATCATCATAAAAAAATGGCGTGTCCGGGATGTTGAACGGTCGATCATTGGAATGGGTTTGGTATTTATCTTTTGATGATTGGGATCGGGCGTTTTTATGCTTCGTTTCGCCTCACCCTGGGTTTTCCTGGCGCTGTTGCTGGTTCCAGCCCTGATCGGCTATCGCCGCCGGCGCCACCGCCCCTTGACCCTGGCCAGCAGCGCGCTCTTTCCGGTGGCGGATCTGCCGCCTTCCCCGGCCATGCGCGTGGGCGCCCTGGTGCCGGCCCTGAAATACGCGGCCCTGGTGCTGATGATCGTCGCCCTGGCACGGCCCCAGTGGGGCACCCAACGCACGGACATGCTCACCGAAGGCATCAACATCGTGCTGGCCCTGGACCTGTCGGAAAGCATGGCGGCGCTGGACTTCAACCGTCGCGGCCAGGTGGTCAACCGGCTGGAGGCGGTCAAGGGAGTGGTCGCTGCCTTCGTTGCCGGCCGCCGCGGCGACCGCATCGGCATGGTGGTGTTCGGTACCCACGCCTATACACAGCTGCCCCTCACCCGGGACTACCACACCCTGGTCAGCATGCTCGACCGTCTCGAGATCGGGGCGGCCGGCCAGCGCACCGCCATCGGCGATGCCATCGGCATCTCCCTCAAGCGGCTGGCCGATATCGAAAGCACATCCAACATCATTATTCTGCTGACCGACGGCCAGAGCAACGCCGGTGAACTCTCGCCGGAAACCGCCGCTGAGATTGTCAGGCAAAGGTCCGTCAAGATTTACACCATCGGCGTGGGAACCCGGGGAAAGGTCCCGTTTCTGCTGCGCGACCCGGTGTTCGGCGAGCGCTACGTGGTGCTTAGCGAGGCACGCGGCTACGTGGAGCGCGGCGTCGCCTCCTGGTACGGGCCGGACTTCCACGGCGCGCGCACCTCCACCGGCGAGCCGTACGACATGTACTCGATGACCGCCGCGCACCGGACGCTGCCGCTGCCCGCGTACCTGCGCGTGACCAACCTGGCGAACGGCCGTTCGGTCGTGGTGCGCGTCAACGACCGCGGTCCGTTCAAGC
>CAZSOA010000390.1:0-1594 GCA_964608305.1 uncultured Desulfofustis sp. | reverse complement strand
ATTATCGGGTTCACCGAAATGCTGCTGGCTTCGGAACTGGATGAAGAGCAGCGGGAATGCGCTGCGATCATCAAACGCAGCGGTGAAGCGTTGCTTGGGTTGATCAACGACATCCTCGACTTTTCCAAGGTCGAAGCCGGCCAGATGAGCCTCGAATATATCGATTTCGACCCGGAGATCACCGCTCATGACGTCTGCGAGATGATCCGCCCGCGGGTTTCCAACAAACATATCGAGGTCCTCTGCCGGATCGGTGAAGACGTTCCGGCCACCGTCAACGGAGACCCGGGCCGATTTCGTCAGGTGCTTATCAATCTGCTTGGTAATGCCGCCAAGTTCACCGAAAAAGGGGAGATCGAATTGTCCATCGATCGAATCGATGAGACAGCCGACACCATTACCCTGTTGACGAAGATCCGGGACACCGGGATCGGCATCGCCCCGGACAAGCATGAGACCATCTTCGATATTTTCAAGCAGGCGGACGGTTCAACGACCAGAAAATATGGCGGTACCGGCCTCGGTCTGTCGATCTGCCGCAGCATCGCCGCCTTGATGGACGGTCGGGTCTGGGTGGAAAGCGAGCAAGGACACGGAGCCGTCTTCTTTTTCACGTCGGTCATGCACCACGCACAGCAACTACACGAACCGGCACGCTACGACGACAACCTGAACGGTGTCAGTGTTCTGGTGGTCGATGACAACCAGGCGAATAACGAGATCCTGCGTGCCGTGCTGGAACAGGTCGGCATGAGGGTCGACACGCTCCTTGATGAACGACAGACACTTGCCATCTTGCACCGGGCAGTCGCCGACGGCAGGCCGTACGATATGGCAATCATCGATATCATCCTGCCGCATATCTCCGGTTACGACCTTGCCGCGGCCATCCGCAGCGCCCCCTCCGCCCTCGCCGCCATGCCGTTGCTGGCCTACACCTCATCTACGGAGCGCATCGCCGCACGTTGTAAAGAAGCAGGATTCACAGCCTTTTTGACCAAACCGGCCCGCCGCTCGATTCTCTACAAAACCATGGCGAGGATCTTAAGCGATGATCTCCGAGAACAACCCGATCGTCAGCCGTTGATTACGCAATATTCAGTGCGCGAAGCAATCAAGCATTCGACCAGACTCTTACTGGCCGAAGACAACCCGGTCAATCAGAAGCTGGCAACGATGATGCTGCAAAAAGCCGGGTATGCGGTTCAGAGCGTTTCCAACGGCCGGCTGGCGGTCGAAACGTTTGTCGCTGCCCCCGATCGCTTCGACCTAATCTTAATGGATGTCCAGATGCCGGAAATGGATGGCTTGCAGGCCACCCAAGAGATCCGAGCCCAAGGCCATACGGTGCCGATCATCGCGATGACCGCCAACACCTTGCAAGGGGACCGGGAGTTATGCCTGGCGGCCGGCATGAACGACTACATCGCCAAACCGCTTAAACGGGAAACCGTCTTTCAATTGATTGAGAAATGGCATGAGCGCTAGACACACGGTAGCAACCACGCCTGCCGATCGTTGGGGTGCGGCCCGCACCCTGGCAGTCTGGGCCGATGGCCCGACGCCTTCGTTGGTCGTGTTGCGGTGGCTGCAT
>CAZSOA010000389.1:0-1599 GCA_964608305.1 uncultured Desulfofustis sp. | reverse complement strand
AACGACTGGTCGACCTTGATCAGCGAGATCGGCAGCCGATGCAGATACTGCAGCGAAGAGTACCCGGTGCCGAAGTCGTCGATGGAGATGATGATGTTGAGTTCGGTCATTCGCGCGAGTTCCTCAATGGTTCGCTCCATATCGGTCATCAACGCCCCTTCAGTTATTTCCAGTTCGAGAAACTCGCCGCCGATCCCGGCCTCGCTGAGCAGGTTTGCCACGAGGTCGGCGAAACCGGGCTGCAGCAGGTTACGGGTGGAGATATTGACGGCTATCGGAAGCAGGATACCGATGTCCCGCCAGCGTTTCATCTGGTCGACGGCCTGAGTCAAAGCAAACTCGGTAACAACATTGATCAGCGTGCTCTGTTCGCTGCGAGGGATGAACGCTTCCGGCGGCAACGGCCCGCGTTCCGGGTGATTCCAGCGGATGAGCGCTTCCGCTCCGTAAACGGCGCCGGACGACAGGATAACCTTCGGCTGATAGTCAAGGCTCAATTGCCCTTTGTTGACTGCCTCCTTGAGGCCGCCGAGGATGATCAGGGTTTCCTCGGTGACCTGAGTTATCTCAGGAGCATAGACCACGCAGTCCTGCGCCTTGTTCTGGGCAACGAGCAGTGCTGCTTCCGCCTGTTGCAGAAGGGTTTGCGGAGCAGCGCCGGCAGCCGGGGAAAACCGCACCATGCCCATCCGCGAATCGATATGAATGGGGATGTCGTTGTACAGGATCGGTTCCCGTGAGGCCGCCACCAATGCATCGAGCAGCAATTCGGTCTGCTGCGATTCGGCAGTGAGCAGAACGCAGAGTTGCGCCGTCTCGGTACGGTAAATATCCTTGTCGGCCGCATATGATGAAAATCGCGAGGCAAGTTGGGAAATTGCGGTGGCGATAATGGAAAAGCCGAGGGCGGATTTCAACTCCATCATGTTTTCCACGGAAATGACCACGAGACTCGCTGCGTCGTGTCGGTCTTTTGCAGCGCCGATTGCTGCGACCCGGTCGGACAAGGCGCGTCGATTCGGCAGACCGGTGGAAGGGTCGTGGCGCGAGATCCATTTGAGATGCTCGATGTAGGCGCGCGCCCGGTTGCTGGCCAGGCCGCTCAGAAAACCGATAAGAACGAAGAAACCGGTTCGATACAGCCAGTTGGCCAGGTGCTGTTGTTCTCCGGTGAGCACGTCGATCGGCATCAACGGGCCAAGGGCGATACCACCGAGTAAACCGATCGCAACACCGCCACTGATGCCATATACCATGCCGGACAGCAGGATCGGCAGATACATCGAATGGGAGTAGACGAACTTGATGCCCCCGGTCAGATAGACGAAGGCGTACACACCACCGACCAGCAGGATAAACCCCGGCGCCAAGGCGACCCGAATGGTCCGGAGGTGATGTTCGGCCCATTCAAACCAGTGTACGGTATGCAACGCTTTCTTTTGGTTGAGGGGCATATCGGGCCACTATCTCCATCGTCCAGGCCGGCGGCACATGACCGGAAAGTTCAGGCGACGACCCAGACCGAACACCCCTTGGCATGATGGATAATTTTGTTGGATACCGAGCCAAACAGGAACTCCTCGGCTTTTGATACAGCGC
>CAZSOA010000388.1:0-1618 GCA_964608305.1 uncultured Desulfofustis sp. | reverse complement strand
TGCTGGCGGGTCGCGTGCTGCCGGGGCCGGCAGGATAAACAGGGTTATATCCAACCAATGGTCATATGTGACCTTTTTCGATGACAATCTGTTTTCTCAGGTCCGTTGGCTGCAGCGGCGCCTCCGGTTCAAGGGATGCGGGCAGGCGGTTACCCCCTCCCGGCAGATATAGCTGTTCTCTCGCTATCGCTTGTCAGTCGCTTTTGGCTCGGTGGATTATCCGGGGTGGGGAGGCCGACTTGGGGTTCGATGGAATCAGTCTGGCACGTTTTGTTGATGATACAATGAAGAAGAGATGGAGGAGGCGGTCATGGAGGGCTATGGAATGCCGCCGGAAAACGACGGTACACCGTCATGTGTTTCAACGATGAAAGGCGTATCTGTCGATGGTTCCTGCCCTGTCGCCGTCTGCAGCCAGGATGTCTGCATGGAGAGAATCGACCAGGACGCGTGCTTTTTCAAAGCAGGATTTCCCGGAAGAACACGGACGGGAGCATCACGATCAAACCTGCGGCGGCACCCGAGACCATCAACAGACTGCCGACCACTCCCGGCCGGAGCCTCATTGCCCGAAGAGTTGGAAGAGTAGGTGCCGGACCGGATAATTGCGTCGAGTGAGGTGATGACGCAATATCGCTCTCGACTCTCTTGGACGTTTCTGCTATTCTTCCCCTCCGGTTTACTGCCCAGGGGGTGCCGCTGGTGTGTGAATGTCGTTGGTCGGGGTGGCCTGGGTGATTATCCAGGCCGGAAGAACCTCTGGAGGGTGGTCGGTCGTATCACCAACAAAAAAAGCATTGCCATCAAGAGTGATCGCAATGCTTTCATATGCTGGTGCCGAAGAGAAGACTCGAACTTCCACGGGGAAACCCCCACTAGACCCTGAACCTAGCGCGTCTACCAATTCCGCCACTTCGGCATTAGTGTGGGAGAATATGCTTGTTGGACCTCGTTTTGTCAAGACTTTCTTCAACGCGTCGTGAAAAATGGCTATGAGCCCAATTACCGGCACTTTCCAGGGGCTCTCGCGGCTCGCTTGGCGTTCTACCTGTCGGCGGCAGCTTCTGGGAAGTACCGTTTGAAAATATCGCAATGAAGTGGATGTGAAATGAAAATTATCTGTCGTCTCGAAGACATCAGTATACCGTTCATCAATGCCTGTGTCACCATCGGCAACTTTGATGGGGTCCATCTTGGTCATCAGCAATTATTCAATGAGGTGGTGCGACGAGCCGTACGCAACGACGGTTGCTCCGTCGTGGTGACCTTTGACCCGCATCCGCTACGGATTCTCCGTCCTGATGGGATCAAACTGATATCGACCATAGACCAGAAAATCGAGCAGATTGATCGGGCTGGCATTGACGTCCTGGTGATCATTCCGTTCAGTCGTGAATTTGCCGCCACCACAGCCCAGCAATTCGTTCAGGAGATCCTGCTCGATACCATCGGCATGACCGAACTGGTGGTCGGTTATGATTATGCCTTCGGCAAGGGGCGCAGCGGGAACACCGCATTTTTGCAGGAACAGGGGCGGCAGCAGGGATTTCCGGTTACCGTGGTTCCGCCGTTCTACGAAAAGGGTATGCTGGTCAGTTCGACCAAGATTCGTGAACTG
>CAZSOA010000387.1:0-1660 GCA_964608305.1 uncultured Desulfofustis sp. | reverse complement strand
AGGATACCCACGTCGAAAAAACGCTGTATTGGCAGCAGAACCTGGCCAACGATGTGTTCAAACGCAAGCTGCTGGCGGAATTCGGCGTCAAGCGAGTGGTCTATGGCCACACCCCGGTCAACTATCTCAAAGGCAAGCATATGGCCAGCGAGGATGGTGTGGCGATCAACGTCGACGGGGGGTTTGCCGCCGCCTACTACAACCGCGGCCATTCGCTCGTACACACCCCGCACCAGTTTTACGGCATCATCCTGCCGACTCCGGATGAGATGAAAAAAGCCGAACAACGCTTTGAATCCGCGCCGCTCGATATCGAATTGATCGATGAGTTCCAGCACCCGATGAAGGTCAAACACACTGCCGAAGGAAAGAAGCTGAAGGAGGAACGAGACGCGTTACTGCGCCGGATCAAGACACTGGCCGAGTCCAGCGGCAACGATTTTCTGCATCCCCCGACAACAAGCGAATAGATGGATACCAACTACGGCATGGAAATTGTCAGGGCGACGGAAATCGCCGCCCTGACCGCAGCCCGGGAATTAGGCCTCGGCGACTATCGGGCGATTCTCAATCACGCCCGTGAGGCTATCGCCAAGACGTTGAACCGATTGCACATTGACGGCTTCATTGTCAACGATCGCTTTCAGAATCGCGACGATCTCTACCGGATGCCCACCACCATTGGTCAGGGCGGACCGATCATGGATCTGATGGCGATCGGACTCGAGGCCCATCATTCCGCGGCCGACGGCGGCAACAACGCCACCAGTTATGCGGTCATCGCCCCGCGCGGCGTCATCCAGTCGGTCCCGAACCTGAGCATGTACAAGATGGTGGTCGGTCCGCAGGTAGGCAATGTGATCGATATCAATCAACCACCCATCGTCAATGTCAAACGGGTCGCCCGAGCTCTCCGGAAATACACGGAAAATGTCACGGTCTGCATCCTCAATCAAACCCGCCACAAACAGCTGATCAAAGAGGTTCGCCAATGCGGCGCCCGCATCAAGCTCATCGAGGAAGGTGAGCTGTCCGGCTGCCTGTCCGCAATCACCGGCGAAAAGGCGGATATCTATATCGGCTACGGCTACGCGCCGGAAGGCGCTCTCGTCGCGGCAGCCATCAGCTGCCTTGGCGGTTATTTCGAAGGCCGGATTTTTTATGAGAACGATCGCGATCGAGCTCAGGCAGCCGCCCACGGCATCACCGACTTCGAAAAAGTCTTCCGGTCCCAGGATCTGGTTCGCTCCAAAGAGGTTGCCATTGCCGCCACCGGTGTTACCGATGGTGAATTCCTTGAAGGGGTCCGGTTCACGTCCAACGGTGCGGTGACCAGCTCGTTTATCGCCCGGGCAGAGACCAAGACCTACCGTAAGCTGCAGACCAGGCACTTCTTCGATTACAAACCGATTTTCTAAGAATCCGCCGGCTCAGGAATCATTTCCGCACCGAGACCACGATGACAACAAACCTGTTCTGGCTCCAGTGCGGCGGCTGCGGCGGCGATACCATGTCGCTGCTCAACGCCGTTTCACCGACTATTCTCGAGGCAATCCAAACGCTTGATATCACGATACTCTGGCATCCGAGCTTCTCGACCCGCAGCGGCAGTGAATTTCGTCGCCTTCTGGCGGGATTGCTCGCCGGCGACACCGCGCTT
>CAZSOA010000386.1:0-1664 GCA_964608305.1 uncultured Desulfofustis sp. | reverse complement strand
GGAGCGAAGCGGCTGGGTGTGGAGGACGAAATTATACGGGACATTTTGAATGCAGCGGTCGAGCCGGCGCAGGGTCTCGGACATGATCCGGGCCAATTGATGAAGCGAGGCGTCGTCTTCATGACAATAACCGGACGTGTGACGCTTCGGCAGGACCCACATCTCAAACGGGGTGCGCGGCGCGAACGGCGAAATAGTGATAAACGAATCGTTCTGGCAGACCACCCGGATATTTTGTTCAATCTCCTGATGGATAATATCGCAGAACAGGCATCGGTCCTTATAGCGGAAGTAGGACCGGGCCCCGTCGAGTTCATTGGTGATCATGCGCGGCAACACCGGCAGCGCGATCAGCTGGGAATGGGAATGCTCCAGCGATGCCCCGGCGGCCTTGCCGTAGTTCTTAAAGATCATCACATAGCGAAAACGCGGATCCTGCTGCAGATCGAGCAAGCGATCACGATAGACCCTGAGTACCAGGGCGATATGCTCGATGGGCCGCTCCCAGAACAGATCGTTGTGGCCGGGCGATTCGATGATCACTTCATGGGCGCCGATTCCGTTCATCCGGTCATAGAGCCCTTCACCCGCCTTGCCGAGTTCGCCCTCGATAATCAGCGCCGGGTACTTGTTCGGCACCACCCGGACCTGCCAATCCGGCTGGTTGCTCAATGACGGATACCCGCCGCGATAGGCGAGTACTTCAGGCGGCGTGAAACTTTCGTTCCCCGGGCAGAGCGGACAGAAACCACCGAGTACCTGTGGCTTCTCGACCAGAAAATCGGTCGGCCGTTTCCGGCGCTCTTTGGCGATGATGATCCACCGGCCGAGTACCGGATCTTTGCGCAATTCCGGCATAGCGTCCTTATTGCCCCTGAGACCGCTCCTTTTGTTCCTGCAATGTTTTACAGTCGATACAGAGCGTGGTTACCGGCCGTGCCTCGAGACGCTTGACGTTGATATCGCAACCACACTCCTCACAGATGCCGTATTCCCCGTCGTCGATCCGGGTCAACGCCTCTTCGATCTTCGTCAGCAACCGCCGTTCACGGTCCCGGATCCGCAGCTCGAAACTGCGATCGGACTCAATGGTTGCGCGATCATTGGGATCAGGTACGTTGGAGTTCTGGTCGGTCATATCGGCCAGGGTACGATCCGCCTCGCTGAGGATCTCCCGCCGTTTATCAATGAGCTGCTTGCGGAATTTTTCCAGTAATTCCTTCTCCATCTGAATCTTCTCCTTCTCGTTAGACACCTGAACTCATCTGGTGCCGGATGTACGAACCACTCTTTCCTCCGGTCTTACTGAGCAGACGGATCTGGCTGATTTCCATGCTCTTGTCAACGGCCTTACACATATCGTAAATGGTCAGCGCCGCCACCGAAACGGCGGTTAACGCCTCCATTTCAACGCCGGTTTTTCCGCTGATGCTGACCGTTGCCTCGATCTGAACCGCACAGCGGTCGTTATCAAAGGAAAAATCAACGGTAACCGAGTCGATCAGCAACGGGTGGGTCAGCGGAATCAACTCGTCAACCTTTTTGGCGGCCAATATCCCGGCCAGCCGGGCCACGCCGAGTACATCGCCTTTGGCCATGGTCCCGCTTTGCACTTTGGCGAAGGCGGGACGACTCATCACTATTTCACCGGCAGCAACCGCGGT
>CAZSOA010000385.1:0-1667 GCA_964608305.1 uncultured Desulfofustis sp. | reverse complement strand
CCTGGCAAAGCCGCGCAGTGCCGGTGGTTGTTCCAACGGTAGCCGGGAAGAAGAAAAGCTGCACTATAGCAAAGAGCGCCTCGGCTGGCATCAGCATTATCGGTGTGCGTGGTGCGGGTTACCGATGACGATGCGTTCTGGCAAAATCTGGGGGAAATCAGGTGCGCAATTGTCGTTGATCGTATGTTTTATATGAATACCAAGATCTTATATTGCTTGAAAAGGTGCTACAAACAGTTGAAAAAGAAAAAGTCAAGAGGTATAGTAGCCTTCCGTTGTCAGGCCCTGACCGGTTATGTCGTCCTCCGGTTCCGGATGCTCCGTGTGGAAGTTTACCCATCACTTGTACGTAATGTTCATAAAACGTGGCGGATCATCCACGATATTTCGCGGACGGTGCGCGTACCCCCGGTGAATGATATGGGTTTTAGCAAATCATTGTTGGTGGCAGGTGTGCTTGTTGGACTGCAGGTGATGCCCGTGGGGGTGATCGGCGCCGATACGGTACCGGCCACTTCTTCTGAGGCGGACGTGGATGTCGTCTGGTCGGCGGCCAGTGGCGGCAGCCACGAGATTTTTTACGTCACTCGGCTGGCCGGGCAATGGAGCGCGCCACAGATGGTTACCGACGATCGTTATGATAATCAGCATCCGGTGATCGATCGTGACCATCTCGGGAGACTATGGGTGGCCTGGACCGCGTATGACAATCGCCGGATGGAAATCCGTTATTCCGTCGGCAGCGACGGTAGTTGGCAGTACAGTGCGGCTGTTGCTTCGTCGCTACCGATCAATATCTCACCGTCCTTGGTGGTTGGTGACGATGGTGTGGTCTGGCTGGCATGGTCGGCAAGCGATAACGGTCCCGATGATATATACGTTTCAACCAATGCCGGCGGCATCTGGTCGGAACCGGCGCGGGTTCACGCCGAAAATGACCGGATCGACGTGCTGCCGGTTATCGAGATCGACGCCGACGGTACCCCGATGGTGTTTTGGAAAGGACTGACCGAAAACGGCTACATGACGTTTTACAGCAGGTTCGCTGAAGGCGCCTGGGGCGAAGAGCAGGCCCTGGCTGTCGAAGAGGCGGAAGCCACGGATGAGGACGAAGAAACGGAACTTGAACTGCCGGCATTCGTCGAGCAGAGCGGGATGGTATTTATCCGTCTTTATTGATGGTCCGCCCATGGGGTGGCTGACCGGCGGATGGATGGCAGAGCATAAGGGGATCGGATCCATGGTGCACAAATTGGTAATGGCGGCGGTTGCAGTGTTTCTGGGTTGTACGGTTCCCGCCTGGTCGCTGGATTACACAACGACGCATGACAGAGGACCGGCTATAACACCTGATATTACGCGGCCGACCCAGCCTACGCCGCCGCAGGAGAAGCAGCGGATCGTCACGTTTGGAGACTCGATAACCCAGGGATACAGGGCGACGGCTTATTCAGTATACCTGCAGCAATTGCTTGACGAAAATAATTGCAATGCCGTGGTTATTAACCAGGGCAAGGGCGGCGAATCGATCACGAGCGGCGTTAGCCGCATCGCTGGCGTGCTGGACAAATACAAGCCCCATTTTATCTTGATCATGGAAGGGGCCAACGACGTCAAATACGGCCTGTCCCCAGGGGCCTTGTCGGCAAACCTCGGCGGCATGGTCG
>CAZSOA010000384.1:0-1675 GCA_964608305.1 uncultured Desulfofustis sp. | reverse complement strand
GCCAAAACAATTTCCGACGTCAATACCTCCTTTGGCGACGGCGTCGCTATCGGGCAGGATGGGGGCAAGCAGGGTGGGCAGATCAGCGTGGTCGGCTGGAATAACCGGGTCCCGCCCAAGACCCGGATCGGCTGCGGCGTTACCATCTCACCCTATCTGGATGTAAAGCGCTGGCCGGCAATGGTGGAGTCGGGGAGGGTGCTCAAATGAAACGAACCAGCGATGCCCTCGTTTTGTTGCTGGCCGGCGGTGTCGGCAGTCGGCTCAATCTGCTCGTCTCGACGCGGGCCAAGCCGGCGGTGACCTTCGGCGGAATCTACCGAATCATCGATTTCAGCCTCAGTAACGTCATGAATTCCGGGTTGACCCGGGTCGGCGTGCTCACCCAGTACAAACCGCTGTCGTTGATGAGCCACATCGGCACCGGCGAATCGTGGGATTTTACCGGCCGCAGCCGCGGCGTCAAGATCCTGCCGCCGCGCACCGGCATGAAGGACTCGGACTGGTATCAGGGTACCGCCGATGCGGTCAGGAGAAATATCGATTTTGTCGAGGACAATCCGACGGACGAGGTGCTCATCCTCTCCGGCGATCATATCTACCACATGGGCTTTGATGCGATGATCGAATATCATCGCTCGAAAAAGGCCGATGTCACGGTGGGCATGATGGTGGTGCCGAAAGACCAGATCCATCAGTTCGGCGCCGGCATCATCAATGAAGACAACCGGATCGTCGACTGGGAGGAAAAGCCGCGGGTGCCGCGTACCAACCTGGCCTCGATGGGGATCTACGTCTTCGATCGGCGCTACCTGCTCACCACCTTGTCCCGGGATAAAAACGAGATTGACTTCGGCATGCATATCCTGCCGTGGGCCATCGACAACGACAACGTCTTTGCCTATCCGTTTTATGGATATTGGCGTGATGTCGGAACGATCCAGTCTTACTGGGAAGCAAACATGGACCTGCTCAAGCCGGAAAGCGGCATATCTCCGGAACAATGGCAAATCTGCACCAACGTTGAGGCCGATAACCGGCGCGCCGACCGTCCGGCCAGCCGCTACCTGCGCCGGGCAGACGTGCGCAACTCCCTAATTTCAGCCGGATGTGTCATTAACGGGACGGTGATCAACTCGGTGCTGTCTCCCGGCGTCGTTGTCGAAGAAGGCGCCGTGGTCCGGGACTCGATCCTGTTTCGCGACTGCGTGGTCGAGAAAAACGCCACGCTCGATCTGGTAATCTCCGACAAGCTGACCCGTTTCGGGGCCGGCTGCAGCGTCGGCATCGGCAAAAACCATGATATCGCCAACCGCCTGCACCCCAAGCACCTCTATACCGGGATCACGCTGATCGGCGAGTTCGCGCACATCCCGCCGCAGATGCGCATCGGCCGAAACTGCATCGTCAGGTGCCGGGCCACGCCGGAGTTGTTCACCATGCCGCTGCTGCAGGACGGGGAATCGATCTGAGCGGCGCGATCAGCACCGCACAGGCCAAGACGGACACCCGTTGACACAACCGACCGGCAATGATATAAGGGGTGTCGCCGCCCGCAGCGGCCGGCACCAATAGTTTCCCGCCACCTTGCCCTCGTAGCTCAGTGGATAGAGCACAGGATTCCTAATCCTGGTGTCGCAGGTTCGATTCCTGCCGGGGGCACCAAGTAACAACA
>CAZSOA010000383.1:0-1690 GCA_964608305.1 uncultured Desulfofustis sp. | reverse complement strand
GACCTGCGCCGCAAGATCGGCGAACACTTGCCGGATCGCGAAGTGATTGTCACCGTCTACGGGGTTGGTTACAAACTGCTTGATTAAGCGACACGTATTGGCAACACGGTGGCTGGAGTCGGCCTGTCGTGTCGGTATCGCTTTTTCGTGATTGCCAAAATCTCGCAATGCGTTAAACTCACAATAATTTCAAAGAACTCAACGTATTTCACTCCCACTGAAAGGAGGCAGGTATGCGTTCTTGCCGGCACTGTCGAGCAATCCTTATCGGCTGTCTCATGGCAGTGTTGCTGTCAGCCGGCCCACTGGCTGCGGCAGCGACTCGAATCGATGCCGTCAGCACGCTGGTGTCGGCCACCGTTTATCAGCAGCGGGCGACCCTGACCCGTGAGGCTGTGGTGGACGTTCCGGCCGGCGCAAGTGTCGTCGTCTTTCGCGGTCTGCCGGCACAGCTGGTGACCGATTCACTGCGGGCCGAAGGGCGGGGTGATGCCCCGGTCAGGTTCAGCGCCCTGACGCACCGGCTGGAATCACAGGAGGACCTGATCGCCCCGCGGGAACGGGAGCTGGCAACCCGGATCGAGCAGGTGCAGGATCAACGCAACGATGTTGAGGCCCAGCGGCAGGCGCTTGCCGCCCAACGATCGTTTCTCGAGCAGCTCGGTACCCAAGCCGGCAATCGGATCGGCGAGGACATTGCGGCGCTGCACCTCAACCCCGAGCAGTGGCAGGCGGCGGCAGACGGCCTCGGCAAGGCCATGCAACAGGTGCTCGCGGCGGATCTTGCCCATCAGCTGTCGCTGCGCGAGATTGACCGCACCCTGGCGAAGCTGGAGTTGGAGTTGTCGCAGTTGCAGACCGGCGCCCGCACCAGCCACCTTGTCCAGCTGCCGCTTGAGGCCGATACGCCGACCCGCCTGACCATCCACCTCAGCTACCAGGTACCCGGCGTCACCTGGCGCCCGGTCTACGATGCCCGGCTTGATACCGGCAGCGGCGCGTTGACGCTGATCCAGTATGGCGCGGTGCGCCAGCAAACCGGCGAAGACTGGCAGGATATCGAACTGATCCTGTCAACGGCACAGCCGCATCGCGGCACCAGCCTTCCGGAACTCACCCCGTACTGGATCGATCTCTACGACCCGGCTGTTGCCGAACGGGCAACCCGTCGGGATCTCGCAAAAATGGCGGCGCCGTCCATGAGCCTGGAGCTGTCTTCGGATATGCTGGCCGGCGAAGGCGCCAACCACATCGAGGAAGCCGAATTCTCCGGGGCCGACCTCCGCACCGCCGGCTTTGTCAGCGAATATGTGATCCCCGGTAAAATCAGCGTGGCCGCCGACGGCACGGAAACAAAACTGCTCTGCGGCAGCTTTGCAACGGACAACCGGATGGAGATTCAGATCAAACCCCAACTCAGCAACGAGGCGTTTGTCGTCAGCCATGCCGTCTTGCAGTCGGCGACCCCGCTGCTGCCGGGCACCGCCAGCCTGTTCCGTGACGGCGCCTACATCGGCCGCCTGCACCTGCCGCTCCTGCGGCCGGGCCAGACGCAGGAGATCGGTTTCGGCATCGATGACCGAATCGCGGTGACGCGCAACGTCGTCAACGACCTGCGCAGCGATCCGAAACTGCTGTCCCGGGATAATCAGCGGGAGCGCCAGGTTGCAACCGTCATCAGCAACCAGGG
>CAZSOA010000382.1:0-1691 GCA_964608305.1 uncultured Desulfofustis sp. | reverse complement strand
AGAAGTAGCGGGACCCCCGATTCAAAACACACCCGTGAGAGAAACAATGACCAAAGATGGTAAAAAAATCAAGTATGTAAGGACTATGTTTGGAGTTCGACCAGTCCTCGATGAAGATGGAAGTGTAGATTTGAGTTCAGATGAAATACCAGGTGATCAACAAATGGTGCCCCCCGACAACGGGCGGTTCCAGTGCCCTGCGCTCGCCCGCCTGACTCTCGATCCGCCTGATGCCCTGATTCACCCACCCATCCGCCTGCTCCCTGGCCGATTTCTTGATCAGGTTGGCATTGGCAGCCAATGGACTTCCGGGATAGGCGAGCAGGAACTTGTCGGCCCGCTCCACCACGTTATACCCGTCACGCTTCGGCACATAGGCCAGGTAATTTTTAAGCAACAGGTTGTATTCCTGCATTTCCGCCGGCGAGGGACCGCCCGGCTGCAAGGCGGCCAGCTGCAGACCGGCCCACTCGTCCCGGTGTGCACCCTTTTCGATGGACAGACGGATGAGTTCCTCGTAGTGCTTGCGGGCCTCATCGTAGGATTGCTGACCAAAGGACAGGTCGCCGAGATGTTGCAGCAGAGGCAGCAGCACCTCCGCAGGCCCCCTCTGCTGCCGGACACGCCCCAGCAGATCACCCAGCACTTTCTGTGCCTCAGCCTCTTGGTGATTCTTGAGCAGGGCCTCGCCGTACAGCAAGGTGGTTTCAGCGGCGGGAACCTGTCCCGGCACGTTGCCGAGTTGGTTGTACAGGTTGATCACCTGGCCAAAATCTCCACCCTCGAAGGCGGCCTTGATCTGCGGATCGGGCGGGGTCGCCGCCACGGGTTGGTCTGCGCTTTTCAGGTCAGCGAGAAACTTGCCGCAACCGCTTTCCAGGTAATCAATATCCTGCTGATTGAGCTGCAGGAGGGAGTTACCGGCCAGCAACTGTGCGGCCTCGATTTGGGTTTCCTGCTGTAGTTGCTTTTGCAGGGCATTGTACTCGAGAAGGATATGCTGCAAATGCGACCGGCATTCATCTATCCGGTTGAGCTTTTCCTGCGGCAGCATCATGGCTGCGGTTCTCCGCTCCACCTCCCGCCACTCCTCGATCTTCTGTTCGTAGGCGCGGATGCGGTTATTGATCGAACTCATCACCGGCATGAGCACGTCGCGCCGGACGATCTCGGTCTGCGGCTGGTCCGGCTTTTCCTGACGGGTTGCGGCTTCCCTCCTGGCCCGGGCTTCATGGGGGTCCACCATGCCGCTGCCGACTGTGCAGCCGCTGAGCAGAAGGGACAGCGACACCAGGGCCGCCGACACGTTACAGAGGTAAAATTTTGCAGGCATCATGGGTTAGGTGAATCCGATCAAGGGGAATAAGGCGCGTGCCGAAGGAAGACGGCCACGCTCTGGCGATATAGAGTGGTCCGGAATATCCGGGCCGAGGGGTGACATGGGATAGACACGACGCCGAAAAATGCGCATGCACGCCGTCCCGGGGTCGCAGCCCGACCTGTGTCTCTCCACCTTCGCCGACGGTCCCAGAGGCGAGAAGAAGAGATGGGGGCGAAGATAGCAAATTCCCGGCCTCCGGACAATTCAATTCTCTATATGCCGCAAAAAAGAACCGATCAACCTGGTGATATCACGTCTTTCCAGCCAATCGCCCCTTCACCGGTTCTTCCAGAACGGCATGAACAAACCC
>CAZSOA010000381.1:0-1694 GCA_964608305.1 uncultured Desulfofustis sp. | reverse complement strand
AATAACACCATGCAAAACAACACAATTCGTTTCATCGCTGGGGACCTTTTACGTAACCTGTTATTTTTCTTAAAACTTATGAACCACCACTTTCCTTACCTTATCCGTTCTTGAAAAGTCAACCCATTTTCGGTAGAAGGAGCAGGCCGCAGGGCAGCGGCCGCAGCAAACGGGAAAAAACCCGAAACCACAGATTTCCAGATGATGGTACTATGAATACTACAAACCACGGGACAGTTCCAGCAGCGTTCAGCGCCCCCTCTGCCGATTGCTCCCTGATTCCCCACGTCTCCCGGCCGGGTCGTTATCTCGGCTGTGAGTACAATAGTATCACCCCCGCGCCGGCAACCGATCTGCTGCAGTGCGTGCTCGTCTTCCCCGATCTCTACGAAATCGGCATGTCTCACCAGGGATTACAGATCCTCTATCATCTGCTCAACGCCCGGCCGCAGCTGACTGCCGAACGCAGCTATTGCCCCGCGCCTGATGCCGAGGACGTCATGCGCCGCCGCTCACTGCCGCTCGTATCATTGGAAAGCGGCCGGCCGCTGGCCGACTTCGACCTGATCGGCATCACCTTGCCGCACGAACTCTGCTATACCAATATCCTGACCATTCTCGATCGTGCCGGCCTGCCGTTTCTTGCCCAAGAGCGTCACGACGGGCAGCCGATCGTCGTCGGCGGCGGCGCCGGCGCCTTTAATCCGGAACCGGTGGCCGAGGTGTTCGACGCCATCCTGCTTGGTGACGGCGAAGAGGCAATTATCGAGATCGCTGAGACGATCCTCCGCCTCCGACGAGCCGGAGCGCCGCGGCACGAGATCGTCGAGGCGCTGGCAGCTATTGCCGGGGTCTACCTGCCCCACCGCTATCAACCCATCTACGATGAGAACAACCGGCTGACCGGCATCACCCACGCTCCCGAGACCCCACCCCGGGTGCGGCGTCGAGTGCTTGCCGACCTTGATACAATCGACCACCTGTTTCGCCCGCTCGTGCCGAATGCGAAAATCGTCCACGACCGTCTCGGCATCGAGATCGCCCGCGGCTGCACCCGGGGCTGCCGCTTCTGCCAGGCCGGCATCACCTATCGACCGGTCCGGGAACGCAGCGTCGAGCAGATCTGTACACTTGCCGAAACCGGGATCGCCGCCTCCGGGTTTGACGAAATCGCGCTGCTGTCGCTCTCCAGCGGGGATTACAGCTGCCTGCCGGAGGTGTTGCCGCAGCTGATGGACCGGTTCGCCGGTGAACGGGTGTCGCTGTCGATGCCGTCGATGCGGGTCGGCACCCTCGGCCCGGAACTGATGGAGCAGATCAAACGGGTCCGCAAAACCGGTTTTACGCTGGCCCCGGAGGCCGGCAGCGAACGATTGCGCCAGGCGATCAACAAGGGAATCAGCGAAGCCGACCTGCTGGACACGGTGACCAATGCCTTTGCGCTCGGCTGGAACCTGATCAAGCTCTATTTCATGATCGGCCTGCCCGGCGAAACCGACGACGACATCGATGCAATTATCGAGCTTGCGAAAAAAGCCGCCGTCGCCGGCAATGTCGGCCGGCGCGGCCGGCGGCGGGTCAACGTCAGTATCGGCACCTTCGTCCCGAAACCACATACCCCGTTTCAATGGGAGGAACACCTCGATATCGCCGAGAGCCGTCGCCGGATCGACTGGTTGCGAGCGGCCACCGCC
>CAZSOA010000380.1:0-1703 GCA_964608305.1 uncultured Desulfofustis sp. | reverse complement strand
CGACGGCACCATTGTCAAGCAACTTCTGAGTACCCGCTCGGTCAGCGTTAATGGTGAGATTGACCTCCGTCGCGGCCGGCAGCTTTTTGCCGGTGATTTGGTCATCGTTGACGGCCGTCGTTTTCGTTGCAGATAATTACCGTAGGCTTATACCTGATATTCCGAGGATAAAATGTGATTGCGCAACGATGAGATCGGACGGAATGGCAATTTTTCAAGGTTCCCATAAAAGCAAATAGGTAGCGATGATTGAAGCATCTCCATTGACGGAACAAACCCCGCTCGCTGATCGATTGCGCCCTGCTGATCTTGCCGATTTCTTTGGTCAGGACCACCTCCTCGGACCGGGCAAAATTCTGCAAGAGCTCACCATTTCCCGAGCAATTCCGTCACTGATCTTATGGGGTCCTCCCGGAACCGGGAAGACCAGTCTGGCAAAGATCCTCGCCGCTTCTACCGGCGGCCATTTCGTCTATTTTTCTGCGGTTCTGTCCGGTGTCAAAGAAATTCGCGCCATCGTTGCCGAGGCGGAGGAACGCCGCTTAGGAAATGGTGTGAAGACCGTACTTTTCGTCGACGAGATTCACCGGTTCAACAAAAGTCAACAGGACGCTTTTTTGCCCCATGTGGAAAGCGGCCTGCTCACCCTCATCGGTGCGACAACCGAGAACCCGTCGTTCCAGGTGATCGCCCCGCTCCTCTCCCGTTGTCGGGTGCTGGTTCTCGAACCGTTGTCGGCGACTGCTCTGACGAAGATTTTCCAGCGAGCGCTGAACGATACCGAGAAAGGGCTCGGCGCCTATCGACTGGCAATCGAGCAGCCCGCCATGGAGTTGCTTGTTGAACTGGCTGACGGCGATGCGCGGCGCGGCCTCAACATTCTCGAAGTTGCCGCGACCCTGACCCTGCAGCAGCAGAGCACTGGGCCCGATTCACGGCACTTGGTAACCCCCGAGACGGTTGCGGAGGCCGCACAAAAGAAGACCTACCGTTACGACAAGCAAGGCGAGGAGCACTTCAATCTGATCTCGGCCCTACACAAAAGCCTGCGGGATTCAGATCCGGACGGCGCTCTCTATTGGTTTTTTCGCATGGTTGAAGCCGGCGAAGATCCTTTGTACATTTCCCGTCGGCTGACCAGGTTCGCCTCGGAAGACATCGGTCTCGCCGACCCGCATGCACTCGTGCAGGCGAATGCCGGACGATCTGCTTTTCAGGCGCTTGGGCCGCCGGAAGGCTTGCTGGCTCTCGCACAGACCGTTATCTATCTGGCAACAGCGCCGAAAAGCAATCGACTTTATACGGCAGCCAACGACGTACGCACGCTGATCGGCAAGACCGGTTCCCTACCGGTGCCGCTGCACATCCGAAACGCGCCCACGTCCTTGATGAAGCAATTAGGGTACGGCAAAGGTTACCAATATGCCCATGACCATCAGGAGGCCCTCGTTGAGCAAAGTCACCTCCCTTCGGAAATAGACGGCACAACATTCTATCGACCGACGCAACGCGGGTACGAGGCATTAATCAAAGACAGGCTCGAAAAATGGCGGGTCCTGTTAAAAAAGAAGGCGCAACAATGAAATATCACCGAACCAAACTACCGGCTCTTTTTTTCCTGGCAATGCTCATCTGTGCCGCCGTTCCCCCTGCCCACGCTGCATCATCACCGCTCCCGTTTACCCTCCTGTTTACCGGTAATG
>CAZSOA010000379.1:0-1720 GCA_964608305.1 uncultured Desulfofustis sp. | reverse complement strand
CGGCAAGTCGACCCTGCTGCAGATCATCTGCGGGATTCTACAGCCCACGGAGGGCTCGGTGCGCATCGACGGCCGGGTCTCGGCCCTGCTCGAGCTTGGCGCCGGCTTCAATCCGGAATTCAACGGGCGTGACAATATCTACCTCAGCACCTCGATCATGGGGCTGACCAAGCAGGAAACCGACGCCCGCTTCGCCCAGATCGTCGAGTTTGCCGATATCGGCGAATTTATCGAACAGCCGGTCAAGACCTACTCGAGCGGCATGTTCGTCCGGCTGGCGTTTGCCACGGCGATCAGCGTCGACCCCGATATCCTGATCGTCGATGAGGCCCTGTCGGTGGGCGATATCTTTTTCCAGCAGAAATGCATGGAGCACATGAAGAAGCTGATGCGGGAAAAGACCATCGTTCTCGTCTCCCACGATATGCAGGCGGTTTCCAGCCTCTGCGACCGCGTGATCGTCATGGACGGCGGCGTCAAGCTCTTTGATGGAGAAACCGCCCAGGGCATCGCCTTGTATACGAGGCTCGTGCACAATGAGCTGTTTGCCAAGGAGGAGCACAAAGACGAGCAGGATATCAGGATTCCCGAAGCGGTGGCCGCGCTGCTGCAGCAGCACCATGGGGATGCGCCGCGCTGGCTGCCGGTCGACCCCGCCAGCCGCGGCGGCGGCGGGGCGGTCACCATCCTCAAGGTCTCGATGACCAAGGGAGATGAGATATTCAAGACCGTTGAGCCGGGCGAGGTCATTACCGTCCGGTTGCTGGTCCATGCTGCCAGGGCGGTGCCCCAGGCCATTTTCGGCTATACGATCAAGGATCGGACGGGGCTTGCCATCTTCGGCGAAAACAGCGTCGCGACGCTGAATGCGCCGCCGCGGCTAGCCGCCGGGTTTTCGGTGGCAAGCCTGGAGCTGATCTGGCCGGAGGTGCTCGCCCAGGAGTATACGATGACCCTTGGCATCGGTGAAGGGGATCACCCATTCGATCATACTATTCAATGCTGGGCGCATAATGTCTTTTCGCTGACGGCGATGACGCCGGGCCGGTATGTGCACGGCCTGTTCAATAACCGGCTGCGCTCCGTAACGCTCAGAGAGCTGATCGTGCCCTCGGAACAGCGGAGCTGAGACCGCACGGACGATGAGTTGCAACGAGAAGCCTGCAGGGTGTGGACATGGAACGCTGGATCGTCGGTAAAGACGATGCCGATACGCTCGTTGCCCGCCTGAAACGGCTGCACGAGCAACAGCGCCGCGGGCTGGTTGTCTGCTTTGATTATTTCGATACCCTGGTGACGCGTACGGTTGACCCGGAATACACTAAGGTCCTCGCCTCGGGTCTGCTGCAGCAGGCCCTGCAGCTTGATCTCGGTGCAGACCGGTTGTACGGGATGCGCAGCACCCTTGAACGGGAACTCACCGCGAAAAATGCCGAGCGCTATGGTGAACTCGACTTTCGCCTCGACCACTTCGCCGCCGCCTTCTTGCCGGTGCTGCGCCGGCAACACGGTGGTCTTGACACCGTCACCCCGGACGATTTCACCGCCCTGCTGCTTGATATCGAGGTCGCGGTGGAAAAGGCGGTTCAGCGGCTCTGTCCGGAGGTTGTTGCGGTGGCCGAACGGCTCCGGCAGCACGGCATTGCGCTGGCGCTCGTTTCCGACTTCTATTTGCCGGGAACGGCTTTTCGGCAGCTGCTCACCCATCACGGCCTCGATT
>CAZSOA010000378.1:0-1729 GCA_964608305.1 uncultured Desulfofustis sp. | reverse complement strand
GCCGAACTCGTATCGATCGTAATCATCGATTCCAGTCGGGTCGTCTTCGTCACTGCGCAGAGCGATATAGTTAAATCCGAAACGCAGCAAACTGTCCTCCCGGTAACCAAGCTCCGAAAACAGCGTCAGCGAATTTCGCCAGAAACGATCCCTGCCGATGTCTGGTGAGAGTTCCGGTTCCGTCGAGACAGCCGGCTCTTCGGCAGCGCCGGCTGCGGCCCCGGCGAGTTCCGCCGCCGTGGCGGACCGATAGTAATCACCGCGAAGCAGCCTGTTTTCCACACCGAACCGCCAGGCCTCGGTAATAAACCGCTCTGCGGTGATACCGATGGTACCGGCCCAGTCGGTATCGGACTCGAGCAGATCGTACTGGAGATCAGGCGCCAGCAGCAGATCGAACCTATCCCGTTCGGAACTACTGCTCAACAGGACGAACGGCGTCATGATCAGGCGGCGGTAGTCGCCTTCGTCGTCTGGAATGATCGCCGACTCGTCAATCTCGGTCTCCGGGTCGTCGCGTACTGCATCGTAGCTCCGCTCCGTGTAATCAAACGAAAGCCCGACACCGGTAGTCAGGATATTCACGCGGCCGGCAACCGGATTGGGAAACACAAAAAAAACGGATAGCACCAGAACAACCACTGCATGATCGACGATCTTTTTCATGGCTGCGCACTCCCGTTTCAGTGAACGATCAAAATATCTTCAGCACGAAGGTGGATATTTTTCTGCAGATCCCTGCCGGAGACATACCGGTCAAAATCAAATTCGAGCTTGTTCCCGCTGAAGAGCCCTTCATCATCCGTCACCAGCCGTTCCCGAACAACGGTGATCTTTTTGTTGGCCCATTCGGTAAAACCGCCGCTGCGCGCTATCGCCTGAACAATGGTAACCGGGTAATCAAGATAAAATACCCCCGGTGAAGCCACCTTGCCCATCACCGTGTAACGCATGCTGTTGCTCTGGACCAGGGTTACGGTCACGATCGGGTCCTCGTAGACGGAGGCATAGAGTTGTTTGAGATAATCGGCCACCTGGGTCAACGTCATGCCCACCACTTCCACTTCGCCGATGTGCAGTAGGGACATGCGGCCGTCCATCATCACGCGAACACCACGTACGTCTGCCGCTACCGTCGCAGGGGTTGCAGGCGCACCCGGTTCTGCAGGGCGAGCAATCCCGGCCGCCACCGAGGCAGCCATGTCGCCTTCACCATAAATACTGACGCCGAGCAAATCTCCATGCCCGACAACATACGCATCAGCCCGCATCCCCGTGGCAGCCTGCTCCCCGAGAATCTCGACCCGCAATGCCTGTTTAGATTCGCTGGTTACCGGAACGTCCTTGGTCGACTGCGCCGCCATTGCACTCGCTGCCGCTGATACGATAAAAAACAAAACACTGGACAGCCAGACTACAATTGATCTCCTCATGGCACACCCCCTGTTCTCTGATTGTTACGTCTTCAGGCACCCTCCGTCCTGACTCTCCAGATCGCGCCGCGCTACGCGGCGTTCTTCATCTTACTCCCTACCTGTGCACAGAAAACTGATAGTTACTTTTCAACGACAGGCGACACCATATGCTCATATTCCCTTGACTACCGGCAACACTGATCGGCAACCGCACCGATGTTGTCAAAACAGCTCTGTAAAAAAGTCAGGTTCGTCATAGCGAATGGACAGATCAGCAGCGCTTATCGATGTTGCCGGATCGCGACACCCGACAC
>CAZSOA010000377.1:0-1738 GCA_964608305.1 uncultured Desulfofustis sp. | reverse complement strand
TCTGTTATGGCCGGCGAATTGACCGGAGGTGAAGTTTCTGGTCGGCAGGGCGCCGGCCTCGTTGATGACGTTGATCAGAACGTTGGTGCCGTAGGTGGCAAGTGTCTGGGAAACCGGGTTGTTGACCAGTGCCTTGGCGAAGGCCCGGTTGGCCTCTTTGAACGCATCCGGATTGGCGATGGCCACTTTGCCGTCCCGGGGATCGACGGCGATGAATTTGACCCGTTTCGATCCCATCACGGCGCCAAGACCGCCACGGCCGTTGGAGCGGAGATTGCCGTCCGGGTCCATCACCGAGATATTGGCGGCGCACATTTTCATCTCGCCGGCCGGGCCGATGGTGATGACGCCCCGTTTGCCGTCAAACCGCTTGCCCAGGGTCTCGACGACTTCGTAATTGCCTTTGCCGATCAACTCGGTTTCCTCATTGATCGTCACCCCGTCCGGCGAGACGGAAAGGCTGTACCAGCCATCGCCCGTGGGTTGGCCTTCGATGATCAGGGCCTTACAGCCGCAGCGGGCGAGCAACTGCGCCGAGCTGCCGCCGGCGTTGGCCTCCTTGATGGTGCCGGTGAGCGGGCTCTTCGCGCCGGCGGAGAGTCGACCGGAGTTGGCCGCCACGGTGCCCGACAACAATCCCGGGGCAAACACCAGTTTGTTGTTTGGCCCCAACGGGTGACAGGTCGGCGGTACCTCCGCGGCAACGATGGTCGAGGTCAGACCCCGGCCGCCGAGACCGGCCCATTGCTCCGGTACCGCTTCAACAGAGGTGGTCAGGTCGGTCATGTTCACGCGAAAAATTTTATCGGTCATGGGTGTTTCTCCTTTCGGTTCTGGTCGACGGCTCCGCCGGTATGGCCTGGTGGGCGAACAGTCGCCGGCCGATTATTGGCGATACAGTACGGTACCGGCATCGCGGAGATCGTAGCCGCCAAGCCGGACTATCTTGCTCTTAAATTCTCGATCACTGACAACCAATTCGAGCGCAGCGGAAACGCGGTGGTCGCTCATAAATGACTCAGGTACGATCAGGTCGTAACGTTCTTCCGCCACCGGGACGAAGTCGAGATCAAGTGCTACCGCAGCAGCCCGGATGCCCATCCCGGCATCGGCTCTGCCGCCGGCAATTGCCGCAGCGACGTTCATATGGGTATATTCTTCATGATCATATCCGGTGATCTGGTGCGGGTCAAGACCGGACTGACGCAGTACCTGGTCGGTGAGCAGCCGGGTACCGGCGCCTTTCTGACGGTTGATGAACCGGTAACCATGCTCGGCCAGATCGCCAAGGCTGCCGATGGTGAGCGGGTTGCCTTTGGCCACCAGCAATCCCTGTTCGCGGTAGCAGAGATTGATCAGGCGCAAGGGCAGGTCGGGCAAAAACCGTTTGATGAAAGAGATGTTGTATTCGCCGGTCGCTTCGTCGAGCAAATGGGCGCCGGCAAGATGCGCTTCGCCCCGTTTGATGGCCATGATACCGCCCATTGAGCCGACATGGGCCGAGGAGAGTCGGATCGGCGGGCGACGCCGGTGCAGATGGTTGGCAAGCAGATCGAGGATATTATCGTGACTGCCGATCATAACCAGGGTCGCATCGACCTCGTTTCTACCGCGCAACAACTCGATGGTGACCCGTTCGCCGGCGCCGACACCCTCGCTGCCGGCGCCGATGGTGAGCATCCCGTCGGCGCGAACGACCGACATCACCGATCCGGCCCCTTTGCCGGACGGGGCGGCG
>CAZSOA010000376.1:0-1745 GCA_964608305.1 uncultured Desulfofustis sp. | reverse complement strand
ACGACACCTCCATGACCGCATGAGTTACCCCGTGGTCGGCCATTTCGCGAAACAGGCGATGGAGGTGGAGAGGGTCGGGAGTAGTAAACGGAGCAGGATAGCGGACCAGCCGGCCGGCCTGGTCAGAGAAGCGATATTCGACCGTGCCGATCACGCCGACACGCAGGCCTGCCTGGGTCAGCGCGTGCTCGAGCAGATAGGAAACCGTGGTCTTGCCGTTGGTTCCGGTAATACCGATCAAGGTCAGCGCGGAGGCCGGTTGTCCGTAAAAGCGAGCGGCGAGTTCTCCCAATACAGCCGCGGTATCATCAACCACCAGAACGCAGACGCTACCAAGCTCGGCAACCGGCGGCAACAGTTCCTGATGCTCAATGATCAGCGCCGCTGCACCGGACTGAATGGCCTCGCTCAAGTAGCGATGTCCATCGGTTACCGAGCCGGTACAAGCGATGAAAAGGGTGCCGGGACCGGTCGTTCGGGAATCGGCACTGATTGCATGAACAGCACATTCTTCAGGCCCTCGTGGCGAACAGCAGCGGTAGACAAGGCCGTCCATCAGGTCTGTCAAATCCAACGCTGGTTCCTGCTTGTTCGTGCCGTTCATAAGATGTATTTCATTTCTGGTTCCGTCGCCTCGAGCGGCTCGGTAGAGCACCGTCGCCGGTTGACCGCTCAGCCCTTCTCTCCGCGCTTACGGCACTGCCGATTGTGTCCGTTCGGAGACGTTCGCTCCCGTTTGATCGGGCTCCAGATGCAGGGTTATCGTTGCTCCGACCGGCACAGTAGAACCGGTGGGCGGCTGATGAGACACCACCCGGCCGGTCCCTTCGACAGTAATCGCAACCCCGGCCCGTTGGAGGATGCGTAAACTTTTCCGCAAGCTCATGCCGACCAACTCCGGCATCACCATCTGCTGAGGCGCCGCGGACAACTGTTCAATCGATTCAACGGCCGGCGACAACCGCTCGCCGATGGCGGATCGATAGTTGGTCACCGCTCCGTCGCGTGGGCTCATCATATCGGCAAGATTCTGCATGACCCGTTGCAGCGCGACAACCGGCGCAACCAGGGAGGCGGCCTCGCCGGTCGGATCGCCCCCGGTCTTCGGCGCCACAAGAAAACCGGGGGAGGTGCCGACCGTCATCAGAACCAGCTCCGGCTCGTGAGCCGGAACCAGGGCGATTGACAGATAATGACGCAAGAAATCATCCATGCCGCCGTTCATTCGATACGAGGTGCTCGCGCCCCCAAGCAACGCCCCGTCGAGCGGTGCGGCATCGCCCATCGCGGCAAACAATCGGCGGCATTCCGCGGAAAAACCTTTCCGCAACAAACCCGTTTTCGCGGTCCGTTCAAACTGCTCGAGCACATATTCGCTCTGATTGCGACGCAGGACGAAACGATCGGCAACATGCGGGCGGACACCGATCCCGCCGTTGACGGAACGGGTGATCGCCGTCAATAATTGCAAGGGCGTCTGCATGACCGGCACCGTCTCATAATCGCGCACCATGAAACCATCAAGATCAAAAGACACCCGCTGTTGCAGCGGCGACGCAGCACCGAGAAAATCATAGGGTTCTCTGCCGGTAGCCCCCAACCGATCCCACAGCTGCAGTTGTACCCCCAGTTTCCGTTGCTCGGCAACAACACTCCAGAAAAAAGCCCCTTCACCTTGTTCCGGTTGGCTTTCCAGCAATGAGATTTCTCGAAGATACGACTTGAACGGCTCCGGAACCGCCACC
>CAZSOA010000375.1:0-1748 GCA_964608305.1 uncultured Desulfofustis sp. | reverse complement strand
GACCACTTTCGTACCACCACCGACTGCGGCCTGGCCATCATGAAAGGCTTGATCGGTCACAGCTCCGGAATGGCCGTTCCGACCTATGCAATCGATGCTCCGGGCGGCGGCGGCAAGATCCCGCTGGTGCCCGATTACATCGAAGAACGCGGGTCGCAGCTCAGATTCACGACTTTTCAGGGGACATCGTGTTGTTATCCCGAAACGCACTCATAACCCTCTATTTCGCTACTCGCCTCCTTTTTTTTGGAAGGTTTCCTTGCATCGACTGATTTGGAAGCGATATAATCCACAGACGACTGCGTGAGCGGGGCCAGCCGAGTCGGCTCTCAACGCGCGGCTATTTTCCGGTCGATCGCCGGTGGTCCAGTGTGTCTGAATTCGGCATCTGACGGTGGGTGATCGCCACTCCGCTCCGTATCTCCTGGTGCATCCATGACCCGAGACGAAATCCTGAAAACCGTATTATCATCCGACGAACTGCCGACACTGCCGACAGTAGCATCAAAACTGATTACGCTCACCTCTCAAGAAGACACGACCCTGTCGGACATTGCCGAACTGATCGCCCAGGATATCTCGTTGTCGGCAAAAATTCTCAAAGTATCCAATTCAGCGTTCTACAGCTTTCCGCAGCAAATCGGCTCGATTAAACAGGCTGTTTCCATCCTCGGCACCAATGCCGTCCGCAGCCTCGTTCTTTCATTTTCTTTTCTTTCCATCGGCAACGGTTCCCGCCGATCGCGATTTGATTTCGCAAAATTCTGGGAACGATCCCTGGCGGCGGCAGTCGCATCGAAATTGATCCTGGAAAAGGTCAAAGGTGTCGATACCGAGGAAGTATTCATCTCCGGGCTCCTGCAAAATCTCGGTGAGTTGATCTTCGCCAGAACCTTTGCAGAAACGTACGAAGCGGTTATCGAAGCGGTCGCCGATAACCAGCATGATCTACTGCCCACGGAAACCGCACTGCTTGGTTCCGACCACTGCTGGATCGGCTATGAAGTGGCCCGCCGCTGGTCCTTTCCCGAAGTACTGCTCCAGCCACTACTCTACCATCACGACCCAAGCGCCTATCCCGGCGACGACCGAACCATCCTGGCAACCATCAGAGCCGTCTATCTCTCCGATCTGCTGATCAATATCCTGTTTTCGAGCAAACCGGAACAATATCACAAACAGTTTCGCAAAGAGGCCCGGAAGCTGCTCGGGTTAACCAACGACGACATTGAGGACATTCTTGAGAAAGTCCACATCAGCGTCGTCCAGGCCGGTGACTATTTCGGGTTGAAGATCAAGCATACCAAATCGATCCAGGAGATTCTCCAGGAAGCCAACATCCGCCTGAGTCTTATGAATCTCGATTACGATCAGATGAATAAACAGTTGATCGCCGCCAAGATCAAACTGGAGAACCTGACTCAGGAACTGGAGAAAAAAAACAAGATTCTCGACAACCTTGCCAATATCGACGGGCTGACGGAGATCTATAATCACCGGTATTTCCAGAACGCCCTCGACCGTGAAATTGACCGCGCCATCAGACAGGATTCATCCCTGTCGCTGCTGTTCATCGATATCGATCGATTCAAGGATTTTAACGACCGTTTCGGCCACCAAGCGGGAGATATCATCCTGCGCGATTTCAGCGCCTTGCTGAAATCACTGTTACGCATATACGACACCCTGGCACGCTATGGCGGTGAAGAGTTCGCCGTAATCCTGCCGGCAACCGATACCGAGACCGC
>CAZSOA010000374.1:0-1751 GCA_964608305.1 uncultured Desulfofustis sp. | reverse complement strand
ACTTGCACGCAAAACCCCGCGTCCGGCTCAGCCGGACACGGGGTTTTGTGCGTTTGGGGGCGGATCGGTATGAAGGTGGTTGTATGGCGCTACGATTCCTGTTGGCAATTCGGACAATGGGTCCAGAGAAACCGTCCGTCCTGCTCCTTTGCAAAATACTCGTCCGGTTGATACCAGACGCCGTCGACGCCTTCAATCATCTGACAGACATTGCAGACGGCAATCGTTTCCTCCTGGAGGCTCTCGACGAGGTCAAGCGCCTGCTTGAGTTCATGCAGCGTCTGGGCAAGCGACGCCTGAATTCTAACGATTCGCTCGCCGACCCTGATGCGGGCCCGCAACTCATCATCATTAAACGGCTTCGTGATATAATCATCGGCACCGGCATCAAATCCCTGGAGAATATCGCTGCGGCTATCACGGGCCGTCACCATGATGACATGAATGGGGTTGTCCCTCGGGAGACTCTTGATCCTGCGGCACAGCTCAACACCGTCGATCTCCGGCATCTCCCAATCGAGCAATGCAATTTCCGGCCCATCGGGTTGATCAAGCAACTCCCAGGCCGCCTTGCCGTCGGCTGCACTCTCGACCTGGTAACCCCAGCGCTCCAGGCACACCTGGATCATCAAACGCGTTGTATACTCATCTTCGGCAATTAGAATCTTCAAGGATATCCCCTCTTGTTAAGCAATGCGAGATTGTCTATTGTCAGCGTCGATACTGTTTCCATTATCCAAATTATCAGCAGGATTGTCCACTTGAAATACGTTGTTCAACCAATTTGACCAGGACGATCACCTTCATTTCGCTCGTTTGGTCGGCAAAGGTTTTCCCCGGCTATGGATCTGAAAAAGGCCTTGCGCCACGCGCTGGATGATGACGAACTGTCATGTCTGGTGCGCTCCTATGATCTGATCGGCGATATCGCCGTTACCATCGTGCCGCCGGAATTGGATCATCGTGAACAACTTATCGGTGAAACCATTCTTGCTCTCAACAAGCGAATCAGGGTCGTCGCTCGTCGAGTCGGCAACTATCACGGCGAGTATCGGACCCTGCCCCTTTCAGTCATCGCCGGTGAAGACCGGCTGCTGACCACCCACCGTGAGTTCGGCGTCCTTCTCACGGTGGATTTACGGCACACCTACTTTTCACCACGCAGCGGCAATGAGCGCAAACGCATCGCGGACCTGATCGCCGGCCCCGAGCAGATTCTCGTCATGTTTTCCGGTATCGCCCCCTACCCGCTCATGTTCGCCAAACACAGTCCGGCCACAGCCATCATCGGCATTGAGAAGAATCGCCGTGCTCATGATCTTGCCCTGATCAACCGCCAACGCAACAAAGCGGTCGACGCCATCACCCTGCTCCACGGCGATGTCCGCACGGTCGTCCCTTCTCTGGCCACGACCTTTGACCGAATCGTCATGCCGCTGCCCGGTCCTGCCGGCGAGTTCGTCGACCTGGCCTTATCGATGCTCCGCTCCGGCGGCTCCCTCCACCTCTATGACTTCAAGCCGCGTGACCGATTCGCCGACACGACCGCCCTCCTGCGCACCGTCGCCGACCGCTGCGGCCGGAGTGTTGTGGCCGAAAAGATCGTTGTTTGCGGGCACAACAGCCCGACTTCGTACCGCATCTGCGCTGATGCAGTGATAAACTGAGCAAGAACGCTGATCGCACTGCCGCAATCGTTCTGGTAATATTGACGGCCAGCAGTATAATAACAGACAATCACCGGAGGACCT
>CAZSOA010000373.1:0-1806 GCA_964608305.1 uncultured Desulfofustis sp. | reverse complement strand
AAGCCAAGACTGCAGAGCTTGGCGATTCACCCTCCCCCGCCGCCGGTTCTAAGTAGTTTCCATCCGGAAACATTAACTGTTTGAAAATATTTTCAAATCGTGACAAAACCAGCTGCATTTTTGCTGTCGATCTGTTATGCTGCGCAAGTCAAATAACCGATATGTTTGATTATTCATCTTTTGATCGGTGATTACATGCGCAGAAAATGTAACCCGCAAACCACGATCTTCGAGGTGCTCGGTAAACATCCCGGGCCTCGCGAACTGGAACAGATGGCCACCATCCTGGCAACCAACCACGACATGCTCGACCAAGCCTATACCGATCTGCTCAAGAAGCGTCGGCACGATACCGGCCGCCAGGGTATGACCGCCGAGCAGGTGGTCCGTTGTGCACTGCTGAAACAGTTTCGGGAACTCAGCTATGATGACCTTGCCTATTATCTGACTGACTCTCATTCGTTTCGCAGCTTTGTTCGACTCGAACCCGGAACCTATCCGGCCAAGTCGACCCTGCAGGAAAATATCAAGGCCCTGAGCGAAGACGCCTGGCTGGCGATTCACCAGTTCCTGCTCGTCTACGCCCAGCAGGCAAAGATCGAGAACGGCCGGAAGATTCGGATCGACGCCACGGCCGTGCAAACCGATATCCACCGGCCGACCGACGCCACGCTGCTCGGGGATGGGGTCCGGATCATCACTCGCTGGCTGTTTGAAGGCAAAGAACTCGCCCCCTGTCCCGCTTATCGGTGCAGCGATCACCGACGGGTTGTAAAAAAGCGGCTGATGACCATCCTGAATACTACCAAGCAGGAGATTCGCCAGGCGGCCTACCGGGACTTGCTGCACTATGCCGGGCGAGCAATCAGCTATGCGGAAACAGCAATCCCTGAGCTTCTCGGCTTTGGTGGCGATTCGCTTGCGGACTACCTGCGCGCCCGGGCGCTTGCCGAGAAATTGTCCCGAGCTATTGAGCTGCTGCGGCGGGTTATGGATCAGACCGAACGACGGGTGTTCAAAGGTGAACAGGTTCCCGCATCGGAGAAGATTGTCTCGTTGTTTGAGACGCACACCGATATCATCGTCAAGAAACGGCGCGAGACGGAATTCGGGCACAAGGTGTTTTTGACCGGCGGTGTATCGAACTTGATTCTTGATTGTCTGGTTGAGCGTGGTAACCCGGCCGACACCGAGAGGTTTCTGCCGTTGCTTCAGCGGCATATCGAGCAGTACGGGCGTCCGCCTCGGCAGAGCACGGCCGATGGCGGTTTTGCGTCCAGGGCAAACCTGGCGGGAGCCAGGGCAGCAGCTGTCAAGGACGTGGTCTTTGCCAAGAAACGTGGCCTGTCGATCTTGGACATGGCCAAGAGCACGTGGGTATACCGGCGGCTGCGGAATTTTCGGGCCGGAATCGAAGCAAACATTTCGACCCTGAAACGGAGCTATGGACTGAAACGCTGTAACTGGTCGGGTTGGGAAGGCTTCAAGTCGTATATCTGGAGTGCGATTGTTGCCTATAACCTCAACACGCTGGCTCGTATTGAGCTGGCCAGAGCCTGAGAGAAAAAGAGGTACAAAGGATTTTCTGAGACTCGACAGCCGAGGTGCGTCTGAAAGGCGGAAAAGCGACATCATAATAGTGTTAGGGATAGCATCCATGCCCACTCGTGTGGTGCACGTCAATGGCTGCCTGGTGGCAGAACCGTGCTGTCCTTTGACGTTTTGCAAAATATCGTTCTTTCCGGACGGAAACTAAATAACTAAAATTTTGTACATTTTAGCGACTTGGGGAAAGGGTTGAAAGCA
>CAZSOA010000372.1:0-1821 GCA_964608305.1 uncultured Desulfofustis sp. | reverse complement strand
GAAATTGAAACTGCCGCATTGAGCGTCGATGATATCTATATGGCGAAAAAACCTGCGCGGTTATGGTGATTTTTGCAAACCGCGTTTCAATTTTACGAGAGTCTCTTTGACAGGATACTTTTCGACCCAAGCTAAGCAACATTTCCGATAGCAAAAGGACTGGGAAATATTCTTAGGCGGCTCCCCTGGCCCGGATAACAGCAGGGACGGTGCGCAGCAGGATCTTCAGGTCGAGCCAGAACGACCAGTTGTCGATATATTCCAGGTCCATTGCCAGCCAGGTGTCAAACGGCAGTTCGCTGCGCCCGGAAACCTGCCAGATGCAGGTCAGGCCCGGCTGGACGCTGAAACGCTTGCGCTGGATGCCGCGGTCGAATTGCTCCACGTCGCGAAAAGACATCGGCCGCGGGCCGACCAGGCTCATCTCGCCGCGCAGCACGTTGAACAGCTGCGGCAATTCGTCGATGCTCGTTTTTCTGAGGAACCTGCCGAACGGGGTGATGCGCGGGTCGTTCTTCATCTTGAAGATCGGGCCGCTGGCCTCGTTGAGGTGCTCGATGTCGCGCAGCCGCTCTTCCGCATCCACGTACATGGAACGGAACTTGTAGAGGTTAAAGGGACGCTTGCGCCTGCCGATGCGGGGCTGGATGAAAAACACCGGGCCCGGCGAGTCGAGCTTGATGCCGATGGCCACCAGCAGGAAGAGTGGGGTCAGCAGCGGCAGGGCGACGACGGTCACGCCCAGGTCGAAGATCCGTTTGGCCAGGAGCTGCTGCTGGTCCTGGGCCACCGGCTCCAGGTTCAACAGCGGGATATCGTGGACCTGCGAAAGGGTTATCCGGGCGACCGTGACGTTGAACAGATCGGCCATGAACCGCAGGCGGATGCCCTCCTCCTCGCAGGCCTGGACGATCGGCTCGGCGTCGTCGAGCAGCGAACGGGGGATGGCGACGATCACCTCGTCGACCACATTATGCTTGAGGCAGTCGTGGATCGTCTCGACGGTGCCGATTACGCTGATGCCGTCGATTTCCTGGCCGAGGCAGGCTGGGTCCGGGTCGATGAAACCGACGATATCCACGCCCCAGACCACGTGCTGGCGCAGGGCGGCAACGAGTTCCCGGGCGCGGGTGCGAGAACCGACAATCAGCACCCGCAGCCGGTTCTTGCCGCTTTTGACCCGGTCCCAAAAATACATCATGCTCACGGCCCGGACCAGCAGCAGCACGAAAAACTCGGAGACGGCAAACAGCAGGATCACCAGCCGGCTCACATATTGAATGTTGAGAAAGAACAGGAGCGCCAGCAGCAGGCTGACGGAAACGAGGATCGCCTGCAGGATCGCCCAGGCATAGCCGGGCAGGCCGACCCGGTACGGCGACCGGTAGCCGCCGAACCAGGAGAGCGTCGCAGTGATCAGGACCAGCACGAGCGGGATGATGAACAGGTGGGAATTGAAACTGAGCAGCTCCTTTTCCGGCAGAAACAGGTCGCGCGCCCAGAAGGCGCCGAGAAAGGTGATGATGGTGAGCAGCACATCCACCAGGAAGACGGTGTTGCTTGAGCTCTCGAGGCTGTCTCGTTGCATGCGCGGTGTCGGTTTTTCGTAGCTGCTTTAATGCGTTGCGGTCGCCAGCGGTTGCGCCGGGAGCTCGACATAGCTCAGAAACGCCGGGTAGAATGCGCTGATGAACGCTTCGCCGGCGGCGCGAACCCGGTCCTGCTCCCCTTCCCGGAAGGGCACGGTGACCCTGACAAAGGCATGCTCCTCGCTGCCGCCGCGCAGCTTGTTCCACAGGGCGTTGAGCTTGTTGCGATACA
>CAZSOA010000371.1:1303-1841 GCA_964608305.1 uncultured Desulfofustis sp. | reverse complement strand
GATAAAATAGTTCTGCTGATGCTGCTCGATCTCGAAGTGATGCGGGTGCAGATCGATGTTCAGATCGACCAGTTCAAACCGGCAGCTACCTTCCTCGCTGCTCGGCTCCGCCGCCAGCACATAGGGCTGCTGATAGCCCAGCCGCACCAGCTCATGCTCATGGATCGTAAAAACCGCCTCATGCGCCCGCCGCACCGTTTCCTCGGCCACATGATAGCGCTGGCAAAACGCCCGCAGCAGCCCGTGGCGCAGCAGATAGTCCTGCACAAACGCCAGCCGCAGCAGCTCCGTATCTCCATAATCGCACCGGTGCATCCGCCGCATCACCGGCAGCGACCGGTACACCATCGCAAACGAGCGCCGCATCACCGGCAGATCCCGGTACAGCTGGACGAACGCCAACCCGAAGCGGATCCCGTACAGCCCGACAAAGGAGGTGCGGAGATAGTGGAGCAGGGCGTAGTCCTGGTCGAAGGCGAGCCGCCGCTCACCGTCGATCAGGTAATACCGTTGGTCGAAGCGGCGACGCTGTGAGGCG
>CAZSOA010000371.1:0-1293 GCA_964608305.1 uncultured Desulfofustis sp. | reverse complement strand
TGTCTCGGTGAGGTGATAACGCTGGTCGAAGACAAGCATTATCGTTTCTGCGTCACCCCCGCCGCCCGTCGTCGGGGCAGCACTCTCATAAGCGTGACCGGCGGGCAGCCGCCCCTCCAGGCCAAATTCCCAGTGGAGATAGCCGATCATCTGATCGGTCTCCTCCTGGGTCACGTCGCCGACCACCACGACGATCTCGCCGATCCGGCCCCAGAGTTTATGCGGGCTGGATGTGGTGTGATGGAATGAGCCGATACCGACATATTGCGAGGTTGCCGTCTCGGAAACGCCGGAGGTGGCGAAATCCCCCGACAGAAATTGCTCCTCTCCGTCGATGCCCAGCGACAACTGCTGATTTGCAAAATCAAACCGGGCCATCATCACCCGCCAGGCGTTATACCCGAGCGACTGGCAGACCTCCTGATTCGTTTCCGAATCCAGCCGGCGACCGGCGGCGCAGATCGCCTGCGTGTTTTTGTAGTACAGCCCGTGCCGGATTGCGTGCGGCCAGGTGGCGTTGGCCACAGCGAATATGATCCCCGGCCCGGTCGGGTAACCGTTGGACGCGGCAACCGCAAAAACCGTAAACCGCTCCACCCCGGCCAGCACCGAGCGGAGGTCTTGCACGCGAAAATAATAATTTTCCCCATCAAAAAAGGCGACATCAAGACCGGCTTGATTCGCCGCGTAGAGCCGCGGGCGGTACGATGCGCCCACGGTCGTGGCGGGAATATTGTTGCCCGACTTATCGTCAATGGAAATGATATCGGTTCCGGTGCCAAGGTTGACCACCGAGCTGTCTGCCGGGTGGAACCACCAGTCAACCGTCCTGTCAGCAGGCGTCCACAGGGCCATCAGCGCACCCCCTCATATATCGACCAGCGGCACGCCGGGCAGACCAGCACCGGCTCGGCAACACCTCGCGGACGCACCAGCACGAATCGGCCGCAGGACGGGCAGGGCTGCTCAGTGCGCCGCGCCGGGGTAACCGAGTCCACCGGCGGCAGACGCCGCTCGATAGCGGTAATCACCTGATCGAGCGTCAATCGCTTGCGGCGGGCCTCGATTAACAGCGATCGGGCATCCTGCAGCGAGCCGGTAGTGTAGGCGGCGAGGTTCATCAGCAGATCCACCGGCAGGGGTGTTCGGGATCGGAACACGGGCTGATGTCCCCCGGCCCGTTGGGCGCATACTGGCTCGGGTACTGATCTCGCGGCCATGCACCGAGCGCCGCGATAGACGCATGGTATTGAGCGACCGGCATTAACGAAAAAACGGAGCCGGCCTGCGCCC
>CAZSOA010000370.1:0-1845 GCA_964608305.1 uncultured Desulfofustis sp. | reverse complement strand
GGCAGCACGCGACCCGCCAGCATGGCTCGTATTCCGTGAAAACAAGCAGTTGCCTCAGAGACGACGGTGAACGGATGCATGGCACAAAGATTGCTTCAGACAAGGCAGCAAAAAAGGCGCTTTCTTTGCTGTCAGATACGATCATTACCGCCAAGTTGTAGCCGCACCGCACAGCGAGGTAAGCAGCCGCAAGACAGCTTGTTGCTGTACCCGAGCTCAGCCGGCAATGATAGGCGGGTGTCCAGGGTACGTTTTCGCTTGGGAAGCGCGGTCATTTTGTCCGATTATGCTGTGCGATTACCCCCGGAGAAAGGAACCGCGGCAGATGCATTTGAAGATGGGCCAAACCCGTAGCTCCAAGGAATTTCATGAACGATACAGCGCTCGTTTGTGCCATCAACTGCAGCCTCGATCCCGATGTTGTCATGCTGCCCCCGAGACAATATGGCTGACTGCAGCGGCTGGCGAACATGGGTCTGGATACCGGTTCGCCTCGTGAGCTTCGATACCTTGATGAAAGACGGGAGATAGACGGGCGATGGCGATAACCAACTGGATCAACCATACCGGACGGCTGGCGGCGGGTGCGCTTTTCCTGATGCCTTTCTTCTTCTCTTGTCCCGCAGCCGCACTTGACAGAAGCGGCGATGCGTTTCTTACCGGCTACATCACCTCCATCCTCGAGCGGGATCTGCAATGGCCAAGAGACAGCTACGTGTTGAAGATCAAAAACGGTATCGCCAGGATCTTCCTGTTCACGGATGACCCGGTAAGGCGACAGGAGGTCGACCTGCAGTTGCGCGAAATCGACGGGCTGCAGGAAATACGTGTGGTGATTCAGCCTGAACACACCGAAAAACCGGGAATTCTCGGCAGAATCCTCGGCATTTCCAGCGCTGCGGAAACGTTTCCGACGGGTGATTTGTTCAGGCCCCTCATCGCCGACCCGAAGCAGCCACAATTCTTTGTCAGCATCAACAGCTTCTCTTCACTGGGGGAACGATACCCTCGAGCCTCTGTCGGTTTCGGTGAAACGTTCGGGCTCTACCGGTTCTTTGGCAATCGTGAAGGGAACGGTCTGCAGCTGAGTGTGGAAGGCGGCATCTTTGCCCAATTCAACCTGGATACGCCATCCTCCGATCTGATCAATGCCGATTATACCATCGGCATCCCCCTCACCTACCGCTATGACGACAATGCAATCCGTTTCCGCATCTATCATCAGAGTTCACACCTGGGAGATGAACTGCTCCAAAGCGTCAATCCTCCTGAGCGGGTTAACCTCAGTTACGAGGCCATTGAAATCATCTATTCCCGGGAGTGGCGGGCCTGGCGCGTATATGGTGGCGGGGAGTATCTGATCCACAAGGAGCCGGAGGACCTCAAGCCGGCAAGTACTCACTGGGGGCTCGAGTATCGGGGCAGCAAACCACTATTCCTGAACGGCAGGCTGATTGCCGGCCTCGACATGAAGAGCCTTGAGGAGCATGACTGGGCCAATGACACCAGCCTCAAGGCAGGCCTCGAATTCGGGCGGCCGAACCCGGGACAGCGCCGCCTGCGGCTCATGGCCGAATGGTATAAGGGCTTTGATCCATACGGCCAGTTTTACGTCAACAAGGTCGAATACTATGGACTTGGGATTTCACTGGGATTCTGACGGAGCCAACAGGGGGAACGACATGAACAACCTCAGGAGCGAACCTCCTGCCGTGAGCCATTGTGTTACCCGCCGACCAGAATGGCATGGGCACCGGCTAAAGGTCCGGCCGATGTCTTCGGCCAACCGCGGTAGTGCCGGGTGGTCACCATTTTTGCATGACGGCTCTGGACTGAGCTTTGTAC
>CAZSOA010000369.1:0-1846 GCA_964608305.1 uncultured Desulfofustis sp. | reverse complement strand
TCCGGAGGATGTGGAACTGAAGAATATTGCCAGAGGGGTTTAATTGACGGTTACGGTTGTCATGCCGGGATTGCTATGGGCAGGACAGCACACACACCGCCTGCAAGCGAGCCAGTTCTTACCTCCCGATCTCCTCAAGGGATCGAACTACCGAATAGATCCGCAGGTCTTGAACGACGGCCTGGTCAATACCTACCGACTTGAAACCAAGTATGGAGTGCTCACCGTAGAGGGCACGCCACTGCTGATCGAGAGGCTTAACGAGTTGCAGGCACTCGAACGTATCGAGGCCTTGGAAAGCAGTGAAGTGTATCAAAACGCCCTAAAGGAAGGCGCCAAAGATCCCCTCAGGGGGGCCGAGTCGCTCATCGACGATCCGGTTGCCACACTCACAAGTGCAGCGCAAGGAGTCGGACGGTGGCTGAACGATATTGGTAGGTCGATCACCAGCAACGATCCTCATCAGGCAGGAGTGGCCGAAACCGCCCTCGGCCAGGCTGCGGCAAGACGAGCATTTGCCTATACATTTGACGTAGACCCCTACACACAGTTCAGGCCGCTGCAGAAAAGCCTGAACTATCTCGGCTGGGCAGCAGCCAGCGGGGGGTTGACGATGAAAGTCGCCTATTCTCTAATACCCGGCATGGCCGGCGTCATCGTTAAGGCAACCGGGACAACTAACTCCATGAAGGTCCTGGTGCGTGACAACAGTCCAGCCCAACTTGATACCATCAATAAAGAGACGCTTCGCTTGATTGGTGTTTCAGGGCCGACAGTCGAGGCCTTCCTTGCCAATCCCATGTTCTCTCCGCAGGACAAAACCATCATTGTCGGAGAACTGGCAATGCTCCGGGGAGTCAAAGGACGGGATGACTTCATTGCCGCCGCAGCTCTTTCCGAAGATCAGGACAGGGCTCTGTTCATGCGCTATCGGGCACAGATGATCGGACAGTTCCAGAGCCAACAGGGAGATGTAGAGAGTCTGGTGAGGATCGACCGTTCGCTGTTCGTCAAAACAAAGCACGGAACCTATATAGGGCTCTTTCCGATCGATAGAATTTCCTATGACGAGGAGATGGCGGTCAAGCTGGACGTGCTGGATCAGGAGTTAGCCAGACAACCCGGTTTTCGCGGCAAGGAATTATGGATCGGTGGCCCCATCGAAGCGGAAGCGCGTGCTCTACTCGAACATCATGGATGGCGCGTTTATGACCGACAGTTCGAAAGTCGCCTGCCTGTTCGGAAGCCGGAATAAAATCTATATCATTTTTGAGACAAGGGGTGTCGCGTTAGAGTCATTCGTGGATTACTTTCGTTGAGCATATTATGACCGGTGGCGTTATCGGTTTCAGAATTATATTATTTTCAGAGCGAGTCTGCTTATGAAGAGGATTCTATTCAATCGGCGTTGCACGCTGGCTGTTTTCTTTTCCGCAATCCTATTTCTCAACAGCTGTTCATTTCTCCGCCTCGAAAAAGAGATCCAGGAGTTGGATCAGATAAAAGTCTTGAATGGACAAGTGACCGGACGCGCGGCAATAGCTTCCAACATAATCGTCCTGATTTTTGAAATAGATGAGCAGGGAACTACTTTGAGAAAATCGTATATTATCGATCAAAATACGGGGCGTTTTGCCGTTGAGATAAACCTTGGTGAATACTACTTAGCGGCGTTCGCAGATCTTAATAACAATTTATCCTACGAGGAAAATGAGCCGGCCGGGTTTTTCGGCCAGCCTGACAAGGTGGCTATTAAAGCCTCTTCCCCGCCGACAACAGCAGGCTTTGATATACGGCTCGAACAAAAGCCAAATGGATTTTCAAATCTTGTCGCCGCTCGTTCCAT
>CAZSOA010000368.1:0-1918 GCA_964608305.1 uncultured Desulfofustis sp. | reverse complement strand
CCGGTTGGTCGGTGGTCACGGCCTTTGGCCCGGAACAGGCGGCAAGCAGCAGGATGATGCTCAGGGAGAAAACCGTCAAGCCAGGGAAGTTTTTCACTGCAGGGCCCCTTTGGTCCGGTGTTGATCGCAGAGTTGGCGCACCGCTGCACGCACGGCGCACTGTACGACGGCGGCAGAGGGCGTGGCGTCGATCCGTCTGATGTATGGTAACCGCATCCGTCTGAAAACGGTATCCACTTTTTGCAGATAGTCGAGGTGTTCGAATTCGTTCAATTGATCGCCCCGATGGTGCATTATCCGCTGTACTGCGAGCGTCGGGTCAAGCTCGAACAACAGTGCGAGATCGGGATCGGGGGCGAAGCGATTCATCGTGATGATCTCGTCCGGATCGAAACCGGCGGCTCCCTGGTAGGCGGCGGTGGACAGAAAATAGCGATCACAGAGCACGACCGATCCGTGCGCAAGAGCCGGGGCGATCACGGCTTGTACATGGTCGCGGCGATCGGCGATAAACAGGGCCAGCTCTTCTTCACGGGACACCTGGGCGCGCTCGTGGTAGAGGCTTCTGATGCGGCGGCCGTGCGGGCCGTCGGTGGGCTCGCGGGTGGTGACGACGGGGTGGCCGCAGTCGCCGAGGAAGGCGGCGAGCAGGTCGATCTGGGTGCTTTTGCCGGTGCCGTCGATCCCTTCGAACACGATCAGAAAACCGCGCCGCTGTGCCGGCTCTATCATGATCGGTCTCGCTTGCTCGGTGTGGTGCCTGCGTGCAGGCGATTGCGCCTGTTGGTCGCACAGCAGGCGGCCAGGTTGACGGCGCAGGCCAGGCTGTGCGGGTCTGCCACCCCGCGGCCGGCAATATCGTAGGCGGTGCCGTGGTCAACCGAGGTTCTGATGATCGGCAGGCCAAGCGTACAGTTGACGCCGTCGGCGAAGTGGATCAGCTTGAACGGGATCAGGCCTTGATCGTGATACATGCAGATCACCACGTCGAATCGTCCGGCGGTCGCCTGGTAAAAAACGGTGTCGGGCGGGTGCGGACCGCTGATGCGTATCCCTGCGGCCAAACATGTGGCAACCGCCGGAGCGATGATGTCGCGTTCCTGGGTGCCGAACAGGCCGCCCTCGCCGGCGTGGGGGTTGAGGGCGGCGACTGCGATTCGTGGGCGGTCCAGGGCGAAATCCTGCTGCAGGGCGTGATCGACGAGATGAACGAGATCAACAATGTCCTCGCGGGTGATGAGACCGGCAACCTGTTCGAGGGCGCAATGGGTGGTGAGCGGCACTACCCGGAGCCGGGGACCGGTCAGCAGCATTGCCACTCGGGAGGCTCCGGTCCGTGCGGCGAGCATTTCGGTATGGCCGGGAAACTGATAGCCGGCAGCCTGCAGGGCCGCCTTGGAAATCGGGCCGGTGACCATGGCCCCGAGCAGACCGTCACGGCACAGCGTAATTGCGCTGTCGATGTAGGCAGCCATGGCGCGTCCCGTGTGCAGGTTCGGTTCGCCGCACCGAACGGTGGCCGGATCGAGTTTCGAGACGGCCAGCAGGTTGAGGCAACCGGGTTGCGGTATCTGGCCCGGCTGCCAGGAGCGGATGGGAAGGGGCAGGCCGAGGGCATCGGCGGTGGCAAAGAGGACCCGATGGTCGCCGATCACCACCGGGGCAACCGGCAGGCACGCGGCGGCCGGGTCGTGGAGAAACTTGACAATGATCTCCGGGCCGATGCCGGCCGGGCAGCCCATGGTGATGCCGATGGGTACGTTTTCTGCGGATGCTGCCGGGATGTTCATGACGGGTCGTGGTTTTTGCTCAGTCAAGGGTGAAGGCGGCCTGGATGTGGACGATGCGCGGTGCGCCGTCGCCCGGTTCGATGCCGATGACGTCAAAACGGGCCGGTATGGTGTGTAAAGCATGGCGG
>CAZSOA010000367.1:0-1919 GCA_964608305.1 uncultured Desulfofustis sp. | reverse complement strand
CCATAGACGACATCGACAACCTGATTCATGTCGAGGTTCCCGTAGATGCTGTTCACCGCATCAAAAGACAAGTAATCGTTGGAGCCACAGGCACGATAGTCCTTGCCGCACATAAGGCATTGTGCATTGCACGTGTCTATCATCATCAGGTTAAGCGAACTGGGGCCAAAGGTGAGCCTGGTCTCGCCCCGACGCATGGATGTGGCAATTCGCCTCTGAGATTTTTTTAAACGAAGAAAAGAGGCTGATCTACGAAAGAAATCTTGCATGGTTTCAATGTAACAAAGAGTTGGTATGACTTCACCGGTTATCCTGGTGGTCAGTTTTTACGGTTTCATCTTGCCTGCTTCAGTTTGTTCTTGCCTGCATTACGGCAGAGATGCCAGAGAATGCCTGCCGCCAGACGGAGTTGATCACTCATGGAAGCAGCATAGCCCCGTTTTAGTGGAGAGTCTCGCCAGCAACGCCAGACTTCCACACCAAGCGGCGCCGAGTTGGTACAAAAGCGCAGCCAAATCTGGCCGACGACGTTTGCAAACGCAGCAACATCTGCATACCCAGTCGCTTGATTAAACCGGCATACATGCCGCAGCCAGCGTTCACCTGCAATCAACCTGCTCATTTCCGGCTGTCGGAGCCCCCTTCCGACCTGATGATGAAGTTTTTGCTCTTCTGGCCGCGGGGTAATCCCTAAAACACCCAACATGCGGGCTTGAATTATTTCAGTTTGCGCTGTCATTTCCTGCCAATTTGAAAGCGTCGCACTGGCCGCGTGCTGGCGGGCCCTGACCAGTACTCGACTGATGTTCGCCAAGGGAAAACAGCGCAGAGACCTGCTCCACAACTCGTAGTCTTCAGACCTGCTAAAAACCCCATCATAAAGCAGCTTATGCTTCTGCATCAAGCCACGGCGCATCATTACCGACATGTGGCAAAGCGGGTTTTCAAACAAAGCATAACAGCGTAACGCTTCAGATGCACACGGGGGAGTCAGCGTAGTGGATACGCCGATACCAAAAAATCGCACCCAGCTTCCGGAAATGCCAACATCCGAATGTTCGTCCATAAACCGTACCTGCCGTTCCAATCGGTCCAGAAGGCTGATGTCATCGGCATCCATTCGAGCGATATAGCGGCCCCGTGCTGTTTCCAGACCGCGATTTAACGTTGCGGCAACCCCCATATTTCTCGGATTTCGCAAAAAAACGATGCGCTCATCCTCGATTGCGGTAACAACTTCCGGACCGGAATCATTCGAGCCATCGTCAATTATCAGGAGCTCAAAATCCCTCCATGTCTGCCGCAAAATGCTGTCAACGGCCGTACGGACATACCGTTCACCGTTGTAAAGCGGCATCAGGACGGTAACGGACGGTTCAGGCTGCATGTTGATCACTGTCAAATAGTGCTCTCATTGTTTTGAGCATATACCGCGCCACGGCATCCGGCGAAAGATATTGATCGAAGATGCGTTGGTTGCTCGCCCTGATTCGCCGCCACGCTGATTCATCTATTGAAGAAAGGAGGGCCGGCAACTCCTGCCACTGATCTTCGGTATACCAGACATCAAATTCTTCGAACGGGAAATATGTTGAGAAAAGCGGCTTATCCATCAGAGTCGGCGTTCCGCACAATAAAGCAATGTACCCAAGCTGCCGCCACCCCCAATGCTTGCCGCAGGCAAGAACATTGAGTCGGGAGGCGGCAAACAGGTGTTCGAAGCCGTTTTGAAAATCGGCCTGATTGCCGGCGAGTCGCTCCCTGACAAACGCAAGCATTACCGGAGACAGCCGTTCCGGCCAACTTTCCCCTCCACGCGGTGTGGACAACCTGGCGAGCACCTTTCGCTGGTCCGGCAATCGAGCTATTTCGTAATACAGACGGGCCCGATGTTCAGGCCATGCCCACAGTGTATCGGC
>CAZSOA010000366.1:0-1925 GCA_964608305.1 uncultured Desulfofustis sp. | reverse complement strand
GATCCTGTCGAGTATGGTGGCCCCGTCGTTGGTGACGGTTACGTCGCCGAACTTGTCGACGAGCATACAGTCCAGGCCTTTCGGTCGGTCATGCACGCCAATAATGAAGTCGGCACCCTGCAGCCGCTGTCGGAGATCGGCCGCATCACCCGCGAAAAAGGCATTTTATTCCATACCGACGCGATCGCCACCGCCGGCACCGTACCGGTGGACGTCAGAGAAATGGGCGTCGATGCCTTGAGCCTGGCCGGCAACATGTTCTACGGACCCAAAGGGGCCGCCGCGCTCTGGGTGAAAAAAGGCACCCGCATCATCCCGCTGCTGGACGGCGGCGTTCAGGAAGGCGGACGGCGTGCCGGGACCGAAAACGTGCCGGGGATCGTCGGCCTGGGTAAAGCCGCCGCACTGGCACACGAACACATGACCGCCCGGATCGCCAGTCTGACCGCTCTTCGCGACAAACTGATCACGGGTTTACCCGAAAGAATCAAACATGTGATCGTCACCGGCGACCCCGTCAAACGCCTGCCGGGACATGCCAGCTTTTGTGTCGAATTCATCGAGGGCGAATCCATGCTCATGCTGCTGAATAACCGCGGGGTCGCGGTCACCAGCGGTTCGGCCTGCACTTCACGGGCCTTGCTGGCCTCGCACGTGCTGCTGGCCATGGGCATGCCGCACGAGATCGCGCAGAGTTCGCTTCTGATCGGTTTGTCCATCATGAACACCGACTCTGACATCGCATACGTTCTGGAGACAATGCCGCCGATCGTGGAAAAATTGCGGCAGATGTCACCGTTGTACGACAAATACCTCAAAGAACAGAAAGGGGGCTAAAATATGCCGGTATACAGCGACAAAGTAATGGAACATTTCATGAACCCGCGCAACGTCGGTGAGATTGAAAACGCCGATGGCGTCGGGGAGGAAGGCAACCCGGTCTGCGGTGATATGATGACCTTCTATATCAAGGTCAAAGACGACCGTCTGGAGGATGTCAGGTTCAAGACCTTCGGCTGCGGGGCGGCCATCGCCGTCTCCTCCATGGTCAGTGAGATGGCCAAAGGGAAGACCATCGACGAAGTCTTGAAGATCACGCCGCAGAAAGTGGCCACCATGCTCGAGGGATTACCCAAGAACAAGATGCATTGCTCCAACCTGGGGGCACAGGCTCTGCACCGGGCTATCGCCGACTACCGGGGAAAACAACCGAAAGGAGAGAAAAATCATGGCCAAAGCAAACGCCAAAAGTAATGCCAAAAAGGCTGCCCGCCACTGTCCGTTTTGCGATCTCGAGATTTACGAGATGAGACTGCCGGTATGTACCGCCTGCCACACTACCATCGTCTACTGTAAACAATGCCGGGAACCGCTGCCGAAAGACCGCACGGACTGCCCGGCCTGCGGGGCCGATAACCGGGGGTAAACGGAACACCGCTTCAGGGAGGACAATATGGCGACCGAAGAAAAATTGACCATGGTGGTATTCAGCGGCGAACTCGACCGCGCGCTGGCCGCCTTCATCCTGGCGACCACGGCGGCCTCGATGGGCATGACCGTACAGATGTTTTTCACCTTCTGGGGGTTGAACATCGTCAAAAAGAATCAGGGGCCGATCCAAAGCCGGGGATTGATGCGTAAAATGCTCAATTTCATGAACCGGGGCGGCAGCCGGCGCTTGAAACTCTCCAAATTCCACATGCTGGGGCTCGGCACCGGGATGATGAAAAAGCTCATGAAAGATATCAAACACCCTTCGCTCGACGAACTGATCGTGATGGCGCACGAAATGGGTGTCAAAATGATCGCCTGCACGACGTCCTGCGGCGTCATGGGGCTGCCGGAGGATTCCTTCCGCCCGGAAGTCGAAAGCCTGGCAGGCGCTGCCTATTTCCTGGACGAGGCTAGCAACTCGAAAGTGAGCC
>CAZSOA010000365.1:0-1942 GCA_964608305.1 uncultured Desulfofustis sp. | reverse complement strand
GATCACGTTCTTATCCGGGGAGACCTGTCCGGCAAGCGGTCCCGTTATCACTGGACAGCATCCTGCGTGGCAACACCCAGGAAAACCAGGCAGGAGTCAGCAGCGAGAGTTCACTGGGGTCGCGTCTTGCTGTTTGACATTTCTCACGTTCTCACGTCTCTTTGACTAACGATTTGGTGGATTTGATGGAGAAGCAGCGGTTAATCTGCTACACTACCGGATGATAGGGCTGAAGGGGGACTTGCCGAAGTATCTGAACCGGGAGAGAGGAGGACGCGATGTCGATGACAGCTATGTTGAATACCACCCTGCATATTCTGCTGCTCTGCACACTGGTTGCGGCTCCGGCTGGTCTATCGGCTGCTGAGTTGAGCGCTGAGAGCGAGGCCTGCATCGATTGCCATGCGATTGTCACACCGGGAATAGTCGGCGATTGGCAGATGAGCCGCCATGCCCGGGTGACGCCGGCCGAGGGAATGGCGCAGGAGCCCCGGCAGCGTCGGATCTCCACGGACGCGGCGCCTGCCGGACTGGCCGAAACGGTGGTCGGCTGCGCCGAATGCCACACGATGAATGCCGAAGCGCACCCGGATAGCTTCGAGCACAACGGGTTCCTGGTCCACACCGTGGTTTCTCCGGCCGATTGCGCCGCCTGCCATCCGGTGGAAGTCAACGAATTCGCCGATAACCTGATGGGCCAGGCCTATGGAAACCTGGTCCACAATCCGGTGTACCAGTTGATGATTGACAGCACCAACGGCATGCATGTCTACGATCAGGGAACGATCACCATCCACGGTTCAGACCCGATCAGCGACGCCGATTCATGTCTGAGCTGCCATGGCACCGATGTCAAAGTGACCGGCATGCACACCCGTGACACCGACATGGGGGAGATGGATTTTCCAACCCTTTCCAACTGGCCCAATGCCGGGGTCGGCAGGCTCAACCCCGACGGCAGCAGCGGCGCCTGTTCCTCGTGCCACACCCGGCACCAGTTTTCCATTGAAATGGCCCGTAAACCGTATACCTGCGCCCAGTGCCATAAAGGGCCGGATGTGCCCGCCTATAAAGTCTACTACGTCAGCGTGCACGGCAATATCCAGAAATCGCTGGACAAATCCTGGGATTATCAGGCGGTCCCATGGACGGTCGGGAAAGATTTTACCGCCCCGACCTGTGCCACCTGCCATGCCAGTGAGATTGTCGACGAAGCGGGCGAGGTGCTTGCCACCCGGAGCCATCGCATGAATGACCGCTTGCCCTGGCGGCTTTTCGGGCTGCCCTACGCCCACCCCCACCCGATCTCGGCAGATACGACAGCGATCGTCAACGCCGCCGGGCTCAATCTGCCCACCGAGTTGGACGGCACACCGGTGAGCGAGTTTCTCATCGATGCCGACGAGATGGCCACCCGCCAGGAGCGGATGATGGCAGTCTGTCTCGGCTGCCACAGCCAACAGTGGGTGGACGGGCACTTCCAGCGTCTGGACAAGGCCATTGAAACCACCAATCATATGACCCTGCAGGCAACGAAAATCCTCAGCCAGGCCTGGGAGGAGGGTCTTGCCGCCGGCATCCCGCACGGGGCCAACCCGTTCGACGAGGCGATCGAGCTCAAGTGGGTCGAGCAGTGGCTTTTCTACGGCAACTCGGTGCGCTTCGCCACCGCCATGGGCGGCGCCGATTACGGCGTCTTTGCCGACGGCCGCTGGACCCAGAACAAAAATCTCCAGGAGATGCACGACTACCTCGAATTCCTCCGCGCAAGCAAGAAGTAAACGGGGTCAGGTCTTTACTTTTGACATTTCTACGACTCGCGACAAGAGCGTAGCGAACACGCAAATGCACGGTGGAGAGACATGCCATGCGACTTCTTGATGTGATGACGGCAGCGATCGCGATGATCGCGCTCGGCGCGCTGGTCGGATGCGGCGCACCG
>CAZSOA010000364.1:0-1951 GCA_964608305.1 uncultured Desulfofustis sp. | reverse complement strand
GCCACCAATCACTGACCTGACCGGTTGCGTAAACGATAAACTTCCTGGTCGTCAACTCCTCGAGCCCCATGGGACCATAGGCGTGCAGCTTGGTGGTGGAGATGCCTATTTCGGTACCGAGACCAAGCTGGCCGCCATCATTGAAACGCGTGGAGGCATTCACCAGCACGGCAGAAGCATCGACTGCGGCGATAAAGCGCTGAGCTGCGCTGTAGTCTTCGGTGATGATCGACTCGGTATGCTGGGACCCGTAGCGGGCAATGTAGTCGATCGCCTCAGCTTCGGATCCAACCACTTTGATGCAAAGCTTCAGATCAAGGAACTCGGTTCCCCAGTCTTGTTCGGTCGCCGGGGTGACATCGGCACAGATCGCCACCGTCTCCGGACAGCCAAGCAGCGTTACGTCGTGGCGCCGCAATTCTTCGACGATAGCCGGCAGAAAGCGTTGGGCAACCAGGCGATGCACGAGCAATCCTTCCAACGCGTTGCATACTCCGGGGCGCTGGACCTTGCTGTTGATGATAATCGGCGTTGCCTTCTGCAGATCGGCAGACTGATCGACGAAAATGTGACAGACACCTTTGTAATGCTTTAAAACAGGGATCCGGCTCTGTTCTGCAACAAAGCGAATCAACCCCTCGCCACCCCGGGGGATAATCAAATCCAGATAGGCGTCCTGCCGAAGCAGTTCGAGAATCGCCTGACGATCAGTGGTCGGCACAACCTGCACCGCATCGGCCGGCAGGCCGTTATCCATGAGGACGCGGCGTAATACGTCGGCAAGGATCAGGTTTGAACGGAGCGCTTCCGAACCGCCGCGCAGGATCACGCTGTTACCGGCCTTCAAGCAAAGCGCAGCAGCGTCGATCGTCACATTCGGCCGTGATTCATAGATCATGCCGATCACACCGAGCGGTACGCTCATCCGACCGACCAGCATCCCGTTGGGACGCCGATTCATCTGGGTAACCCGCCCTACCGGGTCGGGCAAATCGGCGACGGCCAGCAGACCGTCTCGCATGGCGGCCATCGTCTTATCCGAGAGCGTCAACCGATCCAGCAGAGCAGCCGACAATCCCTTTTCACGGCCGTCCTGCAGATCCTTGTCATTTTCTTCCTGGATCGCCGACTTCTCGGCGATGAGAACATCCGCGAGCTGCCGCAGTACCGCATCTTTTTGAGACGACAGCAGCGCCGCCACCTGCCGAGAGGCCTGTTTAGCCCTGACAGCCATGCCGCTGATCGTTTCATCGACGGACGTTGTCTCCATCTCTTCCTCCCTGATCACCATTGTGGTCGTTACGAACCGGTCAATGCCCGAGAATCACGATATTATCCCTATGCATAACCTCTTCACTGTCTCGATAGCCGAGGATTGCTTCGATGTGACGTGAGTGCTGTCCTTTGATCCGCCGTATCTCGGTCGAACCGTAATTGATCAACCCGACAGCAAGAACGTCGCCCTGCTGATCGAGACAGTGAACAGCGTCACCGACGCCGAATTCACCCTCAACCCGGAGAATGCCCGAAGGCAGCAAGCTCTTTCCATGCTCCAGCAGGGCGCGGCAAGCACCTTCGTCGAGAACGAGTCGTCCCATTGGTTTGAGGACCGAAGCGATCCAGCGTTTCCGGCTGGTGATACGCTCTTTTTTCGGCAGAAAAAACGTACCGATGAGTTCGCCGCTGAAAAGTTTTCGGAGGATATCCTCCTCCCGGCCGGGACCGATGAACGAACTACCGCCGCCAGCGGCAACGAGCTTGGCGGCATTGAGTTTCGACAACATCCCACCGGTTCCAAGCGAACTTTTCGAATTGCTCACCATCCGTTCGATATCCGGGGTAATTTCGGCAACGGTATAGAGGGGCCGGGCATGCGGGTCGGTTGTCGGATCGCCGGTATAGAGGCCGATAACATCCGTCAGACAAATGAACATATCCTCTTCGATCAGGT
>CAZSOA010000363.1:0-2012 GCA_964608305.1 uncultured Desulfofustis sp. | reverse complement strand
GTCTCAGGCCGAATTGCAGGCGATCAGCACCGGGCTGAGCGAGATCGAGGCCGAGATCGAGGCCGGCACTTTCGCCTTTCTCCGGGAGCTTGAAGATATTCACATGAATATCGAAAAGGCGCTGGCCGAGCGGATCGGGCCGGCCGGGGCGAAACTGCATTCGGCCCGCAGCCGCAACGACCAGATCGCGCTTGACCTGCGCCTCTACCTGCGCGACCAGTGCGACCGGTTTGCCGCGTTGCTCGACGGCCTGCGCCGCGCGCTGGTGAGCCAGGCGCGCACCTATCTCGGCGCGGTGATGCCCGGCTACACCCATCTGCAGCGGGCCCAGCCGGTGCTCGTCTCGCATCACCTGCTCGCCTATTACGAGATGTTCAGCCGGGACAAAGAGCGGTTTGCCGACTGCCGTAAGCGCATCAATGTCTGCCCGCTGGGCGCCGCGGCACTGGCCGGCACCGGCCTGCCCATCGACCGGGAGCGGGTCGCCGAACTGCTCGGCTTTGCCGGGGTAACCGCCAATTCGATGGACACCGCCGGCGACCGCGATTTTGCGATCGAATTCGTCTCCTGTTGCACCCTGACACAGCTCCACCTGTCGCGGCTCTCCGAGGAACTGGTGCTGTGGGCCGGCAGCGAGTTTGACTTCGTCGATCTGCCGGATCGGTTCTGTACCGGTTCATCAATCATGCCGCAGAAGAAGAACCCGGATATCCCGGAGCTGATCCGCGGCAAGAGCGGCCGGGTGGTGGGCAGCCTGATGTCGTTGCTGACGCTGGTCAAGGGTCTGCCGCTGACCTATAACCGCGACCTGCAGGAGGACAAGGAGCCGGTCTTCGATGCGGTGGACACGGTGTCCGCGTCGCTGTCGATCATGGCCGAGCTGATGGCGCAGCTGAGCTTTAAGACCGAACGGCTGCGGGCCGCCACCGCTTCGGGCTTCATGACCGCCACCGACCTGGCCGATTATCTTGTATTGAAAGATGTTCCATTTCGAAAAGCGCATGGTATAGTTGGCAGAATCGTCGGGTATTGCTTGGAAAAAAGATGTGAACTTACCGATTTGAGCCTGGACGAGATGCGTAGCTTCTCGCCGGTTATCGGCAAGGATGTCTTCGAGGTTTTAAGCGTGGACGGTTCGGTGGACAGCCGGATCTCAACGGGAGGCACGAGCCTGCAACGGGTAACGGAAGCGCTCGCTGTCGCGGAACAACAAATGGGGATTGCCACATGAAAAGCGGATATGGTGCACGGTTTGCGAGCACGGTAGTACTGTTGGCCTCGGTTCTGGTCCTCGGCGGATGCGGCTTCAAGACCGATCCGGTTCCGCCGGCCACGATCGTCCCGGAGGCGATTGAAGATCTGCGCTATACCCTCGATGAAAAAGGCGTCACGTTGACCTGGACCTATCCGGACCGGACCATCAAAGGCACCGATATCGTTGATGTCGCGGCGTTTGATGTTTTCCGGGCGGCAGTCGCGCTCGAAGATCTGTGTGAAACCTGCCCGATCCCCTTTGCCGAGCCGATGGAGATACCCGGCGGTCAGACCATTGAGGCGGGCAAACGCAAGGTTGCCGAATACCGGACGTCGTTGCTGCGGCCGGGGCATAAGTATTTTTTCAAGGTACGGGCGAAGACCAGTTGGTGGGCGGCCAGCGCTGATTCCAATATCGTCTCCTTCGTCTGGGCCGTGCCGACGGTTGCTCCGACCGGGTTGACGGCAACAGCCGCCGACTCGCGCATCGCCCTGAACTGGGAGCCGGTGCGCACGCTGGTCGACGGCCGGGATGTGGACGGTACCATTTCCTATCAGCTGTTTCGCAGCGAGCAGGGTACCGAGTTCACCGCACTTGGTGAGCCGATTGCGGCGACAAGCTTCAGCGACAGCCCGTTGATCAACGGCCGCACCTACTTCTACCGGGTGCAGAGCATGCTTGACTATCAGGGCCATGTCGTGACCGGCGGGGTCAGCCAGACGGTCAGTGCCACCCCGGTCGACCAGACTCCCCCGCC
>CAZSOA010000362.1:0-2019 GCA_964608305.1 uncultured Desulfofustis sp. | reverse complement strand
TCTTCATCCGGGCGGCGGTCGGGGAGCTGGTGCGTGCCGTGGCCGACGGGCGGGCAGCCGCGGCTGCAGACGAGCGGCAGCGGCGTGCGCATCGAGCCGCTGGGCCGGGTTGATGAGCTGATCACCGCCGAGCGCATCGAGATTACCAATGGCGGTGGCCGGGCGAGCAAGCCGGTTTATGGGGTGGTGGCGACTGTCTGGTCCGCTGTCGACCTGGGCGACGTGTCATTCACCGAGGACGGCGAGATCAGTACGGCGGTGGCCGAGCAGTCGATTCTCTACCTGAGTTATCGGACCCGATACTGGTCCTGGCTGGTGAGCGATCCACGCCGCGCGGCGGTGCAGTTTTACGTGGAGGAGGAGCTATGAGCGGACCGGGTGAGGTGCTGGCCTCGGTGATCTGTGAGTTTGGCGACGAGGTGGCGGCGGTGGACGGCCTGGTGGTGGTGGCGCTGGACGACCAGGGCAACAGCGGGGACGACGGGCGGCCGAAGAGCCGCTTTTACCCGGGGGAGAGTGCCTTTCTGCTGGTGCATCACAGTCCGGAGCTGCGGCTGACCGGGGCGCGTTGTTCGGCCGGGGCGGTGGTGGATCTGGGGGGCGTGACGCGGGCGGCGGAGGTGGAACAGAGTTTCGACCATGGCGACGAGCGCCACGAGTTGCCGCACCTGCCGGCGCGGTTGCCGCAGGCGGTGTGGCTCGGCCGGGACGGCGGGCTGCGGGTTGACGGGCGGCAGCTGGGAGCGGAGCGGACGCCGGCTATCGGGGTGGTGCGCTATTCGTTTGCGGCTCGGCGGTTCCGGCTCGACCCGCCGCAGCGGTTGGAGCTGAGCGGCGATGCGGAGTTCCCGATCCGGGTGGTGTTTTCGCTGGAGGCGGCCTGATGCAGATTATCGTGCAGCGCGGGGCCGGTGATCATCCCGGTCCGGATATCGCCGGCGAGCTGCTGACCACCCGGCAGGCGATGCTTGCCCGGGGGCGGCAGCAGCTTGACTATTACGCTCCGGACCGGATGCTGACGACGGTTGCGGCCGGGGCGCTGCCGCATCGCTATCCGGGAGAGTTGATCGGTGTCAAGCATGCCGAGGGCAGCCCGGTGGGGATGCTGCGGGTCTGGGCGAAGAGCGGCAACCTGGTGGAGGGCGAGAACACGGTGGAGTGGAGTCTGGAAACGAACCTGCAGGTGGAGTTGCTCGATGACGATGCGTGATGAATTGACGGCGATTCTCGGACTGTCCGAGCGCCAGCGGCGGGTGGCCGAGGTGCGGCGGTATCTGGGCGGCGGGCGGTACCGGCTGCGCGATGCGCTGGGCCGGGTGCTCTACGCCGAAAGCGATGCCCGCTGGCGGCGGGGCGAGACGGTGGCGGTGCTCGGCGGGCGGATTGTCGGCTCGGCAAGTGCGGCGCGCGCCATTGAGACGGTTACGGTGTAGGAGGCGATTATGAAACGAGTGATGGTGATGGTGGTGGCCGGGCTGTTGCTGGCCGGGCCTGGATGGGCCGCCGAGTATGAGGTGGTGTTCGGGTACAACGCGGATCCGGCGGCACCACCGACCGGGTTTGCGCTGTACCGATTGGCCGGTGATGAGCGGGTGGTGGTGATCGATGATATCGGGCCGGAGGCGCGCTCGTTTGTCGTCGAGTTGCCGGATCCGGACCCGCTGCATTGTGATACCTATGCCATGGCGGCGCTGTTTGGCGAGGGGCGGCATAACGGGCCGTACAGCCGGGCCTATCCGCTCTGTCCACAGTATCCGCTGCCGGCGGGGAGCGAGGTGCGGATCTCCGGTTCGGCGGTGTTTGACGTGATTCTGCGGCGCGTGGACAACGTGCAAGGGGGTGAGTGATGCGACGGTTTTTCTTGTGGTTGTTGGTGTTGTTGCCGGTGATGCTGGTGGTTGGGTGCGGCTTTCGCACTATCGAGCATCGCGACGATCTGAACGACCCGAACCGGGTAACGAGCGTTGAACGTAAGCACTCGTTTTTTGCCAGCGAGAACTATCTGGCTTACCTGGAAGT
>CAZSOA010000361.1:0-2027 GCA_964608305.1 uncultured Desulfofustis sp. | reverse complement strand
TTTATTGATCGATGATCTGCAGAAACTGCCGGTGCGGATGACCGAGATGTATCGTCTGCTGACTTCGTGACCGGCGCCGCTGTAATGTGAAGCCTGGCTGTAATCATGAACTCATGAACGCTGAGGAGGCACCCCATGTCCCCGTTGATTGTCGGTTGCGGCAGGTGCGGCGCGAAAAACCGAATTCCGGAAAAGAAACAGCATCTGACGGCCCGCTGCGGGTCATGCGGGCAGCCGCTTGTCATCACCGAGGCGGTACCGGTCCGTCTTGGCGATGACGACTTTCAGTCATTCATCAATTCGGCGCCGCTGCCGGTGCTGGTGGATTTTTTCTCGCCTAACTGCGGCCCGTGCCGGGCGCTGGCGCCGCTGATCAGGCAGTGTGCCGGCCGTTATCGCGGAAAAGTGATTATCGCCGGCCTGGACACCGGTGAACATCCGGGCACGGCCGCCCATTACCAGATCAGAGGGGTGCCGACCCTGGTGGTGTTCAAAGGCGGCCGGGAGATCGATCGTCTCGTTGGCGCCCCACCCGAGGCGGAACTCTATCGATGGCTCGATGCGGTGGCTCGCGACGGGCGTTCTTTATAAAAATCCGGTTATCACTTCTCGTTCAGGGGCGTTGCGTTTGGTCGGCAGGGGATGTTCTTCACGTGCGTTGTGACGTTTCGTCAGGGGTGCCGGTGCCGGCGCTGACGGAGGAACTCCTCGAGAAAGCTGCGGCGCCAGCCGCCGGCCAGCCGGTCGGGCATCGGTTGGTCGCCGGCGGTGAGATTTTTCGCGAGCTGTTTCAGCTCAGCCGTTGTTCCGACCAGCTGTGGGTCGATGCCCAGCGATTCGCCGGTTTTCCGGACATAAGCAAGCAAACGATCGTAGACCGCCCGCTGGGCGCCATTGAGGCGCAGCGGGCGGTTTGGTTCGGGACGGGCATCTTCTCCGGTCGCGACACCCGCCGTCATGCAGGCCAGCAGCGGCCGGCCGAAGCGCGTGAGCTGCCGGGGGGTGAGGAGTCGGGTGCCCTCCAGTTCGGCCGGTGTCGCACAGCGCCTGCGCGCCAGTTCAAGCAGGATAGCGTCGGCGAGTACGTGGCCGCGTGGCCGGTCTACCCGGCGCGCCTCCTCCTCCCGCCAGGCAGCCAGTTCCTGCAGGATCGCCAGATCGGCGCCGTCGAGCGAACCGGCGCCTTTGACCTTGCGAAAGCGCTCGCGGTCATCGATCCCGTTGCGTGTCTCCGCTCTGCTCAGCAGCATCATTTCCTCGCGCAGCCAGCCGTTGACATCCGGGGAAACGATCCGGCTGAGCAGCAGCGTGCGTGCGGCGCCGAGGTAGCGGACATCATCGAGGGCATAGGCAATCTGGGATGGATCAAGGGGGCGGGCGAGCCAATTGGTTCGCGTTTCGCTTTTCGGCAGAAGGATGGAAAGCAGCGTGGAGAGCAGATCGACCAGTGATATGGTGGCCGACAGGCCGGCGAACCCGGCACCAACCCTGGTATCGAAAATAGATGCCGGAGGAGCGCCGGTGACGCGGCTGAGGATGGCCAAGTCCTGCGGGGCGTCGTGCAGGATTTTCACCACCGCCTGATCGGCCAGGAGATCGCCGAGTGCGGACAGATCGCCGATGGCGATCGGGTCGATCAGGTAACAGGCCTCGTCGGACAGCGCCAGCTGGATAAGACCGAGTTGCGGGTAATACGTCTTCTCCCAGACAAACTCGGTGTCCAGGGCCACACTTTCGTGGTGGCGGGCGCGGCGGACCAGCTCCTGCAGGTCGCGTTCAGTGGTGATCATGCTCATCGTCTGTCCCGGATTGCGGTAAATGCAGTACTGCCGGTGGAGAGGGGGCCTTGCCTGGCTTCCCGGTGGATAACGGTGTGAAGCTGTAATAAAAATCAAATCGTTGTGCAACCATTTCCGCCGGTTCCCCGTCCCGCCCCGACGGGAAGCGAACCGGCGCTTTTTCCCTGGCCGATTCCGGGGCGAACCGGCTATAGTGGTCGCAAGCGACAGGAAAGACCACTGCTGCAT
>CAZSOA010000360.1:0-2028 GCA_964608305.1 uncultured Desulfofustis sp. | reverse complement strand
GAACCCGCAGCATTTTCACCTGCATGGCAAGCGGGAGTTCTCCGATCTCGTCAAGAAAAATAGTCGATCCGTCGGCAACCTCAAACAAGCCTTTCTTATTTAGATGGGCCCCGGTAAACGCACCTTTCACATGACCGAACAACTCGCTTTCCAGCAAGTTTTCCGGGATGCTCCCGCAATTAACTGCGACAAACTGCCCGTCGCGCCGCTTGGAACAGTGGTGGATACCGCGGGCAACCAGCTCTTTTCCGGTACCGGAGGCGCCGGTAATAAGCACCGTTGAGTCGTATTCCGCCACCTGCCTTGCCAGTTTGAATACATGCTGGATAGCTTTGCTTTCGCCAACCATCTCGTCAAATGTACCAGACGCCTTGATCTGCTCAATCTCGTGCTTGAGCCGGCGATTTTCCAGCCGCAACAACTCCCGTTCCTCCGCCTTCTTCAGGGCCAGCAACACCTCGTCCGTTTTAAACGGCTTGGAGATAAAATCATAGGCGCCGGCCTTCATCGCCTCGATCGCACTTTCCACGCTGCCGTAGGCAGACATCATGATCACGGTGGACTCGCGCAGCCGCTCGCCGGCCTGCCGGATAAACGCCAGCCCGTCCATCCCCGGCATGCGCACGTCACATAATATAGAGGCGAACGTGTTCTGCTCTACGAGCGTCAGCGCGTTTCGGGCATCGGTTTCGGTGGTTACCTCGTAGCCGTGCCGCTCAAGCATCGCCTTGAGCATGTGGCACATATTTGCTTCATCGTCGATAATGAGCAGTCGCCGCTTTGCCATATCAGCCGCCCCGCCTTTCCTCTGCTTCATGCCGGGCCTCAGGGAGTTCGATGGTCACCGTCGCTCCGCAGCCTTTTTCACCCGTCAGCCGCATACGCCCGCCATGACCCTCGACAATGGCGTGCGAGACCGACAGGCCGAGGCCGGTCCCCTTCCCCGGCTCCTTGGTGGTAAAAAACGGCTCGAACAAAATCAGCGGGTCATCGGCCTCGATCCCGGTGCCGTTATCTCTAAGAGTAATGACCACCAACCGCCCCCGCTCCGCCGACTCTAAACTCTGAACCGTGATGACCACCCGACCGGCCCCGCCCCGGCCCGCCGACTCGATGGCATCAAAACTGTTGATCAGGCAATTGAGCAGGACCTGCTTGAGGCCGTCGCGATCGCCTCGGACAAAACAATCCGCCGCCGCATCGACAACCAACTCGATCCCCGCCCGCCGCGCCTGAGCACTGAACATCTCTTGCAACTCCGCCAGCAAATCGCCAACAGCAAAAACTTCGTGTCGCTGCGGCCTGGTCCGGGCAAAATCGAGCAGCCGCCGGATCAACTGATCGATCCGCTGCAACTCCACCAACGCCCGCTCGGCAAATTGCCGCCGATCATCAGACGACAGATCCGGCTGGCGCAACAGCTCCACATACCCCTGGACGATGCCGAGCGGGTTGCCGATCTCATGCGCCAACCCGGCCGACAACCGCCCGACGGCAGCACATTTTTCCGCCTGCACCACCTCCTGCTGCATCTGCCGCAGCTCTTCATTCGCCGAAGCAAGCGAGGCAACCGTGCGCCGCAATTCGTCACGATCAAGCTCGATACGCATCAGCATCGAGTTCAGCGCCATCGACAACCGGCCAAACTCGCTGCCGGCATCGCCGCTGACAAACGGCGCGCCACTCGACGCCGTATACGACTCGGAGATCCGCGCCATCCGCTCAATCGGCCGCACCACCAGCTGCCGCATGCGGTACAACCCGATCACCGAAAAGATGACGATATTGATCAATACATATGCAACAACCAGTTTCACCTCGCCGCGAAACTGCCGGTAAACCGGCAGCAGTTCCACCACCGCCCCCACCGCGCCGTTGCGCGCCCCGGCAAGAACCACCGGCCGGGTGACAATTAATGTCTTTTTCCCGGGAGAAAGCACCGCCCATACCGATCCGCGGTAGGTGGTAACCTCCTGCTGCATCAAACCACTGGAACGAACAGCCTTCACCAGGGAATCGACATCGCCC
>CAZSOA010000359.1:0-2054 GCA_964608305.1 uncultured Desulfofustis sp. | reverse complement strand
TGATGAACCTGGCCGGCGAACTCGTCCTCTCCCGCAACCAACTGCTCCAGACCATCAGTTCAGGGGCGGCGCACGATGCCGAGGCAGTGGGCCAGCGCATCGATCTGGTCACCTCCGAACTCCAGGGGGCGATCATGCTCACCCGGATGCAGCCCATCGGCAATGTCCTGGGCAAGTTTCCCCGCGTGGTTCGCGATCTGGCCAAGAAGCTGGGCAAGGAGGTCGAACTGACCATCGTCGGCAAGGAGGTCGAACTCGACAAGACCATCATCGAGGCGATCAACGACCCGCTCACCCACCTGGTGCGCAACGGCATCGATCACGGCATCGAGACGCCGGAGGCGCGCCGCGCCGCCGGCAAGACCCCACACGGCAGCCTCGTCCTCAAGGCCTATCACGCCGCCGGCCAGGTGGTCATCGAGATCAGCGACGACGGCCGGGGGATCGACGGCGATCACCTGGCGAGCGTCGCCGTGTCCAAGGGGCTGATCACCGCCGAACAGGCCAAACTCATGTCGGCCAAGGAACGGATCAACCTGATCCTTCTCCCCGGCTTTTCCACCGCCGCCACGGTCACCGAGGTCTCCGGCCGCGGCGTCGGCATGGATGTGGTCAAGGCCAACCTCGACCAGTTGGGCGGCACCATCGAAATCGATTCAACGGTCGGCAGAGGCACGACCATTTCGATCAAGCTGCCGCTCACCCTGGCGATCATCCCCTGCCAGATCATCATGACCGGGGACGAACGCTACGCCATCCCCCAGGTCAACCTTGAGGAACTGCTCCGCGTCCCCGCCGCCCAGATCAAGGAGCGGGTCGAACGGGTGGGTGATGCCGAGGTGGTCCGGTTGCGCGGCACCCTCCTGCCGTTGATCCGCATGGCCGACGTGCTTGGCATCGAACGGACCTATGTCGACGAGGAAGGGCTCGCCCGGACCGACCGGCGACGCAACATCGCCGACCGGCGCTCGAAATCGTCGCCGCTGTTTGCCGAGAGCGACGACCGCAGCCAGGACAGTCCCCGTTCCAATCAGCGCCAGCCCAGCCCTGACCGCCGCCAGAATCCGGCCAGCGCCCTCAACATCGTCGTCGTCTCCACCGGCGTGCTCAAATACGGCCTCATCGTCGACCGCCTCCTCGACTCCGAGGAAATCGTCATCAAGCCGCTCGGCCGCCATCTCCAGAACTGCCAGGGCTATGCCGGGGCGACCATCATGGGTGATGGCCGCATCGCCCTGATCCTCGATGTCGCCAACCTGGCCCGCATGGCCGGCCTCACCTCCCTGGAAGGCTCGCAGCGGGCCGGCGAACTGGCGAGGGAAACCCACCTCCGCACCCAGGACCGGCAGGCGCTGCTCACCTTCCGCAGCAGTCAGGAGGAGCAGTTCGGCGTGCCCCTCAACCTGGTGGAACGGGTCGAAAAGATCCGGCAGACCGACATCGAGCATATCGGCAGCCGCCGCGTCCTCCAGTACCGGGGCGGCAGCCTGCCGCTGATCGCCATGGACGACGTTGCCTCGGTCTTTCCCCTGGCTGACCAGGACCAGCTCCTGGTCATCGTCTTCCGCCTCAAGGGGCGCGATGTCGGCCTGCTGGCCAGCGGCCCGGTGGACGCCATCGAAGTCTCCGCCGACATCGATGCCGCCACCCTGCGCCAGACCGGTATCATGGGGTCGGCCATCATCGGCGGCAAGACCACCATGCTGGTGGACATTTTCGAGCTGGTCGAAGCCGTCCACCCCGAGTGGTTCAACGCCGAGACCGACGCCAACCAGGCGACGGTGCTCATCGTCGACGACTCGCCCTTTTTCCGCAACCAGGCGCGGCTCCACCTGGAACAGGCCGGCTTCCGCATCCTCGAGGCCGTCGACGGCGTCGATGCCCTCCGGGTCCTGGAAGCAAGGAGCGACGAGATCCGCATGGTGGTGGCCGATATCGAGATGCCCAACATGGACGGCTTCGAGTTGACCCGGCGCATCAAAGGTTCATCCCGGTTCGGTCACCTGCCGGTCATTGCCCTGACCACCCTGTCCGGCGAGGAGGACGTGGCCCGG
>CAZSOA010000358.1:0-2069 GCA_964608305.1 uncultured Desulfofustis sp. | reverse complement strand
GGCGAGCAGAAGCAGGAGCAATCACGCATCGATCTGCTCGCCTACCAGCCAAACGAACTGACCGAATCGGCCGATATCCCCATCGAACAATGCCGGCAACTCACGGCAACGGCCGGCGTTACCTGGGTCAACCTAAGCGGTATTCACGATATTAATAGCATCGAGGCGCTCGGCACCACGTTTGCATTGCATCCGTTGACGCTTGAAGACATTGTCAACACCAACCAGCGGCTAAAAGTCGAGGAGTTTCCCGATTACCTGTTTATCGTTTTCAAGATGATGACGTATAACGAACCAGTCGGCAGCATCGATACCGAACATGTCAGCCTCATTATCGGCGACCATTTCGTCCTGTCCTTCCAGGAATCGGCCGGCGACGTCTTCGAACCGGTGCGACAGCGAATCCGTTCGGCCAAAGGGCGCATCCGTTCGATGCCTGCCGACTACCTGGCCTTCACCTTGATGGATGCCGTTGTCGATCATTATTTTCTGGCGGTCGAACGGATCGGCGAGAAAATCGAGGAAATCGACGAACGCATTCTCGCCCAGCAGACGCCGCAGGACATCAAGGAAATACATCGGCTCAAACACACTATCCTGATGCTGCGCAAAGCGGTCTGGCCGCTGCGCGAGGAAATCGGGGCACTGGCCAAGAGCGATACGGAACTGATCCACGACGAGACCAGAGTGTTCTGGCGAGATCTCTACGACCATACCATCCAGATCATCGATATGGCCGATATCTACCGCGATATTCTCGGTGGTTTGCACGACACCTACCTCTCCTCCTTGAGCCACCGGATGAACGAGATCATGAAGGTGTTGACCATTATCGCGACGATCTTTATTCCACTCACCTTCATCGCCGGTGTGTACGGCATGAATTTCGAGAACATGCCCGAATTGCACTGGGCGTGGGGATACTATCTGGTCTTGCTGGTGATGATTGGTGTCGCGCTGGGGCTCGTGGCTTATTTTCGGCGGAATAGATGGCTCTAATATCGACAATCGACTTTGTTTGACAGAAACACAGGAACAGGATAGCGACAATGCACCGGGACAATCTGCAGCTCTGGCAGCATAACCACGATTTTTCAATAAAAAATGAACGAGGAGAACGGCGGACCTATTACGTGCTGGCGCTCACCGCGGTGACCATGGTCGTGGAAATCATCGCCGGCAGCATCTATGGTTCAATGGCGCTGCTGGCCGACGGCTGGCATATGTCAACCCATGTGGCGGCCTTTCTGATCACCATCTTCGCTTACCGCTATGCCCGCAGACATGCCAACGATCCGGCATTTTCCTTCGGGACCGGCAAGGTCAACGTCCTTGGCGGTTTTGCCAGTGCCGTTGCGCTGGCCGTCGTCGCGTTGGTCATGCTGATCGAATCGCTGCAAAGAATCATTGAGCCGCAGCAGATCCGTTTCAATGAGGCCATCGCCGTCGCCGTGGTCGGCCTCCTGGTCAACGTAATCAGCGCACTGCTCCTCAGGGAAGGGCATCACCATGATCATGCCCATGGAGACGCCGATGATCATGACCATGGCCATGGCCACGATCACAACCTGACCGCGGCCTACCTGCATGTCATCGCCGATGCCCTGACGTCGCTGCTGGCCATCATTGCACTGTTGTCCGGGAAATACCTCGGTTGGCATTTTCTCGATCCGGTGATGGGCATCGTCGGCGCCCTGATCATTACCCGCTGGTCATACGGCCTGCTCAAGCAGACCAGCCCGATTCTGCTGGACGCCAGCATCGAAGAAAAAACCCAACAGGCTATCACCGAAGCCATCGAACAGGAACCCGGCAGCAGGATCTCCGATCTCCACGTCTGGAGAATCGGGGCCAATCACTACGCAGCGATAATCGCCGTGGCAACCACTGTTCCCCGGACCGCCGAGCACTACAAGGCCATCCTAGGAAATATCGGCGGGTTGTCACATGTGACCATCGAGGTGAATGGGTATCCATCACCGCTTGACACACCGCCGGAAGTCCCACATTGTTAAGCTATGGTCGGCTAAAAACCGACCATGTGCACAACGCCCCGCAGGGGCCGCCCA
>CAZSOA010000357.1:0-2071 GCA_964608305.1 uncultured Desulfofustis sp. | reverse complement strand
ATTGCAGCAGGTGACGTGGTCGTTGTTTCAGCCCAGTTTCTGATCGATTCGGAAAGCAGCCTGCGTGCGGCCTTTACCCGTATGGAGCCGGCCCCGGCCCTGCCTTGGGACGAGTCGGCTGAGGTGCCGGCAACGGTCTGGAGCAACGGTATCTATCATGGCCCGGGACGCGCAGCGGGTACGATTTCATTGTCGCACGAGCCGATCGAGGAATTCTGCTGGCCGGCGATGAAGATGGATTTGCCGCTGGCGGCAGGCGTTACCGTCGACACGCTCGCACCGGAAACCGCTATCCGGTTTCATCTCGAACGCCTCGATGAGATAAGCTACCGGATTCTCGCCGTTGAGCCGCAGGAAACGGGAGCGCAGCCATGATCGTCGCGATCATCCGCTGGTCGATCGCCAACCGGGTGCTGGTACTGATCGCCACCGTGTTGACGGTGTTCTGGGGGATCTTTGCGTTGCAGCGGACACCGCTGGACGCGATTCCCGATCTCTCCGATGCGCAGGTCATCATCAAGACGAGTTACCCCGGCCAGGCGCCGCAGGTGGTCGAGCAGCAGGTCACTTATCCGTTGTCCAGTGCCCTGCTCGCGGTACCGAAGGCGGTGGCGGTGCGCGGCTACTCGATGTTCGGCGATTCCTATATCTACGTGATCTTTGAGGAAGGCACCGACCTGTACTGGGCCCGAACCCGGGTCCTCGAATACCTGAGTCAAGTAGCGTCGGATCTGCCGGCCGGCGCCGCACCGTCGCTTGGGCCCGATGCCACCGGGGTCGGCTGGGTCTACCAATATGCCCTGGTCGACCGCAGCGGCCGCCAAGACCTCGGCTCGTTGCGCGCCTTGCAGGACTGGTTTCTGAAATACGAACTGCAGACGGTTGCCGGCGTATCCGAGGTGGCCACGGTCGGGGGTATGGTCCGGCAGTATCAGATCGTTGTTTCCCCGGAGAAGCTACGTGCCTACGGCCTGGACGCGGCAGCGATCGGAGCCGCGGTCGGACGCGCAAATCTGGAATCGGGTGGCTCGTCCATCGAGATGGCCGAAGCGGAATATATGATCCGGGCACGGGGGTATCTCCAGAGCGCCGAGCAATTGCGGCAGGTGGTTGTGAAGCTTGGCGACAATGGCGTCCCGGTACTGCTCGGCGATGTCGCCGAGATCGATCGTGGACCGCAGATGCGCCGCGGCATCGCCGAACTCGATGGTGAAGGTGAGGTGACCGGTGGAATTATCGTTATGCGCTCAGGAGAAAATGCGCTGGCGGTCATTGAGCGGGTCAAGGCCAAGATCGACGAATTGCGACCCGGTCTGCCCGACGGTGTGGAGATCGTCGAGACCTACGACCGATCCGGCGTGATCGAGCGGGCGGTGGCCAACCTCAAAGATACGGTGATCAAGGAGTTGCTTGTAGTGGTCGCCGTCTGTGCCCTGTTCCTGCTCCATCTGCGCTCTTCGCTGGTGATTGCCGTGTCGTTGCCGCTCGGGGTGCTGATCTCATTTATCATCATGGAGCGGCAGGGGATCAATGCCAACATCATGTCGCTGGGCGGGATTGCGCTGGCCATCGGTGCCATGGTCGACGCATCGATCGTCATGGTGGAAAACGTCCACAAGCACCTGGAGCGCCGGCAGGTAACCGCCGCCAACCGCTGGCAGGTGATCTCCGAGGCCTCCGAGGAAGTGGGGCCGCCGATCTTCTTCGCGCTGCTGATCATCACCGTCAGCTTCCTGCCGGTTTTTACGCTGGAAGCCCAAGAGGGCCGGATGTTCGCGCCGCTGGCCTTCACGAAGACCTACGCGATGGCCGCCGCCGCCGGGCTGGCGGTAACCCTGGTGCCGGTCCTGATGGGGTACTTCATTCGCGGGAAGATCATCGCCGAGCAGCGTAATCCGCTCAATCGGGGCCTGGTGGCGCTCTATCGACCGCTTGTCGAAGCCGCGTTGCGCTTCCCGAAAACCATCATTGTCCTGGCCCTGGTCGGTACGGCCAGCATCTGGTATCCGCTGAGCAAAATCGGCTCGGAATTCATGCCGGAACTCGACGAGGGAGATCTGCTCTACATGCC
>CAZSOA010000356.1:0-2124 GCA_964608305.1 uncultured Desulfofustis sp. | reverse complement strand
TCAGCATTCACCAGGAAATCATCGACACCTTCCGCAAGCAGCTCCGCGGTTCACTGCTCTTGAAGGAAAACCCGGAGTATGAAATGGCACGAAAGGTCTGGAATGGGTCGATTGATAAAAAACCAGCGATGATCGTTCGCTGCGAAGGTGCCGCCGATGTTATGGCCTCAGTCAATTTCGTTCGCGATCACGGCCTGCTGTTCTCCGTTCGGGCCGGCGGCCACAATGTCTCCGGGGCGGCGATAACTGACGGCGGCTTGGTTATTGATGTTTCGCAGATGCGCAGTGTCCATGTTGATCCCAATGCACGGGTTGCCCGGGTCGAAGCCGGGGCCAAGTTGGGCGATCTTGACCACGAGACGACCGCGTTCGACCTGGCCGCTCCGGTTGGCGTCGTCTCAGAGACCGGGGTTGCTGGCTTGACCCTGCACGGCGGTACCGGGTGGCTGATGAGAAAGCACGGGCTTTCCATCGATAATGTAAACGCCATAGAAATCGTTACCGCCGACGGGAGACTGCTCAGGACTTCGGCGGACGACCATCCCGATTTGTTCTGGGCTCTGCGCGGCGGTGGTGGAAACTTCGGGGTAGCAACACGTTTCGAATTCACGTTGCACCCCATCGGCCGACAGGTTGCCTTCGCCATGCCAATCTACGCCATGAAAAATGCCCGCGAGGTTGTGACCGCCTGCCGGAAGTACATGGCCGATGCCCCCGACGACCTGATGGTGCTCGGCGTCTACTGGAGCGGGCCCCCTCTACCGGAGGTCCCGAAAGAGCATCAGGGAAAACCGGTGGTGATCCTGCTCGGCTGTTACTCCGGTCCGCCGGAACACGCCCAGGAGGTTATCGGCCCATTGCGAACAATTGCCGAACCGATCGCCGATCTGAGTGCCGATATGGGCTGGAAGGACGTTCAACGATTGCTCGATGAGGACTATCCCAACGGGAAGTATTACTACTGGAAATCGATTTATCTCGAGCGGTTGGATGATGAATGCATGGCTGTTCTTGAAGAATACACCCGCAATCGACCATCTGCCGAATCCTCAATCGACGTATGGTTTCTTGGTGGAGCTTCCGCTCGTATCCCGCAGAATGCTACCGCATTCTATAACCGCCGGCACCCATTCATGATCGGCATTGAAGCAAACTGGAGCATTCAGGCCGATTCAGAAGCCAATATCGCCTGGGCCCGCAACCTGCACACGGCGCTTAAACCTTTCTCGTCGGGAGGCAATTACCTGAACTTTCCCGGCTATGTCGAAAACATTGATGAAATGCTGTTTGGCGCTTATGGAGAAAACCTGCAGCGGTTGCAATCCATCAAGGCCTCATACGATCCGGACAACCTTTTCCCCGGGATTTTGAACATTCCACCAAAGTAAACAGAACCGGAGCGCGACTCCGTACTATTGTTTTGTGCCAGTGATAAGGCTGCTCGCCGGGTGTCGTCAAAAATTGCCCATCGTGCCATCGGGGAGACTCCTATCACCGGCTGGCCCGGCCCTGATATCTTCTGGCGGCACGTTTTCGGCAGCTGTATTGCTCGTGAAGATTGCGGGCGGGAAGACGCACTGCACACACGTTAGCCTGCGGGAATAGGGACATTGGCCCGAGCACAGGGACTCGCCTGCAACGGTGGCAGCTAACGTGCCTTTCGGCGGTGCCGGTTGCCGGTACGTGCAACGAGCACCTGCTGCCGACACGTCAGTTGCCGAACAGCGGCCCGTCCGGCCCCAGGTGACAGGAATAGCAACCGAAGCCCCGGCGGGTAATCAGGCTGAATTCCTTTTTCTCAAGGGCCGCCGCCATCTCGGGAACCAGTCGATCCAACTTCAGTTTCGTGGTATCCGGGTGATTCCTGAACTCCGTGCCGAGCAGGAGTTGGCCGCTCAAGCGTGGCAGGTGGTCGGTGGGCATCGCGAAATGCTCGTCTTCGACGCCCTGCCCATGGCACAGTGTGCAGTCGATCTGCGCATAATGCTCCGGGCGCCACTCCTGAAACACCGATGCCGCGATCGGCACGACGACCGCCGCCATATGCTGCTTGCGTTGCTGGATGTCCATTGACGACCAGGTCGCCTCGCCGCCGCTCCGTGCCTCGTCCGTCGGCGGTGTGCC
>CAZSOA010000355.1:0-2148 GCA_964608305.1 uncultured Desulfofustis sp. | reverse complement strand
GACAGATAGCGGTGTACAGCCGATTGCTTGGGCCAGAGACGAAAATAGTCGAGCGAATGGCAGAAACGACCCAACCGCTCCCTGCTCGCGGCAACGGCGTTCGGGCCGGTGAGCGTATCCGGGTGAACAAAGGCGAGAAGCCTGACCTCGTTGTTTTTTGCTATCTCGCGCAGAATATTATAACCGCGCTGCAGCACACCGCCGTGGGGCGGATAGGGAACCGTCTGCGATAAAAACAGGATGTTCATCTGCACCCCGGCTCAAAACGAGTCATCAGTTCAGCAGCGATTCGTAAATCCGCTCGTATCGCTGCGCCATTTTCTGCGCGGTGAACGTTTCCGTATACGCCTGCCTGGCGTTCTCCCCCAGCGCAATTCTCAAATCAGGATCGCCGATCAGTCGTTCCAGCGAATTAACCATCGCCTCGATATCTTTTGGAGCAACGATGCGGCCGTGCACGCCGTCCTGCAGGATCAGCGGTGTCTCTCCGACCCCGGTGGCGACGATGGCTTTGCCGCAGGCCATGGCCTCCAGCAGCACCATGGACATCGCCTCCCAGAGGGAGGGCTGAAAAAAAATATCGACTTGCGGCAAAAAAACCTGCGCACCATTTTCCACCCAGCCGAGAAACCGGACCTCCTGTTCCAGGCCGGAATCTCTGACGGCTCGCTCCAGTTCCGGCCGGAGATGGCCGTCACCGGCGACAAGGAACATGAAGGAACCCGGCCTCCGCTGCTTCAATAGCTGGGCAACGAGCAACAGATCGAACATGCCCTTTTGCTCGATGAGCGTGTTAATCGAACCGATCACCACACATTTCCGCTTACGACAGCTGATAATATCCGGAAAACGGGCACTGGCCGGTGCCACCTCAACACCGTTGTAAACGGTTGTCACCCGGGATGGCGGTAGGACATAGAGCCGATTGAGCCCAAACTTCTGCGTATCCGAAACCGAAATCAATCGATCGGGCACCCGCCAGCACAGGGACTCCAGTCGGCGTAAAGAGGTATCCCGATTCGGGTAGTTGCCATAGTGAAAGGTATGCACAAACCTCAACGACGGCATACTCAGCCTGCATAGCGAGCAGTCGACCAAGGCGTGCACGTCATGCGAATGCACGAGTTCGAAACCATGTATCCTGACGACCCGACGCAACCTGAGCGCGGTCAGATAATCGGGGCGGGCAGCAGGTTCCTTGGCAACACTGATAACCGGTGTCCCTCGCCGCTCGATCCGCTCTCCGACGACCCCCTTTTCTTTTAAATAACAGACTCGCACATCGTAGCGGGAGTGATCGATCCGGTTGCAAAGATGCGCAGTCACCTCTTCCGCCCCGCCGATATGCAGCGTCGAATGAACGATCAGAACTTTCCTCCGATCCGCCCTGTTCCTCGTCTTCGATGCCATCATCTCTCCCGTCAACGGAAAGCGGACTTTCCGGTCGTTGCTTTCGTCAATCGTCCGAAACCGTCCCCGGCAACACCAAGCCCTCCCTCGCCGGCCTGTTCTTTGTCATACAACAGCTGGATAGCGGTAAACAGCCCGGCAAGCACATAGATATGGGGATAATAGGCCACGGACAGAAACGCACCGCCGACAGCAAAGGCGACGAGACTGGCGTTGAGCGCCACGAACAAGCGCCGATAGCGCTGTACTTCCGGTGCCGGCTGTTTCCCGGCTTCAGCAGCAATCTTCTGGTTTTTTAAGAAATTACCGATGATCAAAGCCAGAAAGCAGAACAGTCCCGGAATACCCAATTCGCCAAGAACCAGAAAGTAGGAAGAATGGGCCGTCAGCCAAGGCAAGTTCGCGTCCCCAAACTCCGGGGGCCGAAACTCCGTGCCGAATTTGACCGCGAAGTGCCCGGAACCAACGCCGGTCCACGGGTGTTCGGAAGCCATCCTGATAGCCGCCTTCCAGGCAGTAAGGCGACCTTGGGCCGAGCCTTCGTCCTCAACGCTGAAGATGGTGTCGATGCGCTCGAAGTATTCGGGCGGCGCGTAATTGACAACAACCAGCCCAACAGCGCCGATCAGTATCAGTCCCAGGATTTTTTTTCTGCCCATCCACCACAAGTAGAGAAAAACACAGGCCAGCGCCACCGTGCCACCCCGGGATTGAGTACCGACAACTGCGGTGATCAAC
>CAZSOA010000354.1:0-2148 GCA_964608305.1 uncultured Desulfofustis sp. | reverse complement strand
ATTGATCCTGATTTCAGGATCAATGCCGGTTTCCAGCATACCGCCGATGGGGAGCCGGTCACAAGCATCTTTTCCTTGTGCATTTATCGCAGCAGCGTATATCGTTGTCGGCAGTTGCGGAAAAATGATTACTTACAATGCAGGCAATGATAACGATACGCAGGAGTTGCTATGCAGACGTTTTTCTATCCGGAGTCGATCGCCATCCTCGGTTTGTCGTCCCGAAAAGCCAATGTTTCCCGTCTCATTCTCGCCAACCTGATTCGCTGGGGTTACCGCGGCAGACTTTTCGGAGTCAATCCGCGGACGGATGAGCGGCATGTGGACGGTGTCAGGATGTACCGTGATGTTCGCGAACTGCCCGAGGTGCCGGATATTGCCGTCGCGCTGCTGCCGGCCCGGTATGTTCCGGATGCCGTGCGCGCCTGCGGCGAGTTTGGCATCCGCCGCCTGGCGATTCCCTCCGGCGGTTTCAATGAGACCGGCGTCAACGGCCGGCAACTGGCGGACGATCTGCGCGCTGCCGCCGCGCAGCACGAAATACGGTTTGTCGGCCCGAACGGCCTGACCATCGCCAACACCGCCAACGGCCTCTGCCTGCCGTTTCCACCGCTCTACCGCCCGCCGACCGGGGGGATGTCGATTATCACTCAGAGTGGTGGCTTGGGGTTGTCGCTCTGGAACTTGATCGCCGACGAACACCTTGGCCTGGCAAAGTTTGCCAGCATAGGCAACAAACTTGATCTCGATGAGGTCGATTTCATAAAGTATTTTTCGCAGGATCCGGCCACGGAAATCATCTGTCTCTACGTGGAGAGCCTGGCAAACGGCAGGGCGCTGATCGACGCCGCTGCCGCCTGCGACAAACCGATTGTCATGTACAAGGCGAACACGACCGGAGCAGGCCGCAAAGCCGCCATGAGCCATACGGCGGCGTTGCACAATGACGACGAGGTCATTGACGCCGCCCTGGAGCGGGCCGGCATTATTCGCATTGACTCGTTCAACGACTTTATTGCCGTTACCAAAGCGTTCCTGCTGCCGCCGATGAAAGGTAAACGGGTTATGGCGATGAGCCCGGCCGGGGGATTCTCGGTGATTATGGCCGATCTCTGTGACCAGGCCGGTTTCGAGCTGGCCGACCCAGGCCGGGACTTCTTTGTCGAGGTCGCCGGCTATGGGAATGCCGGTATTATCGATATGTCCAATCCGCTCGATATGGGAGATATCTACGATCCTCAGGCCACCGCCGATATCTTCCATGCCGTTCTGCATAACGATAATGTTGACGGGGCCGTATATGTCAACCAGTGGCCGCGCATGCCGGTCGGCGACGATATCTTCTCGAAGATGTTTCACACCGACCTGTCACTGGAAACGACCGGTGCCATCCGTTCAGCTGACAAGCCGCTTGGCGTCTGCCTGTTCGGCCCGGCCAAGACGATCACGAAGATCAAAAACAACCTGCATATCCCGATCTTTGACAACCCCGAAGAGATGCTACGGGCGCTGAGGGTTCAGCAGCGTTACCACGAGCGAAAACATGCGCCCTCTCAACCGCCGTTACGACCGGACGGCATCGATCGACAACAGGCCGGACGCTGGCTGCGCAATCACCCCGGGGTCAGGGGCGAGGAGGTGCTCGACCTGCTCGGGTGCTACGGCATCACGGCGGCACCGTCACGGGTTGCCGGCAGTGTTGACGAGGCGCTTGCGGCAGCAGCGGCCATCGGCTATCCGGTAGCGATGAAGGTGATCTCACCCGATGCGCTGCACAAGTCGGATGCCGGTGGCGTCCTGCTCGATATCGGCAACGACGAACAGGTGCGTTCCGCCTTTGCCGCCATTGCCTCGAATCTTGCAGCCTACAGCCGGCAGGCCCGATTTGAGGGGGTGCGGGTGATGGGCATGGCTGAGCCGGGCTATGATATGTTTGTCGGCGGTCATGATGACGAATCGTTTGGGCCGGTGGTCTTTTTCGGGTTTGGCGGCATCTACATAGAGGTCTTCCAGGACACCGAGAAGGCCTTGTGCCCTGCCGGTCTTGTTGAAATTTCCGGTAAAATCGAAAAACTGAAATCGGCCCGAATACTTGCCGGTACACGCGGTCGGTCGGCCGGCGACCGTGCCGCCTATGCCGACCTGGTC
>CAZSOA010000353.1:0-2150 GCA_964608305.1 uncultured Desulfofustis sp. | reverse complement strand
AGACCTGCACGGTCGGCAGGGTGATCTGCGGGAACTGGGCGATCGGCAGGCTGAATCCGGCAATACCGCCGGCCAGCAGCAGGATCAGCGAGGCGACGATGGCAAAGGTCGGGCGGTTGATGAAAAATCTGGCCATCGGAATCCCCTATGGTGCTGCGACGGAGCGACGTGCCGGAACCGGTGTCACCGGTTGTCCGGCGCGGGCCTTCTGGACGCCGTCGACGACGATGCGTTCACCTTCCTGCAGCCCTTCCTTGACCAGCCAGGACTCGCCAAGCCGCGGGCCGAGCTGCACCGGCCGCAGTTCGGCGATGTCGCCATCGCCGATCACGATGACAAAATACCTGCCGAGGGTCTCGGTGACCGCCCGTTGCGGGATCAGTACGGCATCCTGGAGGTTGCTGTAGTAGATGCGGACGCGGCTGTTCATGCCGGGACGCAGCAGATGCTCGGGGTTGGGGAAGACGGCGCGCATCGTCAGGGTCCCGGTGGTTTTGCTCAATTCCGGATCGGAATAGTCGATGACCCCTGTTTCCGGATAGATGCTGCCATCCGTCAGCACCAGCTCGATCGGCAGTTCCGTGCCGTCGGCGGCGCCGGGGGAAGAAGCGGCATGGGCCCGCGATCGGGCGTAGGTGAGGTAGTCGTTTTCCGAGATGCTGAAATAGACGGCCACCGGATCAAGCGTGGAAACCGTCGCCAGTGAGGTCTGCCCACCACTGACGAAGGCGCCGATTTCCACTTTCTGCAGGCCGATTCGCCCGGAAAGCGGCGAGGTAACCCGGGTGTATGCAAGATCGAGCCGGGCCCGGTCGACCGCTGCCTGGCTGCCGGCCACCACCGCCTCTTCCTGGGCGGCCTGGGCTACGGTCTGGTCGTAAACCTGCCGGGGAATGGCATTATCGGGCAGCAGCGGCTTATATCGCTCGATATCCTGGCGGACCCGGGCCAGCGAGGCCGAGGCCTGGGCCAGCCGGGCTTCGGCATTGGCAAGTTCCGTCTGATACGGGCCCGGATCGATGACGAAGAGCAACTCCCCTTCCTCGACCTTCTGGCCCGGTTTGAAGGCGATGTCCACGAGGTTGCCGCTTACCCGGGCCCGCAGATCGACCTCCCGATAGGCTTTGATCTCACCGACGAAATCGGTGGACAGTCGGGTCGGCTCCGTGGTGATCTGCAGTACCGTCACCTCCGGCGGCGACCCTGCTGCCGGTGGGGAGGCGGCTGCGGCGATAACCGGCAGGCCGAGGAGACAAAGCAAGAGGCAGATGGAAAATACGGATCTACAGGCAGGTTTCATGCAGGCCCCCTCGGTACGATTCGAGCCGTCCTAAGCGCAGCTTGAGAGACTATGGATATGAGCGCATCGCCGTTTGTTCGATACTGTTTGTAGCGTCTGCCGCCGTTGGACACAAGGATTTTTTCGCAAGGGAGCAGGCAATCACAAGTCCTCTATCGTATCCGGATCAGGAACAGGCAATCGTTCCCGTTTGCGGTACACCACGCCGTTGAATCGGGCGATGATCGCCCCGTCCTCATCGCTCACCAGCACATCGTAGGCGCCGATGCGTTTTGGTTCACCGACTTCGCTGGCGATGGCGTACAGCACTCCCGATGATCGTGATGACAAATACGAAATACTGACATTGATGGCCAGGGCCAGTTGGCCGTGGCTGTTTGATGCCACGGCGAAGGCGAGATCGGCAAGGGTGAAGATTGCCCCGCCTTGGACGACGCCGGCAGCATTGAGGTGCTGGGCGCCGATCACCATCTTGGCCCGGCAGAATCCCGGCCCGGCCTCGATGATTTCAACGCCTGCCAACGCGGCAAACCGGTCGTTGGCGAAAAAGCGCTGCGCCTGCTGGGTAGTCATTGGTTTGCCCGTTGTTTCGGCCATGAGTGTCTGGCTGTCTCCCGTGCCGGAGCACTAGTTCCACCCGGCAATCTTTTGATTCCTCTGGTTGTTTTGCGGTCTGCGGACAACACATGATATGGTTATCAGGAAACGGGAGCAACTCCTTTTTCGACTCTTGTGTCCTCTTCTTGAGCGGCGCCGCTCAGCAGTGCCCGGCTGCAAAGCACCTGGAGACCATCGCCTGAGCCGTTGGCATAATCCAAAAGTGCTCTTGTACCGATGTTGTTTCTCATCG
>CAZSOA010000352.1:0-2155 GCA_964608305.1 uncultured Desulfofustis sp. | reverse complement strand
TTCGAGTTTGTTCCTGCAGACCTTCAAGCGTACCGTCGTTGGTAAGAGTATAATCGGCCATGACGATCGGTCCGCCTTTGTTGATGTTTTCGATTTCGGCGCGATCCCTTGCCGCGGCTTCGGCGGCGGTCAAAGGCCGTATTTTCCTCGTGGCAAGGCGGCGGTAGCGGTCGGCCGGCGCCGCCCAGACGGCGACTATATACAATTTTTCGCTGTAATACTCCTTGAGTACCAGGTATTCCTCCCAGGAGTATAGTCCGTCGACGACTACATTCGATTTCTGCAGGGCGGTATCGATACGCGGGAGGTTGAGACGGGCGTAGGCTTCCATACCGTGCTCGCGGCGCAGTTGCTCGCGGACGGCACGCTCGTTGGCTTCATTCAGCGGCAAACCGCGTTTTTGCAGTTCGATATCGGTGATGTCTCCGAACCGGACGGGCAAATAGCCGGAGTTTTCAAATTCGCGCGTGACTTCCGATTTCCCGGAGCCGGTCATGCCTACCAGTGCCACGATTTTCATTTTTTTATTATACCCTGCCGGTTGGTGATTGCATAGGGCGGGGCTTTGTTTTATGGTAGATGGTGCGATGCCGGTTTTTGCAGCCATAAACCGCTTTTCTTCTGGTGACGGTACTCGCGCCAGATCCAGAATCCGGCCGTGATAAAGCCGGCGAGATCGGACACCGGCCACGACAGCCAGACCCCGGTCAGATCGAAATAACGCGGCAGCAGCCAGAGTGCCGGCAGGAAGAACAGAAGCTGTCGTGCCAGCGATAGTACCAGTACGTCCTTGCCTTTTGCCAGCCCCTGGAAGGCGATAATGAAAACGATCGTCGGCGCTACGATCGGCAGCGAAGACAGAAAAATGCGCATCCCGGGTACCGCCACGGACAGCAGTTCCGGGTCGTCGTTGAATGCCGCCACGATCTGGGCGGTAAATATCTGCATGATCACGGTCACCCCCAGCATGACACCGGTCAACCACAACGAAGACATACGGATCACGCCCCAGAGGCGTTTCCAGAGCCGGGCGCCGAGGCTGTAGCCGACGATTGGCAGCACACTGTTGGCAACCCCGAGCACCGGTATGAAGGCCGTGTCTGCGATACGCATGGCGATGCCCATGGCTGCCAGTGCCACCGACCCGTACCCGGCGACGACTCGGTTGAAAAGGATGAAAACGAAACTTTCTGTGATTTGTGTCAGCATCGAGGGGAAGCCCACCCGGTAGATTTCCTTGATCTCGCTGATGCGAGGTTTGAAATACTGCGGTTTCAGGCGAAATACCGTGCGGTTGGTGAAAATGTAAAAGACCGCCAGAGAACAGCCGACCCCTGATGAGATCACGGTTGCCAGAGCGGCGCCGCCGATGCCCATTTCGGGGAAAATCCACCAGCCGAAAATCAGGAACGGGTCCAATATTACATTAAGCAGCTGTGCCGATAACGAAAAAATCATCGGGCGCACGGGGTCGCCGCTGGCCTGGACGATGTTGCGGGCCATCAACTGGAATATCAGGAACGGGTAGCTGAAAGCCTTGATGAACAGGTATTGATGTCCGAGATCAAGAATATCCGGTGTGGCGCCGAGTATTTTCAGCACGGGGTCGGTGAAAAGGGTGGCAATGAGCAGGAACAGGCTGCCCAGCAGCAATGCCAGCGGCACGATCTGTCCTGCCGCCCGGTTGCCGCCCACGATATCCCTTTCTCCGAATCTCCGGGAAATCAACACATTCAATCCGACGCCGCTGCCGAGTCCGACTGCCAGTACCAGGATAAAATAAGGCATGACGATGGTGAGCGCCGCTAAAGACTGATACCCCAGCTTGGCGACCCAGAAGCTGTCTACCAGGTTGTAAAGCGAGACCGATACCATGGAGATGATGCCGGGAATGCTCAAGCGCAGCAGCAGTTTTCCCATGGGGTCGGTGCCCAAACGTTCGGTGGTTTTGTGGAATTGCGTTAACTCGTCCAGTTTCTACTACCCCCAAAATTCCAATCTATCAGGAAATAAAAATAAGGTCAATTCCATGCGTAGGACATGGAGATACGGGGGATGATTGTGCTATAATTTTTACTTGTTGGGGCTGTAGCTTAGTTGGGAGAGCGTCGCGTTCGCAATGCGAAGGTCAGGGGTTCGACTCCCCTCAGCTCCA
>CAZSOA010000351.1:0-2178 GCA_964608305.1 uncultured Desulfofustis sp. | reverse complement strand
GCAGGCCTATGCCCGGGCGGCGGCCAAGTCGCTGCTGCCCTATGCCGCGTCGGTGCGGACGCTCGTCTGGCCGGAGTACATGATGGGTGCGGACGGCGAGCTGCCGGCCGATCACGGCCAGGACCTGACCGATTTCTTCGTGCGGCACCACAAGACGGTGTCGTCTCTTACCTCACTGCTGCCGCTGGCCCATACCGTCAAGGAAGACGATCCGCTGCTCGGCATCGACGCCTTTTTCGGGCCGACCTATGCCGGCCGGGTGGCCTTCCAGCCGCGGCTGTTGGCCGAGCAGTTGCTCAAGGACTGCGAGCTGCTCCATGACCCGACCACCGGCCTGCTCTACCGCTGGGACGGCAGTTATTACGCCGGTTATGACGCCGCCCAGCTGAAGCGGCAGGCGATCATGTATCTCGGCAACGAGTCGGTGCAATCGCGCTACGAGGACGCGGTGAAACAGGCGATCCTGCTGTCGACGGTGCCGGACGGGCGGGCGGTGAACGACCAGCCGCACCTGATCTGCCTGCAAAACGGCATGTTCAACCTCGAGACCTTCACGTTGACACCGCACGTCAAGGACCATCTGGCGACGATCAAGATCGATATCGCCTTTGATCCGGACAACCCGACGCCCTGCCCGCGCTGGCTCGATTTCCTCGGCGAGACGATCCAGACCAGGGGGGCGATCGAGCAGTTCCAGGAATATTTCGGGCTCTGTCTGACCCGTGAGACCCGTTACGAGATGTGTCTGATTACCGTCGGCGACGGCGGCGACGGCAAATCAACAGCCCAGAAGGTGCTGCGGGCCCTGGTGGGGGCGGAGAACTGTTCGTCGATCGGCCTGGACGGCCTCGAGGATCAGTTCCAGCGGGCGAGCCTCTATAACAAGCTGGTCAACCTGAGTTCCGAGGTCGGCGGCCGGGCCACCGACAGCGAATACCTCAAGAAGATCATCTCCGGCGACTCGATCAACGCCGCCTTCAAGCACAAGGACTCTTTTGATTTCGTGCCGTTCGTCAAGCTGGTGTTCGCGGTGAACCGGATGCCGAAAGTGACCGATTCCTCGGACGGGTTTTACCGGAAAATCCTACCGATCAGCTTCAAGCGGCAATTTCTGGCCAACGATCCGGCCCGGGATCCGCACCTGATCGAGAAGTTGCTGGCCGAGCTGCCCGGCATCTTCGGCTGGTCCCTGATCGGCCTGCACCGGCTGCGCAAGCGGGGCGGCTTCGATCTAAGCCTGCCGGAGACCCAGGAACTGCTGGCCAACTACCGGCGGCAGAACTCGCCGATCTTCGCCTTTGTCGACGACTGCTGCCTCGTGCAGCCGGGCTGCGAGGTGACCAAGGAGGCGATTTACGACGCCTATCGCGGTTATTGCGCGAAGAACGGATTCGGCGCGGTGCACCGGGAGAACTTTTTCATCGAGCTGCGGCGGGCGGTGAAGAAGGTGGACGAGGTACGTCGCCGCGAAAACGGCCAGCGGACGCGGGTTATGTCGGGGATCGGGCTGGTCGATCCGGCTTTTCAGGAGTAGCGCCGCCGGCCCGGGGTGGTCCAGGTTGGTCCAGGTTAACCCGGGACACTTTTTTACTGAAAATTCAAGTTGATAATGGGGGTGGTCCAGGTGGTCCAGGTCAAAACCAACATATTGCGTGTGCGCGCATGCGCGCGCGTACTAAGGCGTCTCTGATCCATATTTTTTACTTTCTTAAAAATAACCTGGACCACCTGGACCATGACGGAAAAACGACCACTTAGAAGCAATTTAACCTGGACCACCCACCTGGACCACCTGGACCAAAATGATTAGTTGCCCGAAATCATTAACGATCAACCTGGACCACCCGGCTTGTTTCTGTCCGGCTGGTTCCCCTGGGGAGGAGTCGATGGATCTGGACGGCATGGTTGAACGGCTGGAACAGGCGTATGCGGTGGCGCAACAGGAAGCGGTGGTATCGGCGCCGGCACCGGGTCTGCTATCGGGATTGCCGATCCTGCCCTATGCTGCTGTGCGCCAGGAAGCGCCGGCGGGTACGGCGGAGCAGGCCGGAGGCGCGAACGAAGACGCGGAAACGGTTGCGGCCGACGCCGACCAGGGGCTGGCGGCGCGGATCGCCCACCTCGATGTGGCGGCCCAGGCGACCATCCATGAGTTGAGCGTGCTGCAGGCGGCGCACC
>CAZSOA010000350.1:0-2189 GCA_964608305.1 uncultured Desulfofustis sp. | reverse complement strand
AACCTGTGCCGAAGGCGCCGAAGATGCCGGGGCGGCGGCCGGAACCGTGCATGGCAGAACCTGGAAACAAGGCTTTTCCGGGCTTGCGGACTGGCAGATCGTGCAACAGGTTAAGCGGGCGATACGGATTCCGGTTATCGGTAACGGCGATGTGGCAAGCAATGCCCAAGCCGTTGACCGCCTTACCACGACAGGCTGCGATGCGGTCATGATCGGCCGTGCCGCGCTCGGCAATCCCTGGGTCTTTTCGGCAGGCGGCCGCCCCCGTGAATTGTCGGCCATCATCACCGGTGTGCAGGCTCATCTCTCGCTCATCAAGAGCCACGGCGACCAGCGGCGGCTCGCTGCAGCCAGACACCACCTTGGCGCCTATATCAAAGGCTTTCCGGGCGCTTCACGCTTTCGAGCGGAACTCTATCGATGTCACACCTGGTCGCAACTCACCGATCTGCTTACCGCGTTCGCCACCGACCGGCCTGCCTGCTCAGCTCCAACACCAACCGACCCAGACAACCAATGACCACCTGGAAACGACTTCTCCAGAGCAGCATTACCAGCGTCGACGCGTTGCAGCGTTGCTTCCCCGGCCAGATCGACCCCCTGGTGGCAGCGGTTGTCAAGCGCTACCCGATGCGTATCAATCCCTATTATCTGGAATTGATCAAAAAGGCCGGACAACCGCTCTTTCTGCAAGCGGTTCCGCATCCTGACGAACTGCATCCCGGTGCCGGCATCGACGATCCACTGGCCGAGGAGCAACTCAGCCCGACGCCGCTGATCGTCCACAAATATCCCGATCGGGTCCTTTTCCTCGTCTCCGATCAATGTGCACTCTATTGCCGCTTCTGCACCCGCAAGCGCAAAGTCGGCTTACCTTCCATGGCCATTAGCCAGGCAGCGATCACTGCCGGCATCGACTATATCAGACGAACACCGGTCATCAGGGAGGTCCTGCTCTCCGGAGGCGATCCGTTGCTGCTCGATGATGACCGGCTCGACTCCCTGCTCGCAGAACTCCGTACCATCCCTACCCTGGAGATCATTCGCATCGGCAGTCGCGTGCCCTGCACGCTGCCGGCGCGGGTGACCAGAAAGCTCTGCTCCATCCTGAAACGCTATCACCCGCTCTTTCTGAACACCCATTTCAACCATCCCGCCGAACTGACCCCGGAGGCAGCCCAGGCCTGTGAACGGCTCGCCGACGCCGGCATTCCGCTCGGTTGCCAAACCGTGCTGCTCAAGGGCGTCAACGATGAGGTGCCGATCATGCGTGAGCTCATGCGCGGCCTCTTGCGCCTGCGGGTCAAGCCCTATTACCTGTTCCAAACGGACTTGACGGCCGGCACCGACCATTTTCGGACCACCACCGGCTGTGGCATGACCATCATGAAAGGTCTGATCGGACATATCTCCGGAATGGCCGTTCCGACCTATGCAATCGATGCTCCGGGTGGTGGCGGCAAGATCCCGCTGGTGCCTGATTATATCGAAGAATACGGCCCGCAACTCAGATTCACAACCTTTCAGGGAAGATCGTGTTGCTATCCCGAAACGCAATCATAGTCCTCAGATTCGCCACTCACCTCCTTTTTTTGGAACGAATCCTTGCATCGACTGATTTGGAAGCGATATAATCGACAGATGACCGCGGATGCCGGGCCATCCGGGTCGCTCGCTACGCACGGCCGTTTTCCGATCGATTGCCGGTGCCGCAACGTGCCTGAATTCGGCACCTGACGGTGGACGATCTCCATTCCGCTACGTACCTCCTGGTGTACCCATGACTCGAGACGAAATTCTGAAAACCGTATTATCATCCGACGAACTGCCGACTCTGCCGACGGTTGCATCAAAACTGATTACGATCACCTCTCGAGAAGACACGACCCTGTCCGATATTGCCGAATTGATCGCTCAGGATATCTCGTTATCGGCAAAAATTCTCAAGGTATCCAATTCAGCATTCTACAGCTTTCCGCAACAGATCGGCTCGATCAATCAGGCTGTTTCCATCCTCGGCACCAATGCCGTCCGCAGCCTCGTGCTTTCATTTTCCTTTCTCTCCATCGGCAACGGTTCTCGCCGATCGCGATTCGATTTCGCCAAGTTCTGGGAACGATCCCTGGCGGCGGCGGTCGCATCGAAATTGATCCTGGAAAAGGTCAAAGGTGTCGATACCGAGGAAGTAT
>CAZSOA010000349.1:0-2191 GCA_964608305.1 uncultured Desulfofustis sp. | reverse complement strand
GAGTGTGCAAAACCGTGTGCCGCAAGAATGGCGACGGCGGTTTCGCCGAACAGGTAATCGAAAAATTCCCGTGCTGCATGATTGCCCGCGCCGGATCGGGTCAAGGCGGCGGGGTAGATGATACGTGCATGGAGGTCCGTCGGGACCGGGAACAGGACCCGGGCGGAGCTGGCGCGAAGGGCATCGGTTTTAAAGACAAACGCCCCGTCGACTTCGCCGCGGTCGGCGTAGATCAAAGCCTGGCGAACATCCTGGGTGAGGATCAATCTGTTGCCGGCGGCCAGCGTGTCATAAACTCCCGCCGCGGTCATAGCCTGTCTGGCATAGGTGCCGGCCGGCACACTCTCCGGATGGCCGATGGCGATCAGCTGCAACTCGGGCAGATCCTGCAGAATGGCCACATCCGCTTGGCGGCCGATAAAGACCAGTGAATTCAAAGCGAAGAGACGCTGCGATTCGGCTGCAAGGAGGTGCTTGTCGTTGAGATGATCCATCCAGGCCGCGTTGGCCGAGATGAATATATCTGCCGGTGCGCCTTGTTCGATCTGTTTAGCGAGGGCCCCGGATGCCCCGAAATTCGGTCGGATCTGTGTCGCTGGTCTGCCCGCTGTATAATCGGCAGTCAGAGCCGTGATGACATCAGTCATCGAGGCGGCAGCCGAAACGAACACCGACTCGGCCCAAGCGCACGAGAACGGTGCACAGAGAAGGGCCGCCAGCAACAGGATCGGAGATGCTCGCAGTACCCGATTGCTTGTACTCTTACCGTGATTGTCCATGGCAGTGACGAGGTGCATGGTCAGGGCCGCCCTCAATTGCTGGTTGAACCGGTTGTCTTTGCCGGGCATGTCCAATTTGATGCACAATGTATGCCGGTCTGTCTGAACGAATGAGAAATGCCGAGCCCGCATCAAGGATAGAACAGGCCACATGTATTGAGGCCGGAACATTGCATCGCGACGGGGAAGCGGTCACCAGCGGGCATGGTTTTGTTCTTACCATGTTGTCGACACACGACGATTTTGTCATGCGCTTCGCCCTTCCTGCGCTTGCTCAGAGACCCGATGCCCGATCATCTGACATAAATCATCGCCGATAATCGATTGAAGACATGGCATCCAGAGGAACTGCTGAAAATCAATGCAACCGTTCTCCCTAATCGTGACCCCTTCACCGATCAGCAGGGTTCGCTGTTCGAGATGGCTCATGGACAGGCGTGGCGAAATGGTCCCGTGGCGGTTGACGACCCGGTGCCAGGGCAGGTCATGGCTGGCTGACGCGCTATACAGAAGCCGGGCAACCTGCCGGGCGCCGCAATGATTTCCGGCCGCCGTGGCAATCAGACCGTAGGTGGTGACCCTGCCGAACGGAATGGCTCGAATGATGGTGATTGCCTGTTGGCTGAAACTCAGCATGGGGGTGACTCCCTGTCGTTACCAGCGATCGTTGGCGCACGATAGAATGGTCCTGCTCTCGCGACTCGGAAACACGCTAAACGAGAAGCGGGAAATATGCAAGATCGGCACACGCTGTGACCTCGAGGACCGCAGGCGATTCGTCCGATTGTGTTCGTATCAAAAAAATTATTGATGGACAGAAGTCCATTTGATCGTGTAGAAGATCATTTTGCATGGGAACAGGATGGATGCCCAATCTGAGCAAGCGGCTGGGGAAGTCGTTATCCCCGGCTTCATTGATCTACCGTATGAACGTGTGATGCCATGAATGAGACGGACGAGCGGAAAGTGATGGAAAACGGAGCGGGGCTCGAGGATATCGTCGCCTGCAACACGGAAATCTGTTTTATCGACGGCAAGAACGGCCGGCTGGTCTATCGCGGCTATGATGTGCTCGAACTGGCCGAAAAAAGCACCTTCGAGGAGGTCGCCTACCTGCTCTGGTACGGCTGTCTGCCGCGGGTCACTGAGTTCAAGGCATTTCTTGACGGATTTACCGGGTCGATGTCATTGCCGGTGGAAACGGCGATGATCCTGCGCATGTTTCCGAAGGCAGCCACGCCGATGGAAGTCATCCGGACTGCGGTTTCATCGCTCGGTCACTGGGACCCGGACAGCGGCAATACCGGACTCGACGCCTGCCTACGCAAGGCCCAGCGTCTGACCCTGCGCATCCCCCTGCTGGTGGCCGCCCATCAGCGGCTGCGCGAGGGGCTGGAGCCGATCAAGCCGAT
>CAZSOA010000348.1:0-2192 GCA_964608305.1 uncultured Desulfofustis sp. | reverse complement strand
AGCACGAGCCGCTTATGGGTGATGAAGATCTTCACCGGCTCGCCCTTGCGGACCAGCGGCGGCTGTTCGATGGCCGTGGTGTCGATGGGTGCGCCGAACGGGATGGTCCGCTTGACCTGGGCGTCGATGACCAGTTCCTCGATCGCCGTGGTGTTGGCGACGGCGCCGATGTCGCGGGGTTCGACGGTGATCGCATCGGCGGTGATGATGTCGCCGAATTTCAGGGTCTTGGTCGCCACCACTACCGGGGCCACCGCCTCGGTGCGGCCGAGCACCGAGAAATTACGGCGCACCCGGTTGTCTACTTTGTAGATCAGCGAATAGCGGCTGCTGCCGATGATCGCCGGGCTGGACGGGACGACCTGCCGGCTGACCTCGCCGATCGGCAGGTTGAACGGCAGCGGCGGTGCATCGGGGATGAAGCGCACCGTGGCGCTTTCCGGCAGCCGATGCCGATTGTCGTGCAGGAATTCGGCGATGGCGGCAAGGATCTCGTCGCTGCCGATGGTGACAAAGGAACGGGTGACGGTCACGGTGGCGGCGCCCTGCCAGACAACGGCGAGTAGTGTGTTGTTTTGCCGGACGAGGCGGTTGATCAGCTGGCGGGCGTCGACACTTTGCGCCTGGCCTGGTTCCGGGGCCGGGCCGACGATCTGCGCGGCGAGGCTGACGGCCAGCTCCGACTGATCGGAGAGTTCGGCGATATCGCCGATGGTGATGGCCTCGCCGTCGATCGTGACGGACTCCTTGAAGGTCACTTCCAGCGCCCGGCAGGGCAGCGCGGTGAGCAGCAGCATCGTGATGGTGAGGATGAGCGGTTTCATCATCGGTCTCGATCAGGCGAGGTTGACGGTGGCCTGCATCATTTCATCCGAGGTCTGGATGGTCTTCGAGTTGATTTCATAGGCGCGCTGGGTGGTGATCAGCAGCGCCATCTCCGAGACGATGTTGACGTTGGAGCCCTCCAGATAGGTCTGGATCAGCACCCCGTAGCCTTCGTCGCCGGGGACGCCGGGCGCGGCAATACCGGAGGCGGCGGTCTCCTGGAAGAGGTTGTTGCCGATGGCGCGCAACCCCTGGTTGTTGACGAAGATGGTCAGCTCCAGGTTGCCGATTTCGGTCGAGTCGGTGTCGTTGCCGATCACCGCGCTGACCACGCCGGTCTCACTGATGGTGATGTCCCGCGAGCCGTCAGGGATGACGATCGCCGGCAGCACCGCGTAGCCGTTGGCGGTGGTCAGCTGGCCGGTGCTGTCTCTTTTGAAGTTGCCGGCGCGGGTGTAGGCGCTGGTGCCGTTGGGCAGCTCCACCTCAAAAAAGCCGGGGCCGTCGATGGCCACGTCGAGTTCGTTTTCGGTGCCGATCAGGTCGCCCTGGGTGAAGATCTTCGAGACCGCGTCCGGCCGCACGCCGATGCCGACCTGGATGCCGGTGGGCGACTCGGTGTCCGCCGAGGTCTGGCTGCCGGGCACCTTGATCATCTCGTAGAGCAGGTCCTTGAACTCGGTGGTGCTCTTCTTGAACCCGGTGGTGCTGACGTTGGCCAGGTTGTTGGCGATGACGTCGATGCTCAGCTGCTGCGCGTTCATGCCGGTGGTGCCGGTCCAGAGTGATCGTATCATGGCGTTGTTGGTGTCCCGTTAAGATCGTGATCAGGAAAGGGTACCGAGATCTTCCTGTTTTTCGCTGAGGGTCGAGTAGGCCTTGATTGCCTTCAAATAGATTTCATAGAGCCGGTGGCCGCTGATCATCTTGCCGACTTCATCGGTCATGTTGACGTTGGACAGCTCCAGCGAACCGGCAAGGATATCGGGTTCGTCAAGCGGCTGTTCAGTGGCCTCGTCGCCGAGGCTGAAGGCGGTGTGTTCGTGGCGTTCAAGCAGTTCCGGCTGGTCCACATCGACGACGGCGAGCTGGGCGATCTCTTCGCGGTTGCCGAGCTGATCGATGAGGAACACGGCGCCGTAGCGATTGACGGCAAGCGTCCCGTTGACCGCCGCCTCGCCGAGTTCGACCGGGGCGTCGGCGTCGTCGAGCACCGGGTAGCCGTGGTGGTTGCGCAGCGCGCCGTTCTGGTCGAGATCAAAGGCGCCGTTGCGGGTGAGCAGCGGGCCGTTGGGGCCAAGCACCTTGAAAAACCCGGGGCCCTGCAGGGCCAGATCGAACGGGTTGCCGGTCTCCTTGATCGGGCC
>CAZSOA010000347.1:0-2193 GCA_964608305.1 uncultured Desulfofustis sp. | reverse complement strand
CGCATGGCCCGTCGGGATGATTGTCAACCACCAGGATCTCGATGTCGTCGGCTATCTCGGGATGATAGAGCCGTAGGGACTGGACCGAGAAATACACCCCGTCATAATCGTCATAGGTCGCCATACCGATGGTCAATTTTTTCTTGGCCCCTTTGGGTGTGGCCGGCGGTACCGGATAGACGAGTAGCTTGTCCCTGTTTGCCTCTTTAGGATTCTGCGCTTTTTTAGCGAGCGCCCGGGCCGCGGATACCGCCAGTTCCTCCAGGTGCCTGTGGCGATTGAACGGCTTGAAAAATGTCACCAGATCGGCCGGGGAAAGCTGCTGGTCGAGAATGACCGTGAGGATGCGGTCCAGCACCCCGTCAAGCTGTTTGTAATCTGCATAGATCATGCGCAGGGCCGGAACACGGCGACAAAGACGGGCTACCTGCGGAAAGCCATGGGCCGTCAGGTTACGGCCATTGACTACCGTAGCCATCAGCAGCAATCCTGCCTGGGCCGGCGACAAGGCCTCAACCGAGATATCTGCGCCGCTACGAAATTCGGGGAAGATCAGGACCGCCGGATCAGCTTCCCTCGCGCCCGTGTCGAAACGAGACAACAGCTGCCAGGGCACAAGGTCGACAAGGGTACCCTCAACAAGCGCTTCCCGTTGCCTGTCAGGGGAATCCAAAGTGGGCAGGTGCCGTTTAGCTTCTTTCTTGAATGTCAGCATATGGCGCCAGGAGAAAACTCGCGCGTCGTCAATACAGACACAATCATCACTGAGGTAGTGATATGATTTTCCAAGAAGCCAGGCGGTCAGAAGGCTTTTTCCCGTTCCCGCCGTTCCCGGCAGCAGAACCGCATTCCCTTCTTTCGCTACGGCACCGGCATGCAGCGCGATACCTTCAGCGTAACCACCGAGAAACGCCCCGCGCATGGCATTGAGCAGATGCACTTCCAGATCCTGCGGGGCAATACCCGTTTTGTCTTGTCGACTGGGAAAAGAGAGACGGTACCGTCCGGTTTCCGGGTCACGGGTGACGGCAAGAGCCGGGATGTCGGCTTTGCTTCGGCCTTCTCCAAGATCTTCGCAGAGGACAGCAATCCTTTTTTCAAGATCCCGGGGGAAGGCCATCTTGATTTCCTGGCCTGCAAAAGCCAGATATCGTTCAGACACCGCCTCCTTCTGGAACGGCTTGCTTGACCGATACCTAATCAAGCGCTCGCGCTCAGGAAAATCCTTGAAATAGTTGTGCCGCAGCGACGGTGAGATGACCACCCGACCAGAGGGCTCCAGACCCTGATTGAGGCGCATTTCAGCATCCTGACCAAGGGTCCCGCCGGCCAACGGGTCACCACTGCCGGAGACATGAAAGATCCCATTGTCCCAGCGATAACAATACCCCGAGACGGTGGCCAGTGAACAGATACGGCCTCTGGTCAGCATCCGTGCCAAGAATTCCCGATCTTCCCTGGCATCAAGGGCAGGATAGCCCCCACTTTCTCTTGCCGCCTGCAAACGAACGGCCATCGGTTGGACGGCGGTGTTTTGATACCATTGGACACAGCCATCGCCATTTCCACCATACGCATGCCAGCATCTGGTCGTCAATACCGTGTCGAACGGACCCTGGGTAATCGGCAGAAGATCTTCGACATACCACGGCAAAAGCCAGTCATCGTCGTCCAGCCAGACAACCCACTCGGTCTCCGCGAGCTGCAACAACGCATTGCGTTTTTCACCCAGGGTCGCAATACGCTCGGGCAGATTGACGATCGTCACCAGCGGGTGTTCACAGTACAGCCACTGCCGAGGGCAATCATTGAGAACGATGATCCGGCTGGTTAGCGATTGGTGTATGGCACACCACAGCGCTTCCTGCAGCCAGGCGGTCCGGGCGTATGTCGGGATGAGGATGGAGATACCGCTTTCGGTCATCTGGTCGGCGTACTATATCGCCTTGATCGCAGTATCCCCGGCAAGATTCTGCCGAACCATCCCATCATAGCAAACACCCTCCACGACACCAGCAGGCACTGCTCCCCGACTGCATGCGTTGTTGAAAATCGGCCAAGGTGCGAACAATCATCGTATCGACGAGCAGCTTGATCCGGGAGCCGGAGCTACAGAAACCGGGGTACTCCGAGGTAATCTGTCAAAGAAGACAGAGACAGAAGCGCCGGAATAAAAAATGGCATAATGAAACG
>CAZSOA010000346.1:0-2193 GCA_964608305.1 uncultured Desulfofustis sp. | reverse complement strand
CGTGCTGATTGTTGGCCGATAATGCCGCCGTCGAGCAGGCTTTTGAAGTCGACGAAGCGATACGTTTCAAACTGGGCGAGGCGATCGATCCGCGACATCCTGATGACGCGCAGATTTTTTCGTTTCTTGATGATCTCGAGGCTGCCGTCAACGAAATCCGGCGCACAGACTACCTCAAGATAATTGCCGGCGAGTAGTTCGGCAGTGTCTCGGTCGCAGGCCCGGTTTAAAACCACCGCCCCGCCAAAGGCGGCGATCCGGTCGGCGCGATTGGCCCGGTCGAACGCCTCGGCCAACGACGAGCCGTGTGCGGCGCCGCAGGGATTATTATGCTTGAGAATGACGGCAGTCGGCCGGTCCATCAGGTATTTGATGATGTTGAGACCGTTATCGATGTCGGTCAGGTTGATCTTGCCTGGATGCTTGCCGACCTGAAGCATGTCTTCGGCGGTGATCGCGGAGACGAGGCCGTTACCCGGTTCGATGAAGGCACAGTCGCCGAGTCGCAGGTTGCCGTTTACCAATTCGTACAGAGCCGCTTCCTGGTCCGGGTTCTCCCCGTAGCGGATGCCGCGTTCATCGAACGTCCCGTCATCCTGGGCGATTTTCCAGGTCCGTTTCCGATAGACGAGTTGCTGGTCGCCGAAGCTGATAGTCATCTCAAGCGGGAAATGATCGCCGCGGATAGTCGTGTACATTTTTTTGATATCGCTCATTGTTTCCTCTTCTGTCGATGCTCACGGATACCGGGGCATGGATGCCCGGCAGCGATGCGAGTCAAGTGCTCCTGCTGATTAATGGTGTCCCGCCGGATCAATGACGCCTTTTTTGTGCAGTATAGAGCCTGGAACGGTTGCTGCCAAATGGAAAACGTCGTTGGTGCTGTGAGATCGTTTTACTCAGCGGTTATTTCGGTCGTTTTCGATTCGGCTGAGCGGCGCCACGGCGGTGTCCGCCGCCAGGGTGCAGTGGCGCAGCACGCTGTTCGCGCCGATCCGGCAGCGGGCGCCGATCACCGCGTTTTCGATAACGACACCGGGATCGATGCGACAGTCGGTTTGGATCGCCGTCGTTCCGAGAATGGTAATCCGTTCGCTCAGGATGCAGTCACTACCGATAACCGCACTGGCGGCGACGGTGATCGAGGCTGGGTCGTGCATGGTGACGCCTTGCAGCATCAGCTCCCGGTTGCGCCGTCGCCTGATCGCGTCGTGGGCCTGCGCCAACTCGACCCGGGAGTTGACGCCCAGTACCTGCAGCGGTTCAGGATGGCAGTAGCCGGCGACGGGGACTGCTCGGTCGACGGCGATGCCGACAATATCGGTCAGGTACAGCTCCCGCTGGCTGTTGTTGTCGGTAAGGCCGGCCAGTGCCTCAAAAAGAAACGATTTCTCGACGCAGTAGAGACCGGCGTTGATCTCCGTGATGCGCCGTTGTTCGGGTGTGGCATCTTTTTCTTCGACAATGGCTCGGATCATCCCGGTTGCATCACGAATAATCCGGCCGTAGTTGGTCGGGTCGGCGAGTGTCGTCGTCATGATGGTCAGCAGCGCTCCGGTCCTGCGATGCTCATTCAGCATCTCCGCCAACTGCGCGGTCTGCAGCAGCGGCGAGTCGCCGCAGAGGATCAGCACCGAGCCGTCATGGTCTGCCAGTGCGGCCTGCGTGCACTGAACCGCATGGCCGGTGCCGCGCTGTTCTTCCTGGTTGACACACATCACGTGGTAATCGTTTACTGCCTGCTCGACCAGTTCCCGTTGATGGCCGACGACCACCACCGTCGGGTCGGCACCGAGCGGGGCAATAGCGTCAAGGACATGGTGCAGCATTGGCCGGTAGAAGACGTCGTGTAATACCTTGGCCCGCGAGGACTTCATTCGGGTTCCCTTGCCGGCGGCGAGCACGACGGCAGCCGGTACCGTTGTCTGGTTCTCCATGGTCGATAGCGGTTATTTCTTTTTCAGGATAGCCCGCCAGCCGGTAACGGGTTGCATGATCGGGCGGTAGACGTTGCTTACGGACCCTGCCTGTTCTGTGACATAGAAGGCTTTCGGGTCGATGGCGACGACTTTTTTGAGCAGGTTTTTAAGATCCCGGCGTCGGCAGACGATATAGAGTTCGGTGACCGGGCCTTCTTTGCCTTCCCCCATGAAGGCGGTGATCCGATACCCCCGGTTTCGCCCTGTCTCCGTT
>CAZSOA010000345.1:0-2204 GCA_964608305.1 uncultured Desulfofustis sp. | reverse complement strand
GTTTGCCTGTTTGCCTTTTGCGCAGCAATGGTATAATCTGCGTGTTTTTCTTTGTTGCGGTCGCTTATTTATGCTCATTGCCCTATCGCGGGAGAGTCGTCGTTCATGACACCTACCAAACGTATTGCCGTAACCGGCGGAGCCGGGTTCCTCGGCTCGCATTTGTGCGAGAAGCTGCTTGAACAGGGGCACGAGGTCTTGTGCGTCGACAATTTTTTTACCGGCAGCAAGCAAAATATCCTGCACCTGCTCGACAACCCGCTGTTTGAGCTGCTTCGCCACGATGTGACCTTTCCGCTCTACATCGAGGTCGATGAGATCTACAACCTGGCCTGTCCGGCCTCGCCGATTCACTATCAGTTCGACCCGGTGCAGACCACGAAGACCTCGGTGCACGGCGCCATCAACATGCTCGGCCTGGCCAAACGGATCAAGGCCAAGATCTTCCAGGCCTCGACCTCCGAGGTCTATGGCGACCCGCAGGTCCATCCGCAGCCGGAGTCGTATTGGGGCCACGTCAACCCCAACGGCATCCGCGCCTGTTACGATGAAGGCAAGCGCTGCGCCGAGACCCTGTTTTTCGACTACCATCGCCAGCACCAGCTGAAGATCAAGATCGCCAGGATCTTCAACACCTACGGCCCGCGCATGAATCTCAACGACGGCCGGGTGGTGTCCAATTTCATCGTCCAGGCGCTCAAGGGCGAGCCGCTCACCGTCTACGGCGACGGCAGCCAGAGCCGTTCGTTCTGTTACGTCGACGACCTGATCGACGTGTTTGTCCGGCTCATGGACAGCGCTGACGATTTCACCGGCCCGGTCAATGTCGGCAATCCCGGCGAATTCACCATCGCCGAGCTGGCTGAGACGATTCTTGCGCTGACCGGCTCCCGGTCGCAGATCGTTTATAAACCGCTGCCGGCCGACGACCCGCGACAGCGCCGCCCCGACATCACGCTGGCACAAGAAAAGCTCGGCTGGGAGCCGAAGGTCGCCCTCAAGGACGGCTTGGTGCCGACCATTGCCTATTTTAAACAGATCCTGGGAAACGGGAACAGCAGATGATCGGAGCCGGACTGGTCCGCCTGGGCCGTGATCTCATCCACTACAACCAGATGCTCCGGGCCCTTGCCCGCCGGGAGGTGGCGAGCATGTACGTCGGCTCGTTTCTCGGGTTCATCTGGACCTTTATCAAGCCGGCGGTGATGATCGTTGTTTTCTGGTTTGTTTTCAGTATCGGCTTCAAGGCCAAACCGCTGCATGACGTGCCGTTCGTCGTCTGGCTTACCTGCGGCCTTGCACCCTGGTTTGTCTTTTCGAGCATCGTTGCGGCGTGTTCGACGGTCATTACCCAATATGCCCACCTGATCAAGAAGACGGTGTTTCCGTCCCAGATCCTGGTGGCGGTGAAGCTGCTGTCCAACCTGGTCGGGCATTGGGCGTTTTTACTGTTGCTGCTGGTCCTGCTGGTCGCCAATCGGATGCCGTTGAGCTGGTATTACCTGCAGGCGTTCTACTATCTCCTGTGCCTGCTGGTCCTGGCCAGCGGCATCGGCTGGCTGGTCAGCTCGCTCAACGTCTATGTCCGCGATGTCGCACAACTCGTGCCGGTGGTGCTGCAGGTCGGCTTCTGGATGACGCCGATCTTCTGGGATATCGGCATCATGCCGGAAAAGGTGCAGTTCTTTCTGAAGCTCAACCCGGTCTACTACATCATCCAGGGGTATCGCGATTCCTTTGTCAATTTCGTACCGTTCTGGGAGCATGCGCTCTACACCCTCTACTTCTGGGTGGTTGCCATCCTGGCGCTGCTGACCGGCGGTTGGGTGTTTCGCCGGCTGAAACCGCAATTTGTCGATGTGCTATGAGGCCGGTCGATGGGTGAGCGGAACAAAACCTCGATCGAGCTGCGGGAGGTGCGCAAGAAATACTGCCTCTACCGCAAAAATTTCCACCGGCTCGTGGAGACGTTTTTCCCTGCCGGCCGGCAATATCATACGCCGTTTTATGCGCTCAAGGGGGTAGACCTCGCCGTCCGGCGAGGGGAGACCGTCGGCATCATCGGTCGCAACGGCAGCGGCAAGTCGACCCTGCTGCAGATCATCTGCGGGATTCTGCAGCCCACGGAGGGCTCGGTGCGCATCGACGGCCGGGTCTCGGCCCTGCTCGCGCTTGGCGCCGGCTTCAATCCGGAATTCAACGGG
>CAZSOA010000344.1:0-2212 GCA_964608305.1 uncultured Desulfofustis sp. | reverse complement strand
ACCATTATGGTGCACTATGTCGTTCTCGGCCTGCCCGGTCTGCCACCGGCGCAGCGGCCGTTTTTAACCGGCTGGCAGGACCTCGCGTACCAGGTGGATGCGATTGTTGACGAGGTCGAGGGCGAGACCGGCCGGCGACCGGTTGTGGTCGGAATGGATCCGTATCAGATCAGCAGCGGACTGGCCTTCTATCGTACCCGCCATGGTGATGCTGATGCCGCCGAGCGTCGACGTCGTGGTGTTGACGAAACCGTCGGCTGGCATGTGTTCACCTGGGACGGTCTGATGTACGAATACTGGACCAGCCCCGATGAACTGGCCGGCCGGGATATCCTGGTTGTTGCTTCCAGCCGGATACGGGTTGAGTACCCCTATTTTCAGAATCGCATGACCGCCATGGGGCCGATCCGGCAGCTCAGCGTAACCAAAGACGGGAAGCACGTACGGACCATGTACTGCCGCCTGCTGCACGGGTATCGGCCGCACCCCTGATAGTCCCGGAAAAGGCTCCGACAGGCTCGGGCCGAACGCCTGGTGCCGGAATGTCAGGTCGTGGTGCTCGCTCTCGCTGGGGGGTGCCCCCCGTCGGCAAGGCGCTGTGGATCGAGCAGTTGCACCAGCAGGTCGGGATCAAGATCGGTCATCTCCCGGGCGACTTCGGCGATGGTCCGCCCCTGTTCTCGGGCTATTTTGGCGACTGTTGCCGCTTTGAGGTAACCGATATGCGGCGCCAGCGCCGTTACCAGGATCGGATTTTTCGCCAGCGGGGCGCGCAGTCGTTCCGTTTGGACAATAAGTCCGCAGATCGCCTTGTCTCCGAGATCCCGGGCAGCGCCACCGATCAGATCCGCTGATTCGAGCAGGTCGGCAGCGGCCAGCGGCAGCATGGTGTTGAGCTGAAAAGAGCCGGACTGGGCGGCGATGGTGATCGAGGTGTCGTTACCGATGACGCGGGCGGCGGCCATGCAGACCGCTTCCGGGATGACCGGGTTGATTTTGTCCGGCATAATCGATGAACCGGGCTGGAGAGCAGGCAGGATAATTTCACCAAGCCCGCTGCCGGGTCCGGAATTCATCCACCTTAGATCGTTGGCGATCTTCATCAGCGTCACGGCGGCGGTCTTGAATTGGCCGGAGGTTTCCAGGACGGTATCGAGGCTGCTGAGCCCTTTGAACTTTGAATCCATGGACGTCAGCGTAAGTCCGATGCGCCGGCCGAGATGGGTCAGGACCCGGAGAGCAAACTCGGGATGGCAATTGACCCCGCTGCCCACCGCCGTGCCTCCCAGCGGCACCGCCAGCAATCGTGGCAGCGTCGATTCCAGCCGCCGCGCGTTGTCATCGACCTGAGCGGCCCAGCCGCCGAGTTCGTCGGCCAGTCTGATCGGCAGGGCATCCATGAGATGGGTCCGGCCGGTTTTGATCACGTCCGCGTACTCGGCCGCCTTGTCCCGGATGGCGGCGGCAAGCCCGGCAAGGGCCGGCAGGATATGACGGGCTATCGCGTGGGCGGCGGCGATATGGAGTGCCGTCGGGATCACGTCGTTGGAACTCTGCCCCAGATTGACCTGATCGTTTGGCGAACAGTCGATCCCGCGTTGCCGTACCAGCGCGGCCAGCACCTCGTTGGCGTTCATGTTGGTGCTGGTGCCGGAGCCGGTTTGCAGAATCGGGACCGGGAAATGGCGTATGATGTCGGCATCGGTCAGTTGATCCACACCATCGGCAATCGCGGTGGCCGTTGCTTGAGGCAGCAGACCCAATTCGCCATTGGTTCGGGCGGCCGCTTGCTTGATGAGGAGTACCGCACGCAAAAAGCGGAGCGGGAGCGGCTTGTCGGAGATGGTAAAATTATTCATGGCCCGCTGGGTCTGCGCTCCGTACAAAGCGTCAACGGGAACGGCTACGGGGCCGAGGGAATCGGTTTCGGTTCGAACGTTCATGATCTTTATCCGTCTGGTTTCGGTTATGCTTCACGATCGCACTTGGAAACAATAATACCAGAGCGCCGCTCATGCCAAAAAGGTCTGCCACCGAGCAAGGTGCGCACGTTGCGCCGCCGCCGGGCGGATTCGCTCCGGTGGCATCAGGTGCTGCGAGGCTGTTGATTCTTGGCTCGTTTCCCGGGGTTCGCTCCCTGAACGAGCAGCAGTATTATGCCCATCCGCGGAACGCGTTCTGGCCGATCATGGCGGAACTGCTGGATTTTCGG
>CAZSOA010000343.1:0-2232 GCA_964608305.1 uncultured Desulfofustis sp. | reverse complement strand
GCAGGTCGAGGGCCTCGCAGCGGGCCAGCAGGTCGCTGATGGCCTTGGAGCTGCGATCGATCTCCCGGAGCTTGCCGGTGAGCAGGAGGTTGAAGGAGTTGATGCGGGCGGCCAGGTCCTTGCCCTCGTCCTTGTCGCGAAGATGGACCGTTTGAGACAGGTCGCCGTCGATCATGGTGCCCAGGGTCTTTTCGAAGCGGAAGAGCGGCCCGGCCACGCGGTGGGTGGCGATGATCGCGGCGACCACCAGCAGCGAGCCGCCCACCAGCAGGAACAGCCAGTTGGCCAGCAGGGCGTTTTTGATCAGCATCCACGGCGTCTGGCCCACCTGGACGACGCTGTCGGTGTAGGAAAAGGTCAGTGTGTTGCGGGAGAAGAAGGCGAGCAGCACGAAAAAGATGAAGCAGCCGCCGACCACGGCAAGAAAGACCGCCAGGCTGATACGGCCCTGAAAATCCTTTTTGATGAAGAAGTTCTTGAGTTTTCGCTGATAGTGGGCTGCCATCGGTATCAGTGCTCCTTGCCGTAGGTGATCGAAGCGTTGTCCAGCAGGTTCTTGATCCACATGCTCAACCGCACGCCGGTGTGATAGTCGAGCAGCAATTGGCGGATTTTGTCACGGTCCGGGGTTGGTGCCGGGGAGGCGGTTTTGTCGCCGACCTCGAGCAGCGTGACCTCGCTGATGGTGTTGCCGGTGAGGATGACCGGCCGGCTCTGGCCCGGCTCCAGATCGGCCAGGACCGGCTTGTAGCTGTTGGGCACCAGATCGAAGAGCAGGGTGGCGGGCTCGGCCTCGGTGGACAGGCGGAAGGTGACCGGGCGGCCGTAGCGGTCGATGAAGCGGTCGATGCCGCGCTCCAGGGTGGCGGTGTCGGCCTCGATCTCGGCCCGGAACAGCTCCTCCTGGCGGTTGCGCAGGGCGCTGATCAGCGAGTATTCGTAGTAGCGCTGGATCTTGTCGCGGAAATCGGGTTGCTGGTCGATCTGCAGCCGCTGCGCCTCCTGGATCAGCACCCGTTCCTCGGCGAAGGCCTTGAGCATCAGGTCGCGGTCGCCGTGGTGCTGGTCGCTTGCGCCGGTCTCGGCGAAACGGCCGGATAGGTAGGAATTCACTTCATCGCTGGAGAACTCGTGGCCATTGACCCGCAGCGCGATATCCTCGCGCGTGGGTTCTCCGGAGAGCAGGAAGTAAGACGTGGTGCCGACGGTGACAGCGAGAAAGAGAAAGACGATGATCAGCAGTTGTTTCATGGGGAATCCGCTCCGTTGAGGGAAAATGAACTACCGCCCATTATCGTTAAGCGCCCGGCCAATTGCAAGGAGAACAACGCAAAAAGGGAGGTTGGCCCGGAATTGCCGGGCCTGCCTCCCTTTTTGCTTCCCCCGCTGATTACATCAGATTACATGGTGGTTACCGGGATTACGTAATCGTGATGCAGTGTCAGATGTACAGGTCGATACGACCCTGTTTGTCCGCCTCCGGCTGTCGGACTTCCTGCGGTTTGTCCTGCTGCTGCACCTGTTTTGCTTCTGCTGCTTTCTCCAGTGTTCTCTGGCGGATATCTTGACCCACTTTGTCTCGGTTGAGCATCTGCTCGCGGGCTGCCAAGCTGGTTGCACTGATTTCCATGGTAGCTCTCCGTGATGATTATTTGACACTCACGGTGTGGTCATGCAAATAAAATGCCGGTTGTCTCTCGCTCAGCGAATGCTCTTGGGGACGATCCGGTACCGCTTCAACTTCTCGTACATGGCGGTCTTGCCGATGTGCAGATTTTCCGCCGCCAGGGCAACGTTGCCCTGGCATCTTTCCAGGTTGTGCAGGATCAGTTCTTTCTCGCAGGCGGAAACGAACTCCTTGAGCGATGCGTGCGGTTGCTGCTCGATAACCGAGGCAAGCGATTGCGACGGTTGGTCCGAGGCGATCGGGGCATCGAACTGGATGTCCTGGTCCGCGATGACATCGGATGAACTCATCAGGACGGCCCGCTGTATGACATTTTCCAATTCACGGACATTGCCGGGCCACTGGTGAGTCATCAGTTTTTCGGTGGCCGATTTGGTGATGGCGTAGATATCCTTATCGAACAGTTTTGAATACTTTCCGGTGAAATAGGAGATCAGATCGGTGATATCCTCTTTGCGTTCGCGCAGCGGCGGGATGGTGATGTTGAAAATGGAGAGCCGATAGAACAGGTCCAAACGGAAGCTTCCTTGCCGTACCGCCTCCAC
>CAZSOA010000342.1:0-2248 GCA_964608305.1 uncultured Desulfofustis sp. | reverse complement strand
CGGCTTGTGACCCTTGCGGCGGTAACAATTCCTCCGCCGGGATGACAATGCCTGCTGTTCTTTGACAATCTGACAAAAAAACCTCCCAAAAGGGCGAAAAAAGGCGCACGTCTCCTGTTGTTTTCTCTTTCCGGGCCGTCCAGCCTTACCTATGCCGCGGCGGAAAGCCGGGAGTACACCCGGACAAAAGCCTCAAACCCCGGGCAGTGCCGACTGAAGCGCAACCTGAGGCGGCGGGCTGAACTTATCAGCCGGGCTGCCAGGTACATCAGCTCCTGGATCACTGTTTTCAACCGGCGCCGCTTGGCCGGATGCCGGACCGGTGAATACTCGCCCAGCAGTCCCAGCTGGCCGATGAGCCGCAGGATATTGTAGGCAAAGGAGCCAAGGGCCATGATCAGGGCGTTGGTGGCAAATTTGCCGCTGGGCAGACGCTCCAGATCGAGATCGCTCTTGAATTCGCTGTGGAACTGCTCACTTAAGCCGTGGTTCTCGTACAGCTTGATGATCTTCTGCTCCGGCAGGTCAAGGTCGGTCCACCAGCCCTCAACCGTGACATCCGGGGTAAGCAGAAGCTGCCCGCGCTTGTCGATGGTCCGTCTGATAACGCGCACCACCTTGGTGAACACCACGGTCCGGCCCTCATGTTCCTGCCTTTTGCGAATGGTCAGCAGGGCTACCTCTTTGCCGGTTCGGGGCTCCGTTACCTTGCCCTCGGCAAAGGCCCGGGCGCATAAGGCGCTGGTGTCTTCCCGGCGCGGATTCCACTTGACGATGAAGGAAACCTTTTCCCTGTCCCGCAGAGCCAGCCGGGTCTCCAGCGCGTCATGGGCCGAGTCCAGACGAACCAGGAGCTTTTTGGTGGTCAAGGTCCTGGCCCGGTCAATCACCCGGTGCAGATAGGGAATAAATCCTTCCTGGCTGTGCTGACTGCCGGGGCGCAGTTCCACCTCCAGGCACCATCCTTCCAAACCAAGGTAGGCGGCAATGGGGGCATAACCGTCCGTGCCCTGATAGGTTCGGCTCACCCCTTCCTTCCTGGTATTGGAGTTGTCCATGGGAAAGACATCCGCGTCAAGGGGAATGTGCCCGGTATCGAGACCGGTGATGGGCACTTTGCCGTTTCTGAGCATCACCACCGAGCAGTCCTTGATGATCGGCAGCAGCGCTTCGGCATTTTCGTCAAGACGCTGCCGCAGCCGTTCTACCGAAGGGACAGTGCTGATGCCCAGGGACTGCTTGAAGTACGTATCGTCGCGCATGGAGGATATGGCCTCAAAATCGCTCTTGCCGAGGCAGAGCAGGCCCAGCATGCTGCGGACGATATCGGTGTGCGATATCTTGTCCTGGCCCCTGGTCATTTTTCCGGCAACCTGCTTCGGCAGGTCGCTGAAGCGGTTGATGCACAAGCCGATGAGGGCCAGGCCCGAGTGGCTCGTGTAGAATTCATTGTCAGATTGTTCAATAATAAATCGTTTCATTCGGTCACCTGCCAAGTGAGTTTTTATGACAGGCGTATATTGCATTATTTTATGATAAAAATCAACATGTTAATTGTTATTTTCGGCCAAAAATGCTGTTGGTTCGTCACGGATTAAGGAAAATGAGTGGCCAGTTCGACAATATCATCCTTTCTTTCCCGCAAGGGAGGGATAACAATATTGATAATGTTCAGCCGGTAATAGAGATCCAACCTGAAACGGCCCGACTGCACCATTTTTTCCAGTTCAACGTTGGTGGCCGCGATGATGCGCACATCAACGTTGAACGCCTTGTTTCCCCCGACCCTGATGATTTCACCGTTTTGCAGAACCCGCAGCAGAGCGGCCTGCATTCTGGTGCTGATATCGCCGATTTCATCGAGGAAAATGGTGCCGCCGTTGACTATCTCAAATTTTCCAATCTGCCGTGAATTGGCGCCGGTAAATGCTCCCTTTTCATACCCGAACAGGTCGCTTTCGAGCAGATTGTCATTGATGGTATTGCAGTTGACTTTCAGGAAGGGTTTGTCATGCCTGAGACTGCATTTGTTGATCAGGTTTGCGACCAGTTCTTTTCCGGTGCCCGACTCACCGGTAATGAGAATCGTCGCATCGGATTCGGCAACCTGATAAATCATGTCCCGAAGATCCCGCATTCGCCGGCTGGAGCCGATCATGTCGTCGGCAAAGTTTCTTTTCTGCAGCTTCTTCTTCAGTACGTTGATTTCCTTGTATAGTTTTTCCTGAATTCTTTCGGTCTCATGCAG
>CAZSOA010000341.1:0-2279 GCA_964608305.1 uncultured Desulfofustis sp. | reverse complement strand
CGTGGGCCGGCGCATCTACACCTCGGTGGAGGACCTGCAGGAGTTCAACGACAACCTGCGCCTCACCCGGCAACTCTCGGCCATGGTCGCCCAGAAACAACCGGCCACCATCGAAGAGGAGGTGCTGGCCAAGCTCGATATCATCATCGAAAAGGTCGAGGTGGTGCTGGACATGTTCCCCAACAACCTGGCCATCTCCTTCCACATCCTGCCCGACCGCAGGGCCGTATCAAGCGTTTACCGGCAGAAATACAACAAACAGGTCGACTATCTGGCCTACTACTCGCTCTCCGAAGACACCGTCTACTTCTCCGCCTACGACGCCACCATCCGCGTCGTCGCCCACGAGATCGCCCACGCCGTCATCGACCACTTCTTCCAGGTTCGCCCGCCCTACAACATGCACGAACTGATGGCCCAGTTCGCCGAGAAGCACGTCACCGACTAACCTCCTGGAAAACAACGGTAAAAGATTGGAGCATGGTCCTCAGCTGTGTACTGAGCAAACGCTGGCGGTATGGGCTATTCAAAACGTCGAACAGGAAGAGGGGTATCAGGAGGAATGCCGCATCGCAGGTTCCAATACGCCCAGGATCGCTGATCGAAAATCCCAGGACCGGCATGCTGCAGTGCCTCGCACAGGGCTTCATCACCGACCACCTGAAGCACCACCCGCAAATCCTCCTCCATGCCATAGGTCATCACATGCGCCAGAAAATGCACGGGATCGGCAAGCGTCTCATCGGGGTCCTTGAACCAGACAACCCGTTTGGCCACGCGAAACATCTCCGGAGTACGTGGCAGTGGTTTCATATCGATGTCTCCACGATTATCCACGGTCAAATGGCTTGATAACAGGAAGTTTGAGAGGATCTACCCCAGCAACCGCTGCACGCAGCCGCTCCTGCACAACATTCGGCAGATCCGGGATGTCGCCATAATAGCTCAGCGCCTTCAGGGTGATTAACGGATTGAATGAATTGCCGTATATGGCGCGAGCAGCAGCAAGTATCTCCGGCAAGGCAATGCCAGATTGCAACACGGCATCGATATCAAGATAATCTTTTTTCTCGGCACGTTTCTGAACGACTGCAGCTTTGGTACCGGCAATATCGAGAACCGAAGCCACCCGCAGGGCTCGTCCTTCAACCCGTTCTATCGGGGCGATCCGAGCGAGGCCAAGTCCTCCGAAAAACGAGACAAGCACACCTTCGTCTCCTCCGACTCGGCACGTCAAGGTGTTTGCTGCAATCTGTACTCGTTCCGCCCCCGTCAAATACGGCACGCTTTGAGCAAGCACCTGTGGATCGAATGCTTGATTCGAGAAAAAATCAAAAACCACGGACACCCGATGACCGAGATGTAAAGCAAGCCCTGTCCCGCCATACAGAACAAAATGGCCGGGGGTACCATCCAACTCATGCCAGAGTTTCAGTTGAGGAGGAGGAAGAACCTGCAATGCCGGAGAAAACGTCTTCATCTGCTTATTATACATTTGAATTGACATGACAAAAAGGAGTTTTCCTGTTTATCTGCCAAACTCGATATCCAATTCCAGCTTGCGCAGGCGGCGGCGGTAGGACTCGTTGCCCGGCTCCAGGGCGACGGCTTTCTGATATTCTTCCAGGGCGCGGTACCAGATCTGCTCGCGTTGGTAGTAATCACCGAGCTGGATGCGAAACGGGGCATGTTCGGGACAGGCTTCCACCGCCCGACGCAACACCGCCAAGGCCTCGTCCGGCCGGCCGTGACGCTGGTAGTAGCCGATCAGCTGGGAGAACCACTGCGGCTTGGCCACCTCCTCCCGCTCCACAAAGCGCAGCGCCTCGCTGCGGTAGTGCCCGGCCTCCTCGATCTGGCCCATATCTTCCTGGTACGTCCCGAAACGGATCCACGCCTCCGCCGACGGCGGCAGCACCTCGGCCACCTCCTGCCGCGAGAACCGGTGCGTCTCCAGCAGCGGAATCAACCCGGCCGCCGTTCCCGGATCGCGGACAAACCACTCTTTGATCAACGCCATCGCCTCCGACCGCTGCCCGGTAATCAGCAGCCATTCCGCCCAGCTGGGCACGACGCGGGCCTTGAGCAGGGCGCGCCGATACCCCTCCGCCAACAGCCTGCTTGCCTCTTCCTGCCGCTCAGGCGGCAGCATCAGCCCGATCCGCTGCAGATAGATCCCTTCCATGGGCCGCAGGAGCGCCGCCCGAAGGTACCATCCACCCGCCGCCTCCCTGCCTTCCCGAAGCGTGGAGTACGGCTCGTACATCATGGAGGCGCTG
>CAZSOA010000340.1:0-2289 GCA_964608305.1 uncultured Desulfofustis sp. | reverse complement strand
GCAGGCCCGGCGTGGTCTTGCGCGTATCGCAGATGCGGACGTTGTAATCGGCCGTCGTCGCGACAAAAGCGGCGGTCTGCGTCGCAATGCCTGATACCCGCTGGAGCAGGTTGAGCGCCACCCGCTCGGCCTTGAGCAGGTCGACGACCGGGCCGCTCACGATCAGCAAGACATCGCCGGGGTTGACCCGGGTTGCATCGGGCACCGCGCCGGTGGTCTCGATGGCGGGATTCTGCACGGCAAAGACCCGGGCCGCGACCGCCTCAACCCCGGCCGCCAGAAACGACTCCCGGGCCACCAGCCGGGCGCTGCCGCGCTGTTCGGCGGCAAAGAGCGCCTCGCTGGTCAAATCCCCCCGGCCGATATCCTCGCGTAAAAACGAGCGAAGCATCGTATCAAGCAAGTTGCTGTCCATGACGGTTCCGCTGCGCCCTTATTAATTACCGGCAATCGCCGCCAACCGTTGCTCGGCCTCGCTGATCCTGGTGAGCCGCGCTTCGAGTTCGCGCTGTTTCTCACGTTCTTTTTCAACAATTACCGGCGGGGCGTTGGCCAGAAACTTCTCGTTGCTCAGTTTACCGGTCACCTGCTTCAGATCAGCCTCGGTCTTTGCCCGTTCTTTTGCCAGTTTTGCCCGCTCACCGGCGATATCGACAAGCCCTTTAAGCGGGATATAAATTTCAATGTCGTTGAAGATATGGGTGGCGGCATCGGCGGGTTTCTCGCCGGGAGCGGCAATCTGCAGCGTATCGAGGCGGGCCAGCTCGGCAATGGCAGGCACGAATTGCCGCAACAGCGCCGCGACCGTCTCGTCGACGTTGGTGACATAGGCGGTCAACCGTTGGGACGGGTGGACATTGGCCTCGGAACGGATGGTGCGGATACCGGAGATGATACCCATCAGCAGCGTCATCTCCTGCTCCGCCGCCTCATCAATCCAGTCCGGCTGCCGCTGCGGATATGGCTCAAGCATCAGCACCGGCCGCTCGCCGGGCAGGACACTCCAGATCTCTTCGGTGACAAACGGGGTAATCGGGTGCATCAGCTTGACCACGGTCTCAAGCACCGTCAGCAGAACGCCGCGGGCCTGATCGCGCTGCGCTTCGTTGCTGCTGAACAGATCCGGCTTGATCCATTCGAGATACCAGTCGCAGAATTCATGCCAGATGAACTGATAATTGGCCGAGGCGACTTCGTTGAAATAATAGTCGTCAAGCCCTCGACGCACCTGCTCGATGGTGCGGGCGGTGCGGCTGAGGATCCAGCGATGCGCCAGCGCCAGCTCGGCGCGACCATCGACGGCCCGGGCCACCTCGGGGCTGCAGGAGCCAACATGCATCAACGCGAAGCGGGCCGCGTTCCAGAGCTTGTTGATAAAGAACCGGTAGCCCTCGATCCGCTCCTCGTCGAGCCGGATCTCCCGGCCCTGGGCTGCAAAGGCGGCCAGCGTGAAGCGCACCGCGTCGGTGCCGTAGGTGTCCATGACCTGCAGCGGATCGATGACGTTGCCGGTGGACTTGGACATCTTCTTGCCATGCTTGTCCCGGACCAGCGCGTGCAGGTAGACGTCGTGAAACGGCACCCGGTCCATGAAGTGGATGCCCATCATCATCATTCGCGCCACCCAGAAGAAGAGGATGTCAAAACTCGTCACCAGGATCGAGGTGGGGTAGAAGGTAGCCAGTTCCTTGGTCTGCTCCGGCCAGCCCATCGTCGAAAAGGGCCAGAGCGCCGACGAGAACCAGGTATCGAGCACATCGGTCTCCTGCACCAGCTCAGCCGAGCCGCAGGACGGGCAACGCTCGGGGTCGACGGTCTCGACGATAAGCTCGCCGCAACCGCTGCAGCTCCAGGCGGGAATCCGGTGTCCCCACCAGATCTGCCGGGAGATGCACCAGTCGCGGATATTGTCCATCCAGCCGTAAAAAGTGTTGTACCAGGTCTTCGGATAGATCCTAATGCGCTCCTCCCGCACCGCCGCCACCGCCGCGTCGGCAAGCGGCCGGACCGAGACGAACCACTGCAGCGAAGTGGTCGGCTCAACCACCGTTTTGCAGCGATAGCATTGCCCGACGGCCTGCTGGTAGTCTTCGACCGTAACCAGGTAGCCCTGCTGCTCGAGATCCTCGACGATGCGCTTGCGGGCGGCGAACCGCTCGAGCCCGGCATAGCGGCCGGCCCGCTCATTCATGGTGCCGTGGTCGTCGATGACCTTGCACATCTCCAGGTTATGCCGGCGGCCGATCTCGTAGTCGTCCCGGTCGTGGGACGGGGTCACCTTCAAGGCGC
>CAZSOA010000339.1:0-2297 GCA_964608305.1 uncultured Desulfofustis sp. | reverse complement strand
ATTGTGGTGGTGTGCGCGGCGCCGTAACGGGGAGACGATCACGATCTTCAACCCCCGTCGGCGCCGGCCGGCGGGGGTTTTTCGTTTCTCCCGCCCCGACCTCGACGGCCATAACAGCCACGACAGGAGGAGAAACATGGCACATCTCACCGGCGCCCAGCTGACCATCAGGTTGCTGGCCAACCAAGGCATCACCACTATTACCGGCATTCCCGGCGGCTCGATCCTACCGCTTTACGATGCCCTGTACCGGGAAGGAACGATCCGACACGTTCTTGCCCGCCATGAACAGGGTGCCGGCTTCATCGCCCAGGGCATGGCCCGCTCGACCGGCCTCCCGGCGGTCTGTTTCGCAACCTCCGGCCCGGGGGCGACCAACATTATCACCGCCATGGCCGATGCCTATCTCGATTCTATTCCGGTGGTGTTTATTACCGGCCAGGTGCCGCTGTCGATGATCGGCACCGATGCCTTCCAAGAGGTTGATGTCTATGGGCTCAGTATCCCGATCACCAAGCACAATTACCTGGTGCGCTCTGCCGCGGAGCTTTTTGATGTTATCCCGGAGGCCTTTCACCTGGCGGTACATGGGCGCCCGGGGCCGATTCTGATCGATATTCCCAAAGATGTGCAAAACGAGTTGATCGAGTGCGGCGACACGCTTCCGGGCCCGCCGCCTCGCCCGCAACCGGCGCTGTTTGATCCTGATCAACTGGTGCGGGCGGTGGCGATGATTGATGCGGCGCAGCGGCCGATACTGTATCTCGGCGGCGGCGTCATTCTCGGCAACGCAGGAGACGAGGCACGGCGGTTTGCGCAAAAGGCCGGGCTGCCGACGACCATGACGCTGCTCGGCCTCGGTGTGATTCCGCCGGAGCATGAACTCTACCTCGGCATGCTCGGGATGCATGCATCACGCGCCACCAACCTGGCCATGCATGACTGTGATCTGCTTATCGGCATCGGCGTTCGCTTTGATGACCGGGCGACCGGCAAGGTTGCCGAGTTCTGTCCCCAGGCGAAAATCATTCATATCGATATTGATCCCTGCGAGATAAGCAAGCTTCGGCCGGCCAATCTCGGCTTCGTCGGCGATGTCAAGGATTCATTGGCGGCACTGCTGCCGCTCATCAAAGAAGGCAAACGCCGGGAGTGGCTTGCTCATATCGCCAGACTGCGCGCCCAATACCCGTTCTTCTGTACCGAGCATCTCGATTTTGCCCGACCCTATGGCATTGTCATGCGGGTTGCGGAACTCGTCGGCGACGAAGCGATCGTTACCACCGACGTCGGGAAGCATCAGATGTGGGCGGCACAGGTGTATCCGTTCACCCGACCGCGTCAGTTTCTCACCTCGGGAGGACTCGGCACCATGGGGTTCGGGGTGCCGGCGGCGCTCGGGGCGGCTTTGGCCGAGCCTGAAAGACCGGTGGTCTGCTTTACCGGTGACGGCAGCCTGTTGATGAATATCCAGGAATTGGCGACGATTGTCGAGCAACGCGCCAACGTGAAAATAATCCTGCTCAACAACCGGTCTCTTGGGCTCGTCCGGCAACAGCAGCAGCTTTTCTATGGGGGCAACGTGATGGCCTCGGTTTTTGAGCATAATGTGGACTACCCGGCCATTGCCCGAGGTTTTGGGATGTGTGCCTATGATGTAACCGATACCGCGGAACTCGATGCGGTTCTGCAAGCTGCTTTGCAATCGACCGGACCATGCCTGGTCAATATCCCGGTTGCGATGGATGAAGATGTTTACCCGATGGTCCCGCCCGGTGCGGCAAACTCAACGATGATAGGAGACCCCCATGTATCTGAATGCGCATGAAGCAGGCACCTCGCACCATTCGACAGCGATCGCCGTCCTCGAACTGATGGTCAGGAACCATCCCGGCGTCATGACGCATATCTGCAGCCTGTTCTCCCGGCGGGCCTATAATCTCGAGGGAATTGCCGTCCTGCCGCTGGGCAATGGTGAGATGAGCCGGGTCTGGCTCAAGGTGGCCGAGGAACATCGGCTTGACCAGATCGTCAAGCAACTGGAGAAACTTCAAGATGTCAAACAGGTGGGCCGGCATGACGGTTCCCATCCGGTCTTTCTCGATATGGCCCGTTACTTTCAGTGACGGTTACTGCGATGGTTGACGGGCCGGTCGGTACTGACTCCCCCTGGGTCGCTGCGGCCTGATCGGCTGGGCTTCGCAGCCGGCAGGCCAGGCCATCCCCGGCCTGGCTGCCGGTTGCGGACGTCCTGTCCGCTACCCTTCGGGCTTGTTGGTTCGCCCTGCCGGGCCTTC
>CAZSOA010000338.1:0-2307 GCA_964608305.1 uncultured Desulfofustis sp. | reverse complement strand
GGCCTCTATTGCGCTTAGTGACGGGCTCGCTGCCTTCTGGGGGGCGCTGGACCTCGGCCATCGCATGCGTCTGATCGCTGTCGCGGTCAGTCTGGGTATGCTGTTGTTGACCGTGATCAGCGCAGTTCGCTCCGGGCTTCATCTGCGTTACGTTCTGCTTTGGTCTTCGGTATCCCTGCTGGTTATGCTCACCGCTATCTTTGCGCGGGCATTGTCGGCATTCCCGAGCCTTATAGGGGTGCAGTACGGCACCGCGTTGGCTGCTCTGAGCATTTTGTTTCTGTTGCTTCTCTGCTTCCAGTTATCGTTAACGATCTCTCATTTGCAGGATCGTCAGGCAGCGATGCTGCAGCGGCTTTCCCGCCTGGAGGATCGCTTTTTCAACAAAGACGTACCTGTCGTACCGTATGACCAGGCACCCGAGGCTCAAAATCAGCAGGATCGGATGAAGGCTATCCGGAAGTGGTTGAAGAGCAGCGTTGGCCACGGAACGGCACGCACTGCACCGCTGGTGATTCTTGCAGCTGTCGGCGCGGTATTGGTTACGGGATTACTGGCTCCCCAGGTGATGATCGGCGACGAGGTAACCCATTACTACATGATGCAGACACAATCCACCACATTGCCCGCCCCCAATTTTTTTGCCGAAATACCAACCGGCTGGGGTGAGGTGGAGACGCGTCGCTATCCTCACTCGTTTCTCTGGCATTATTTTGCCGCGGTGCTATTTGCCGTGTTCAACGGCTCCTTCCTGATTGTCCAATTGTATCACGCACTCTTCCTTGCTCAATTACTGTGGGTTGCCTACCTCCTCGCCGCCTCCCGTGGAGGCGTTGTCGACCGATCGGCTTTGCTCTATGTGCTGCTGATTGCATCCACCCCCATGGTGCTCATTTTCAGCGTGGCTTTCTATCAAGACGTACCGATGGCGGCGCAGGTCCTCACCTCTTTTTACCTGTTGCGGCGCGGGCGATGGTTGCTGGCTTCGGCATTTCTGTGCCTGGCGCTTGGGATAAAGGTGAATGCGATCCTCTTTTTTCCCGCCTTTTTTCTTTGCCTGTTCTCCTGGACCTATCAAACGCAACGAGTGCTCAAAACGATCCGGATTCTGTCTGCCTCTTTGTTGCTGGTCGGCGTGTTTACCTGGTTTTTCGGCAAAACCATTGAAAACTACAGTGGTGCACCATTCTATCCGGTACAGCAGGCGGAAAAAATAATCGATGACCTGCAAGACCGGTTTCAGATAAAAAAGAGCCCTATGGCCAGGCAGCACGTTTCAGAAAAGGAAGTCTCGGGGGGCCGGCACAAACCTTCAGCCCCGAGTGAGCAGATGGCCGAGATTATCGCCAATCACCCGGGCGACTTGCGGATACCCGCAAACTTTTTCATCTACGGTGGAATGATCATCTATCTGGCGGCGGTCGGCGCGCTTGTATCAATAATCGGTCGGTTCAATCACCGGCAACGTGAGCCCGCACTTAAACAATCTTCTCTGTGGCTGTGGGGGGTTGGGCTCAGCTATATGCTGCTGGCGGCATGGCTGTTGCGGACGGCGCCGGATGCCCGGTTTTTCCTGCCAGGCCTGGTCTTTTGTTTGCTTCCGGTCGCCGAGCGGTTGGTGCTCCTGCCCAAGCCCCGTTTTCTTGTGATGATTGTTGTTACCCTTGCTCTCATGCAGTCCGGGTACGCACTGGCAAAGACTTTTCAATTACGAAATGTCAGCGACGAATTGCAGGCTGCCGTCAACTATCTGCGAGAACACCCCCCAGTCCCGCATCAGATATTTATGTACCCGGAGGGAAACTACCGGCTCTTCCCGGTTCCTCATGAATGGTATTTGAATTACCGGCTGCGGGATTTCTGGCGGGCCGACAACGAGACCCGGTTGCTCATGCTGCAAAAACACGGCATCGGTGCCGTTGTCATAAAAAAACACCTGATCGCGCCGGCTGACGACGCCATCACCAATCTGGGGGTTTATCCGGTGTCTTTTGTGGAAGACATTGCAACGGATGAACGGTTTGAGCGGGTCTTTGAGAACGGCGCGGTGCTGATTTATCGGCTTCCCGACCGATGAGGAAAGCGTTGTATGGTTGAATATCGCGACAAACATCAGGGGGCGATCGTTCTTGATGAGGCGAGAAAGCGGTTGGTGGAAAGTGGCGGCCGCGCTTCTCAGGACTTGGGGGCCGGCCGCATTGTCGGGCAGATTCTGGTTTATTTATATCTGCAGGAAACGGAATGTTCCCTTGATAGAATTTCCGAAAAGCTTGCCGTCAGTAAGGCTTCTGCCAGCATTGCCGCGAG
>CAZSOA010000337.1:0-2388 GCA_964608305.1 uncultured Desulfofustis sp. | reverse complement strand
ACAAGGTCAGTTCCGAGACGATTTCCAAGGTTCTCTATCCGCCGGACCATAATTACGCCGGCCAGGAGCTGCGCCTTAAACAGCAGTACTTCTTCGTCTGCGCGACATTTCAGGATATCATGCGGCGTTACAAGAAGAAAAACGAGTCCTTTGACGCGTTTTACGATCATGTTGCCGTGCAACTCAACGATACCCATCCGTCCATCGCCATTCCGGAATTGATGCGGTTGCTGCTCGACGAGGAGGGCTTGAACTGGGAGAAGGCGTGGGATATCTGTACCAGGACCTTTGCCTATACGAATCACACGCTGATGCCGGAAGCGCTTGAGCGCTGGTCGGTGGATCTGCTCGGCAAAGTACTGCCACGCCACCTGCAGATCATCTATGAGATCAACCAGCGGTTTCTCGACCAGGTCGCTCAACTCTATCCGGGTGATCTTGAAAAAGTGCGGCGCATGTCGATCATTGAGGAAGGCTACCCGAAGATGGTACGCATGGCGCATCTGGCCATCATCGGCTCCCATTCGGTCAACGGTGTGGCGGCCCTGCATACCCGCCTGCTGAAGGAGCGGATTTTTAAGGATTTCAATCAGCTCTATCCGGATCGTTTCAATTCGAAAACCAACGGCATTACGCCGCGTCGCTGGCTGCTCAAGGCCAATCCGGAATTATCGGGGCTGATCAACAGCCGGATCGGCGAAGGCTGGGAGATCGATCTCGACAAACTCCGCGAACTCGAGTCGTATGCCGACGATGCCGAATTTCGCAACGCATTTGGACAGATCAAGCTGAACAACAAGAAACGGCTTGCCGATTATATCAACCTGATCACCGGCATCGAGGTTAGTCCGGAAACCATGTTCGACGTGCAGGTCAAGCGCATTCACGAATATAAACGCCAGTTGCTCAACGCGCTGCACGTCATCTACCTCTACCAGAAGCTTATCTGCCGGCCGGATCTGGAGCTGGCGCCGCGCAGCGTGATTTTTGCCGGCAAGGCCGCCCCGTCCTACTGGCGGGCCAAGCTGATTATCAAGCTGATCAACTCCATCGGTGACGTGGTTAATCATGACCCGCGTATCGGTGACCGGTTACGGGTGGTATTCCTGCCCAATTATAACGTCAGCCAGGCAGAACTGATCATCCCGGCGGCTGATCTCTCCGAACAGATCTCCACCGCCGGCACCGAGGCGTCCGGCACCGGCAACATGAAGTTCGCCCTCAACGGCGCCCTGACCATCGGCACCCTGGATGGCGCCAATATCGAGATCCGGGAAGAAGTGGGCGCCGACAACATCTTCATTTTCGGCATGACCGCCGAGGAAGCCGAGTACGAAAAGAAGTACAAGTCACGTAAACCCTGGCAGATCTGCGAGAACAACCCAGCGGTGCGGGAAATCATCGATGCCATCGGCAGCGGCGCCTTCAGCAACGGTGACACCGATCTCTTTCGGCCGTTGGTCAACGACCTGCTCAGCGAAAACGACCCGTATCTGCTCTTGCTGGACCTCGAATCCTATCTTCAGTGTCAACAACTGGTCGGCGAGGTGTTTGCCGATCGGGCCATCTGGACCAAACGTTCGATCCTCAACGTGGCCCGAATAGGCAAGTTTTCCAGCGACCGGACGATCAGGGAGTATGCGGAGGAAATCTGGGGAGTGAAGATAGGGGGATGAGCCGAACGGAAGGAATGGATATGGCACGCATCGCATTCCGTTGACCGGTGCGGCCCGATTGAGCCGGCCCCGGCTGGTGGCCGGCGCTTATCTCTTGATGAACAGATCGCCGTAATGTTTCAGTTCGGCGATCGATTCCCGAATGTCGTCGTAGGCGAGATGATGGCAGGTCTTGTTGAATTGGGGTAGGTCCGGTGCCCAGCGCAGGGCCAACTCCTTGAGGGTGCTGACATCGATGTTGCGGTAATGAAAATAACTTTCCAACTCCGGCATGAAACGGGCAAGAAAACGGCGATCATGCCACACCGAGTTGCCGCACATGGGTGAAACCCGCTGATCCACCCACTGCTTGAGAAAAGCAAGCGTTTCCTCTTCGGCCTGCCGGCAGGTGTAAGTACTTGCGCGCACCCGATCTATCAGGCCCGATTGACGATGGTGCTGACAGTTCCAGTGGTCCATGGCCACCAGGACCTCCTCGGGCTGATGAATGGCGATAACCGGCCCGTCGGCAAGAATCTCCAGGCCGGAATCCGTGATTACCGTCGCCACTTCGAGGATCCTGTCGTTGGCGGGATTGAGCCCGGTCATCTCCAGGTCGATCCACACCAGGTTGCCGTCATGTTTCATCGGGGTCTGTTTCCTTGCGTCCTTTGCCGATCGTTCCTGTCAACAGGACCACAGCCCGTCGGCCAGATCAACCCTTTTTCGCAGG
>CAZSOA010000336.1:0-2399 GCA_964608305.1 uncultured Desulfofustis sp. | reverse complement strand
GCGAATGGTTGCCGGCCGGCTCGAAAAAGAACATCCGCAGACCGTGGCACTGATTCTCTCAACCCAGCATGTTGAACATGCCGCCGAGATTCTCGCCCACCTGCCCGAAGACATGCAGGCCGACGTGGTCTACCGGATCGCCAAGCTGGAAAAGGTGTCGCCCGAGGTACTCAACCATATCGAGGATGCCCTGCATCGCGAGATCGGCCTCGTCGCCAGCAAGGAGCAACGGGAGATCGGCGGCATCGACAAGGTCGTCGACCTGCTCGGCAATATGAAGAATAACCTCGATGTCGATATTCTCGAAAATATCGAAGACACCGATGCCGATCTCGCCGAGGAAATCCGCAAGCGGATGTTCACCTTCGAAAACCTCATTGCCCTTGACGGCCGCTCGCTGCAGATGATCCTGCGCGAGGTTAACAACGATTCGTTGACCCTGGCCTTGAAAACCGCCTCCGAGGAGATGAAGGAGAAAATCTTCGCCAATATGTCCAACCGTGCCGCCGATATGATCCGAGATGATCTCGAGGCCATGGGGCCGGTGCGTCTCTCCGAGGTCGAGGCGATGCAGCAGTCCATCGTCAAGATCGCGATGAAACTCGAAGAGGAAGGAAAACTGGTACTTGGCCGCGGAGGCGGTGCCGATGAGCTTGTCTAAGGTGTTTAAGGGCAAGGGCAGTTTCCAGCCGACCGAATTGGTCGCCCGGCGACAGGCCGATGCCCCGAACTGGCAGGCGCAGCCGGTCGCCGAAAGAGATCGGCAGCAACCGCCAGCGTCGAAAACCGAGCAGGTTCCCACGCCGCCGGAACCGGTCGGCGGGCACCCACCCGTCGCCCCGGAAGATGTCCCGGCAACTGACAACATGCCGCCGAAAGACGCCGGCGCCCCTGCCGACGAACAGGCGTCCGAGGTCGGCGAGCAACCGGTTGTCCCCGCTGAACCGCCCCCCGACCTCGAAGCCATCCGGGCGGCGGCCTACGACGCAGGACGGGAGCAGGGGCTTCGTGAAGGACGCGAGGAAGGGCGAAAACAGGGGAGAAAAGATGCCGAAGCGGATTTTTCAACGACCCTGAAGTCTTTGCAGCAGGTCTGCGAACAATTGAGCAGCGTCCGCGAGACCATCCTTAAAAACAGCCGCGGTGAACTCATCGAATTGGTCTTCGCCCTTGCCGAAAAGATTCTCCGATTCTCCGTCCGCGAACAGGATCGCACCATTCTCGCCACCGTTGAAGAGGCACTCAGTCAGGCGGTGCGTTCAAACGAATTTATCGTCTACCTGCACCCGGACGACCTTGCGGTGGTCCGCGAACGGGAACCGGAACTCATCACCAACCTCAACGGGATCGATCATCTGGCGATCAAAAGCGACAGCAGTGTCGAACAGGGCGGCTGCCGCATCGAATCGGACACTTGCACCGTCGATGCGACCATCGTCAGCCAACTCGAGATCATCCATGAACGGCTTCGGGAAGCCGGCTGAGGGCAGCAGTGATGATGCTTGACCCGCATGCCATCGCCGCGATCAACCCGATCAAGGTCTGGGGAAAGGTCACCCGGATTGTCGGGCTGATCGTCGAGGGGTATTGCCCGCACGCCAGTGTCGGTTCGCTCTGCGAGATCCTCCCGATCGGCGGCGGCCCACCGGTCCACGCCGAGGTGGTCGGCTTTCACGACCTGCGCGCCCTGCTCATGCCGCTCGGCGATCTACGCGGTCTCGGCCCCGGCAGCCTGATCCGCAGCATCAAGGAAAGTGCGACCGTGCGGGTCGGCAGCAACCTGCTCGGCCGGGTCATCGACGCCATGGAGCAGCCGCTGGACGACCTGCCGCCGCCGACGGTCACCGACGAACGGCCGCTCTACGCATTGCCGCCGGGACCGATGCTGCGCAAGAACATCACCGACGTGCTCGACCTGGGGATCCGGGCGATCAACGGCATGATTACCTGCGGCACCGGCCAGCGCATGGGCATCATGGCCGGCTCCGGCATCGGCAAGAGCGTGTTGCTCGCCATGATGGCCCGCTACGCCAAGGCCGATATCAACGTCATCGCGTTGATCGGCGAGCGGGGCCGGGAAGTCCGGGAGTTTATCGAGCGCGATCTCGGCACCGAAGGGCTGGCCCGTTCGGTGCTCGTCGTCGTCACCTCCGATCAGTCCCCGCTGCTGCGGATGCGCGGCGCCTTCGTCGCGACGGCGATCGCCGAATATTTTTGCCAGCAGGGCAAAAACGTGCTGCTGATGATGGACTCGGTCACCCGCTTTGCAATGGCCATGCGGGAAATCGGCCTGGCCATCGGCGAGCCGCCGACCACCAAGGGCTACACCCCATCGGTCTTCGCGATGCTGCCGAAACTGCTGGAGCGCGCCGGGCGTTTTCAGAATCAGGGGTCGATCA
>CAZSOA010000335.1:0-2404 GCA_964608305.1 uncultured Desulfofustis sp. | reverse complement strand
GAGGCCGAGCAGGTTGAGAAGGGCCTTGCGGGCCAGTTCGAGCTGGTGGGCCGCGGCGATCACCAGTTCACTGGCGCGAGCCTGTTGCACCTCAAAGGAGAGCAAGTCGGCCCGGAGCAGGTCGCCTGCCTCGTAACGGGCGGTTGCGACTCCGAGGCTGGCGCTGATTGCTTCGAGTTCAGCCTGGCGTGCGGCGTGCTGGTCTTCGGCCTGCACTATCATCTGATAGCTTCTGACCACTTCAAAGCCGAGGCGGTGCTCGATTGCGGTGCGATCCGTTTCGCTGGCCAGCAAGCGAGCTTCGGCGGCCTGCTGCTGCGCCTCGTCGCGGCCGCCGTTGTAGAAGCGGTACGTTGCCTCAATCTTGACGCCGAGGTTGTCGGTGCGCCCCGGATCGTTAAAGTCGATAGTATTGTCAAAGGCGCCCTGGTTGAGAATCGAGCCGAACGAGTGCATCGGGTTGTCGGTCTGGGAATAATCGGCACGCATGGTTACGCCGGGGAGGAAGGCGGCGTCGGCCTGGCGGCGCAGCGCGTCGGCGGCGGCGATGCGCTGCAGGGCGATCCGGATATCCGGGCTATTGTGCAGCGCGGCGACAACGGCCTGTTCGGTGGTCCAGGAGACTGGCGGTTCGGCGGCCGAAAGCGGTGCGGCCAGGCTCGATACAAGGATGGTACAGGCGAGTAAAAACCAGCGCGTACCGTTCACATGCTTCATCATGGCGTGTCCTTAGCGGTGACAGACGGTCAGCAGTAAATTAATCAAAAACTTAAATAGCTATAAACCCGACATGCGGGCTTGTCAACCGGATATCTGCACCGGCCGCCGGAAGACAGGGGCGCCCGATTCGCCGAGAGGATGAGAACAGAGGATCAGTTCAGATTGTAGCACAAAACGGCAAATGACTGAAAGAAAATGACTTTGTGCTACGAAGTGGGGGATTGGTCGCCGGATGTTCCCTGGTGCAGGTGATGCGCAAGCAGGTAACGCAGGGTCACGACCGAGGCCACGCTCAGCACCACGCCGAAGGCAAGCAGCGCAATGCCGAGCGAGTATCGTCCGGCCAGCAGACCGATGGCCGGACCGGCCAGCGAAAATGAAAGCCGGACAAGCAGGCTGCGGATTGACAGCACGGTGGCGCGCACGGACGAGTGGCAGACCTGATTGGTCAGATCGCGCAGCATCGGGGTCGCGTATCCTCTTATGGCGTAGAAAACAAACAGGGCGGCAAGGCCGCCGGCCACCGGCAACAGACCGAGCAGCAGATAGCCGAGCGGCAGCCCGAAGGCGATCAGGACAACGGCTCGTCGTGGACCAAGCCGGGTCACCACCGTTGCTGCAACGGCGGCAAGCAGGGCAACAACGAGGTTCAGAGCTACCCAGAGCGGGGTGATCTGCTTCTCGTTAAAACCGACATCGATGAAATAGATCTGAGCTGTCCACGCCATGCAGAGGGTGGCGGTTCCGGCCACCGACGAAAAGAGCAGGGCCGAGCTCAGTGGCCGATTGACAAATAAGGCCTGGTGGCTGATACGCAATACGGCCGCCAGTGACGGCCGGGTAGCCGGTTTGTCCCGGTGCGGTTCGACGAGCAGCAGGGCGGCCGGAATGGCCAGGGCGGCGATACAGGTCTGGGCCACGTATACCGAGCGATAGCTGAGCCAGGCGGCGATCAGACCACCGCCGATTGCGGCAAGGGTCTCGGCCATGCTGCCGAGCGCGGTGATCCGCCCTTCGTAGCGGAGGTAATAATGGTGTCGCTCATCGGCGGCGAGACTGTCGTAGAGCAGGGCCGAATCGGAACCGGAGATGCAGCTGCCGCCGATGCCGAGGATGATTTCGCCGATAAGAAACCCCTCAAAGGAATGGGACAGCGACATGATCACGAAACCGAGGGTGCCGAGCAGGCTGCCGATAATCAGCGAGGTTCGCCGACCGATCACGTCCGCCAGGTAGCCCGAAGGAATCTCCAACACGGCGACACTGAGCGAGTAGACGGCCTGGAGCAGGTAAATAGCGAACGGGTCGAGGCCGTTGTCGCTGAAGAACAATGCTACCACCGGCATGATCAGCATGAGCCACTTGGATAGTTTGATCAGGTACAGGTAGTAGATATTGGCGGCGGCTGAACGATACATGGTCGTGACGAAGAGAAGACCGCCCGCTACAGGCCGATGGCGGCCAGGGCTCTGAAGAGCGCCTGCTTGATCTGTGGTCGCGCAAAGAACCGCTCGTAACTCTGTCGCGCCTGGTGACCGCGCTCGCCGAGGTGCTCGCCCGGTTTAAGCAGCGACCGGACGGCGGCGGCCAGTGCCGCGGGATCGCCGGGCGGAATGAAGACGACGCCGCTCTGCCGATCGTCGATAAGCGCTTGTGGATAGGCCGTTGAGTGCCTGGTGATAAG
>CAZSOA010000334.1:1661-2416 GCA_964608305.1 uncultured Desulfofustis sp. | reverse complement strand
CGATCAGGCCGCAGCGCAGCAGCCGGAGGTAGTACCGACCGGCCTAACAGATTCCGGCACGATTTTTCCGCTTCGTTGACCGTACATCCGTGCCGCTCATGCCTGACGCAACAGCACGCATTTGTCCTTGAGACTGCCGGCACTGGCGATTTCGATATACGAAGCGCCGAACTGGGCGCCGAAGCTGCCGGCCAGCACGATGATCAGATCATCGTCGGCAAAATGGCGCTCATCGATCAACCGGCAGATCGACTGCTTGAGCGGCTCCGTCGAGTTGATATCGGCCGGCAGGTAGTCGGGGTACACGCCATACGATAGCGCCAGCTGCCGCATCACCTGCTGATCATAGACAAGGGCGAAGATCGGGTTGTTGCCGCGGTAGGCGGACAGGGCGAGGATCGCCTTACCGCTGACCGAATCGGCGACGATCGCCTTGGTATTGAGGCGCAGGGCCGCCTTCACCGCTGCCTTGGCAAGATAGGCGGTGATCCGGTGTTCCTGGCTGTACGGCACGTCGAAAAAGGCCTGCTCCTTGCTTTCGACCTCCTGGATGATTTTTGCCATGGTCCGCACCGTCACTTCCGGAAACTTGCCGCTGGCCGTCTCCCCGGAGAGCATCAAGGCGTCGGCCCGGTCGAGACAGGCGTTGGCCACGTCGGAGACCTCAGCCCTGGTGGGCCGGGGCGACTCGATCATCGAATGGAGCATCTGGGTGGCGACGATCACCGGGCGCCGCCGCTCGATACAGGTCTTGA
>CAZSOA010000334.1:0-1651 GCA_964608305.1 uncultured Desulfofustis sp. | reverse complement strand
GAGCAGCGCTGCGGTCTCCAGCATCGCGTGCCGATCGCCCAGCGCCATCGTCCATCCGTTGTGGATCATCATGACCCCGCCGTCGGTCATCTCGATCTCCGCGGCGTGCATGACGAGGAACGACGCCGCCGAGGCCGCGAGCCCGTCGATGTCGAATGGTCCTTCCCCGTCGACGATCACCGGGCGGCGCCGCTCGATACAGGTCTTGATGATCCGTTTCTGGATCAGCGGAATCTGCTCGGTAGGAATCTCGACGGCCAGATCGCCACGGGCAACCATCACCCCGTAAGCGACATCGAGGATTTCATCGAGGTTGGACACCCCTTCGAAGTTTTCGATCTTGGCAATAATCTTCACCGTCGACCCGGATTCATCGAGAATCTGCTGGACCGCCAGGACATCATCCTTGTTGCGGACGAAGGAGTGGGCGATAAAATCGAGTTCGTGCTCGGCGGCAAAGCGGATGAACCCCTTGTCCTTCTCACTCAAGGCCGGCAGTTTTACGTGAACGGAGGGGATGTTGACGCTCTTGCGCCCCCTGATAACGCCGTCGTTTTCAACGGAGCAGGTAAGAAATGCGTCGTTTTTTTCCATGACCGCGAGCGCGATGTGGCCGTCGTCGATCATAATCGAGCTGCCCACCGGGACATCGCCTACGAACCCCTGATACGACACGCAGATCATATCGCCGTTTGAGAGCTCGCCGGGTGCGCCTTTGACCCGGATCATATCACCGCATTTGACACTGAGCGGTTCCACCATATCGCAGGTCCTGATTTCCGGCCCCTTGGTGTCGAGCAGGATGGCTATTTTCCCGGAAACGCGGCGTACCGCCTCGATCACCTCAAGGGCGTTTTCATGGGTCATGTGGGCGGTGTTGAGACGCACCACATTCATTCCGGCTAAAAAGAGGCGCTCGATAAAGGACGGGGAGCAGTTGAGGTTGGAAATGGTGGCGACGATTTTCGTTTTTTTCGGCATGGGCGGTCCTGTTCGGGTTGGTTGATAATCCTCCCCTTCTACCCGGTTAGGCCCCTGGTTGCCACGGAAAAACAACCGTTCCCCGCCGATTGTCGACGACCGGCCGCTCGCTTTATCGCAGCAGAAAGCGGCGGGGAACGAACTACCGTCGCTATTGTTTACTGATTTCCGATATCACGTATTGGGTTGCCGACAATTGCTTGATGGTGACCAGAACGGTGTCGCCGGCGGCGATCCCGTCGGCCAGGCCCGGACCTGCCAGATCAAGGCTCATCTGCATCGCCGGCCACCCGAGCTCCGGAATCGGCGGATGATCGATTTCGACGGCGGAACCATCGGCGGCTACGCCAAGCACTTCAGCCTGCACGGCCACCTCCTTGAGCTGCTGGTGCTCTTGGCCCACGGCCGGCGCGGCGCCACCGGCGTGGTCGGCATGGCCGTGGCTCGCGGCGCCGGCACCGCCGATGCTCATAAAGACAATGATGGTACCGATCAATGTGGCGATGAATATGGTGTTCTTCATGATGACGTCTCCTTTATGGTTGCTTTTTTCCAGAGGAAATAGATCGCCGGGATGAGACCCAGGGTCACAACGGGGGCACCGACCATCCCGCTCAGCATCGGCGCGGCGATCCGCCGCATGACTTCGGCGCCGGTTCCCTGGCTGAAC
>CAZSOA010000333.1:0-2438 GCA_964608305.1 uncultured Desulfofustis sp. | reverse complement strand
CCCGTGACCGATTGGGCATCACGCCGCTCTATATCGCCCGCACCGACGACGCCTTCCTGTTCGCCTCCGAGATCAAGTCTCTGCTCGCCTATCCGGGGCTGGCGGCACGGTGCAACAATGACGCGCTCTATGAGTATTTCCTGTTTCGCGCCGTGAGTGGAGAGCAAACCCTGTTTGCCGGGGTCCGCTCACTGTTGCCGGGGCATCGTCTAACCGCCAGTGCTGATAAAATGACGATTGAGCAATACTGGCATCATCGCCGGCAACCCGTTGATTATTCGATAAGCGCCGGGGCAGCCACCGAGCGGCTGGAGGCATTGCTCGACGATGCCGTGCGGATCCGGTTGATGAGCGAAGTGCCCCTGGGCACATTCTGCAGCGGCGGTGTCGACTCGAGCCTGGTAACCGCCCTGGCGGCGCGGGCCATCGGCGAACCGGTGAACACGTTTTCCGTTGGTTTTCATGAACCCGGCTTTGATGAAGGGGAGTATGCGCGGCTCGTAGCGAAACAGTATGGAACGATTCATCACGAGTTAAAAGTTGACGGCCGGGAGTTCGCCGCCCTGCTGCCGGAATTGGTCCGGCTCAACGACGAGCCACTCAATTTTGCCAATTCCGTGCATATTTTCGCGATCAGCAGGCTGGCAAAACAGTTCGTGACCGTGGTGCTGACCGGAGAAGGTGCCGATGAGCTGTTTTTGGGTTATCCGCGCTACCAGATCCCCCGGCTGGCCGGGATGCTGCGCCGGCTGTCGCTGCTGTTACGGCCATTGCTGCAAACGGCCTCCTTCGTAACCAGGGATCATCGGCTCAAGACGCTTGTGTCGGCGCTCCGTCGTGATCCACGTCTGGTCATGCTGCACAATTCGGCGACAAATCAAGCGGCTGAGGTTGAGATGTTGCTCCCTGCGGCGATTCCGCGAGCGCTTGCTTACCGGGAGCGGGTGCTTGACGAGTGTGCCGACTGTGATCATGTCCTGTCGAGAATGTCGGTGCAGGATCAGCAGACGTATCTGGTCTCCATCCTGAACCGGCAGGACAAGATGAGCATGGGCGCCAGCGTCGAGGCCCGGGTACCGTTTCTCGACTATCGCATCGTCGAGTTCGCCAACGCCTTGCCGACGGCGATAAAGATGCGGGGGCTGCAAACGAAGTTGCTGGTCAAGCAGGTGGCCGGCAATTATCTGCCGCCGGAGGTGGTCAAGCGGCGCAAGTCGGGTTTCGGCGTGCCCCTGGCGGCCTGGTTTCGGGATACTGACGGTCTCGGCGGGTTGGCGGTAGACCTGATTCAGGAAGGTGGCGCTGCGGACTATCTCGATCACAAGCACGCTCTGGCGCTTGTTCGCCGTCATCAGAGCGGGGCTGCCAATCATGCCGAGCTGCTATGGACGATTGTCAATTTTCTGCTCTGGAAGCAGCATTATAGGATCTGAATATATCGGGCGAGGGGAGCGGATGAAGAAGCAAGCAGCACGTGATGCCGAACAGACGTTGCAGCAATCATCGATCCACCGGGAGTGGGTAAAGAATTACCGCACGCCGGATAACGACCGGTTTTACGCGATGGCCTTCGATTTGATCGTCCGTGAATTCGGAGCACCGCCCGGAGCGACCGTCGTCGATGCCGGCTGCGGCAGTTGTGCCAAAGCGAAACTACTTGCCGACCGTGGCTACCGGGTGATTGGAACGGACCTGTCGGAAAGCGCGCTGGCCATGGCCCGGGCCGAACTGCAGGATACCCGCTATGAAGAACAGATAATCCTGGAGCAGCAGAACCTTACGGCGATCACCATGGCGGACGGCAGTGTCGATTACCTGGTATGCTGGGGAGTGCTTATGCATATCCCGGAAATCGAGCAGGCGGTTGCCGAGTTGAGCCGGATAATCAGGCCGGGCGGCTTGATCGCTGTCAGCGAGGCCAATATGCATTCGCTGCAGACCCGGGTGTTGCGCCTGCTCAAGTGGATTATGGGCAGGCAGCGGGCCACGGTAAATCTCGTTGCGGCAGGTATCGAAAACTGGGAGAAAACGAACGAAGGGAGCCTGCTAACCCGGCAGGCCGATATACGATGGCTCATCGATGAGTTTGCGAAACACGGCCTGATGCTGCAGATGAGGGTGCCGGGACAGTTCACGGAGTTGTACTGGCTCGTGCCGACACCGGTGCTGAAGAAGCTGGTTCATCTTTTTAATCGCTTCTGGTTCAGAATTGTTCAGTGGCCGGGTCCGGCGTTCGGTAATATCCTTATTTTCCGGCGGATATGATTGAGCCTGCGGTCGGTTGAGGGGTGAAGCTGAGATACATGGTGCCGTCTTTAGGGAACCTTGAAAAATTGCCATTTCGTCCACTCTCATCGTTGCGCAATCAGAGTTTAGCCTCGGAATACCGTGTATATGCCTGCGGTAACATGCTCTTGCGCGCCTCAAGCTTGAACGAA
>CAZSOA010000332.1:0-2486 GCA_964608305.1 uncultured Desulfofustis sp. | reverse complement strand
ACGGTGCCCGTCATGCCGACCGGCGATTCGGTCAGCGAAGCGTGTTTGACAGATTGTTCCTTCGGAGATGGGCGGCTCATACCTGAACCACTTGCACATCTCATACCATTCTTTTTCAACAACCCGGAATAACGACTTTTTCACCTCCCCATCCGGTGAATTACCTGCTTTTTGATCGAGGCGGTAACGAGCGGGGCCAGGCTGCCTCTGCAACTCGTCTGCATTAAGCGACTGGCAGGTCGTCCATACGGTGCGGAACATCCCGGAAACACGAAGCTTGGCAAACATTGTCGCTGTCGCGGATCGGCGACCTGAAGCCATCGTCGGGCAGGTTTACCGATCGAGTTTAAAGAGATGCGGCGATATGTGATGGCGGTTGAGGATCTTGTAGAAATCTGTCCGGTTTCTCTCGGCGATCCGCGCCGCCCGAGCGACGTTGCCGCCGGTCATCTGCAGCAGCCGAACCAGGTAGCGTTGCCCGAATTCGAAGCGAGCCTCGTCAAAGGTCGGGATCTTGACGTTTTCTTCGCGCAGGGCGGTTGAGATCAGGTTGTGCGGGATTAGATCGGTCGTCGACAGGGCGGCGGCCTGCTCGACTACGTTCTGGAGTTGCCTGATATTGCCGGGCCAGGGCGCTTCAAGCAATGCATCCATCGCTTCCGGCGCAAAACCGACAATGGATCGGTCATTCTGGTTATTGAACAGCTTGAGGAAATGATCGACGAGCAGTGGAATATCTTCCCGCCGATCCTGGAGGCGCGGGACTTCCAGCGTCACCACGTTGAGCCGGTAGTAGAGGTCCTCGCGAAACCGTTTATCTGCCACCCGTTGCTCGAGATCCTGGTTGGTTGCCGAAATGATGCGCACATCGACCTGCACCGATTCAGTATCCCCAACCGGGCGAACCTGCCGCTCCTGTAATACCCGCAGCAGTTTGACCTGAAGCGGCAGCGGCATATCGCCGATCTCATCAAGAAACAATGTTCCCTTGTCTGCGGCACGAAACAGACCCTGATACGCACGATCGGCACCGGAGAACGAGCCTTTGGCGTGGCCGAACAGCTCGGATTCCAGCAACGCTTCCGGAATTGCACCGCAGTTGACCGGCACAAACGACTGCTGTGCCCGGTCGCTGGCTCGGTGCAGTGCCTTGGCCAGGAGTTCCTTGCCGGTGCCGCTTTCCCCACGGATCAGAACCCCGGCATTGCTGCGCGCGACCAGCCGGACCTTGTCGAGCAATTGCTCCATGATCGCGCTGCGACTGACGATACCACGCCGCCATGGGGTCGCATCGGCCGATTCAGGAATGGAGGCGGTGCGCAGGGCACGGGCCACTTCGGCGAGCAGTTGCCGGCCATCAATCGGTTTGGTGAGAAAGGCGAACACCCCTTTCTGAGTTGCTTCCACCGCCTCCGGAATCGAGCCATGGGCGGTAATGATCAGTACCGGCACCGAGGTGTTGACGGTGCGGATGGCCTCGTACAGGCTGAGGCCATCCATCTTTTCCATGCGCAGATCGGCGATCACGAGCTGTGGCGGCGTGGCACTGAACACGGCCAGGGCCTCTTCGCCACTGCGAGCGGTGACGACTCGGTATCCGGCATTTTCCAGGCGAAGGGTCCAGAGACTGAGGAGATCTTGTTCATCATCAACAAGCAAGATGGTCGGCTGATTCATGGGCAGTGTTACTCGCTGGGTAGAGGGTGCAAGATCAACTCAACTTCTTTCAATTTCCGTACCTGAATCTCGAGTTCATCGATGACCGTCTGCTGCTCGACCAGCAGACGGCGGTGCTGTTCAAGCGCTTCCCGGCATGTCTCATAATCCTGCTCACGCTGCAGGCAATGGCGCTCCCGCTGGGCCTGTCGATCGGCGGCGATGGTCGTCCCGGTCATCATGATCAACCGCCGTTCGATCACGTGCAGCCAGCCCTGAAGCTGCTGCCGATCGGGCCGCTCGACTCCGGCAGCCAACGACAAAACGGTGCGCGCCTGCTGGAGCTGCCCGACCTCGGCTTGCTCGGCCAGAGCCAAGCACACCAGCTCACTCCAGTCCATCTGTCGGAGATCGCTCTGCAATGCAGCGACAGCCAAAGCGAATCGCCGGTTAAACGGCGTATCTTCGCCACTCTCATCCGGACGGGCGATACAGGCCAGGACCCGTTCGCTCGCGTTTTCAGGAAATGGCCGACCACTGTGACGTGGATCACCGAACCAGCCGCGAGTCCCGGGCTGGCAGACGGCAAACAGCAGCGCGGCCAGAGCAACCGCACAGATCACGGTAGACGACATCTTGAGCATTATGAACCACCTTCCCTGCTGCCACCACCGCGACGAGCCAGCGGCAGGATCAAGCCGAACCGGGCACCCGGTTCACCGGGGTTCAACACTTTGATAGAACCGCCGTGCCGTTGCACATAGTCTTTCACAATCGCCAGGCCCAGACCGCTTCCCTGTTCATCCCTGGCTTCCTTGAGACGTTGAAAC
>CAZSOA010000331.1:0-2498 GCA_964608305.1 uncultured Desulfofustis sp. | reverse complement strand
CACGCAAAACCCCGCGTCCGGCTCAGCCGGACACGGGGTTTTGTGCGTTTGGGGGGGCCTGCTTCTCCCCTGCTCTGTTACGGCAAGGCACGTGCTGTTCTTATACTATCTGCCGGCCGTTTTCGTCGATTCAATAATAAAGCAGGGCCGGCTATCAGCTGCCGGCGTTTTCGGCAATTTCGGCGGTCTACTTCTTCAGGATTCGATCAAGCATCTTTCCGGGAAATTCGAACACATGCCGAATGGTTGAAATCCGGTCAGATGACCGCTGCATTCCGACCGTGCCGACCTTAAAATCGGCGGCAAAACGATGCCTGCAATCGGGACACTGCAGTGTTACGCCACCGACTGTATCGGGAATCCTGAGTTGCCGGCCACAGCCGGGGCAACGCTTGATCGTGTGTTGTTGTCGTTTCGTTTTCACGAGTCGCGATCAATTGTTGAAATCATGTGTCTGCCATTTGCCCGGCAGAACCAGTGTGTCGGTCTGCTCAGTGTCGGCGCCCGGCATCATCCGTTCAATGAACTCGACACCAAGTTCATTCGCCTGTTCGGCGCCACGCTCACCGATCGCATATCCGATCTGTTACTGCGCCGCAAGGCTACCGATATTCTGATCAACAAGGCAACCCGTGACCCGCTCACCGGCCTGTTCAACCGCGGAGCAGTCATCGATCACCTGGAGCACCAGTTGGCCCTTTCTCGACGTGATGGAAAACCGTTGAGCGTCATACTCATCGATATCGATTTTTTCAAGGTCATCAATGACACCTATGGCCACCTGCCGGGTGACGAAATTCTGCGCGAAGTCGCCTCACGGCTCCGGGCAGCGTCGCGTACCAGTGACAGTCTCGGACGTTATGGCGGGGAGGAGTTCCTGCTGGTGCTCTACCCCTGTAACCAGGAAGAAGCCGTCATCTCAGCCGAGCGCTTTCGTAAGGTCATCGCAGAGATCCCTTTTGTCATCACCGGCAACGAACCGGTTCAAATTACGGTGACCATCAGCCTCGGTGCGGCAAGCAGTGAGAACATACCGTCATCAGGCATACAGGCGTTGCTGAAACATGCTGATACGGCATTGTACCGATCAAAAGCAAACGGTCGCAATCGGGTCTCCGTTGCTAACGAATAGCGCCGGATTGTTCGTTGATCACTTGTCAGTGCTCTGCAACTGCTCCAGGACCTGCTCGATCATTAGTGAGGTGTATTCATAGGTTTCTTCAACGTCATGAAGCAGTTGGTTGCACCTGTCTCTATCACCCCTTTTACCGGCATCTTCCAGCTGCTGAAAGATTTTCTCAAGCTCGCCGGCGCCGATATTGGCTACGGTACCCTTGATCTTATGGGCCTGACGATAAATCTGAGACGCATCGCCGGCACCGACCACTCTTCGCAAATGATCAAGGTATCCCGGCATCTCCCGGAGATATAATCGGAGAATTTCCGTCACCATAACCGTATCGCCGAGAAGGCGGGCAAGGAGCTTGGCGTGGTCAAAATACTGCTTTTCAGAACGGTCCGCCCCCCTGTCTCCCCTGGCAACCGAGGTTGATTCAAAACTGTACGTGCTCGGGTCATCTCCTGAGCGAGGACCGGGTTTATCATCAGCAAGCCAGTGCTTGATTCGATCGGCAACCGTCCTCGGGTTGACCGGTTTGGCAAGATAATCGCTCATGCCGGCCGCAAGGCACCGTCGCCGATCATCTTTCATGGCGTAAGCGGTCAATGCAATAATTGGCGTTACCGCCCGCCCCTGCTCGACCTCACATTGACGAATTTCCTTCGTTGCCTCCAGGCCGTCCAAAAACGGCATCTGTACATCCATGAAAATAATACCATAGCTTTGAGCCTTTGCCGCTGCTACCGCCTCCCGACCGTCGCTGACAATATCGATACGATGAAAACCGAGCTTGCGCAGAATGCCGACCATGATTTGCCGGTTAATATCATTGTCCTCGGCAAGCAAAATTGTGGTTTGTTTTTGCCGAGCGCCGAACTCGCCGAAAACCGGCTCCGGTGGCGACGACGGATCGCTGAGCGCTGAACCGGTCAGCAAAAGTGCCATGGCATTGAGCAGATCGGCATAACGGACAGGTTTGCTGATCTGGGCGACCGCCGACCAGTGGGTCAACGCTTTTCGGTCGACTTGCTGATCCAACGTGCCCATGGTAAGCAGACGAGTTTTTTCTCGAGCGGCATCCTCTCGCCATTGTTCAAACAGCCAAGCACCGCTGCCATCCGGCAGCCGCAATGCAACAACGGCAAGAGAAAGCGGTTGATTTTCTTGCCAGGCCGTCCTCGCTTCTGCGACATCGGCCGCCTCAACCACCTTGGCACCCCAGAAACGCAGTTGCTCGGCCAAAGCCCGGCGACCTGTAGCATTCCCCTCGACGACAAGGACCGATAAACCAACAAGCTTCTTGAGCCATGGACAATCCGGTTTACGCAGCGAACCGATGGAAAGCGGTACCAGGATCGTAAACCGGGTGCCTTCTCCC
>CAZSOA010000330.1:0-2519 GCA_964608305.1 uncultured Desulfofustis sp. | reverse complement strand
GCGGCGCATGAGTTGCACGGCGTGCACCCGGCTCGGCCTGCAGGTGATCGCCCGTTGCCCGGTGACCGGCGGCAACCCGACGACGATGTCCGCGGCTTCCTGGGAGCGGGCCTGCACGGCGGCCCAGGGGCGCGCTGAAGAAAACGACCTGCTGACCGGGTATTGCCTGGTCTGCAGGGGGACAAATAAACCGCCCGAGCTGTCGATTGCTCAGATCGACGCGGGGCCGATGGAGGAGAATATGGCGAAAGAAAACGGAGTCGCATTGTGTGCGGTGTGCAAACAGAAGAAGAAGTCGGTTATCCCGCATCTCGGCGAGCCGGCGTGTCCGTCCTGCACGGTGATGAGGACCCAGGTCAAGAATCGGCCGGAAATGGTGATCGAGCAATTGCGGAAGCTGGCTTCGTGGTCGCTGGCCGGCCTTGGCGGCGGACCTGCCGAAGAGTCGCTGCGCCACCTGGTCGATGAACTGCACCCGATTCTGCAGCCAAAGGATGGGGAGACGCTGATCGACGCGGCGCGGCGGCGGATGACCGATCTGCAAGCAGCGCTCGACAACAACATGGATGTGGTGATGGAGAATCGGGCATTGAAAGAGGCCGCGAGCGGAAGCGTGGAAAGCAGCCTGCTGGTCCGGCTGCGGGAGATTCTGCAGGCCGGTGACGGGGATATCGTGGGGGCGGCGGAGCTGGCGGTTGAAGGCAGCACCGATGCCGCCGTCATTCGGGCCGAGCTCGGGCTCGATGCCGGCTTACCTCTGCCGGAGTATGTGGACGCGCTGGTCGGCGATCATGAGCAGGTGAAGCGGCAGCTGCGGTTGGTGACCGAGGACCGGGACAACGCCGTGGCCGATCTGAAGGAGATCCGGATGGCGCTCAAGGCCGGCGACGATGAGGACTTGGTTGCGCTGGCCGGGCGGCGGATGGAGTTATTGGCAAAGCTGGACCGGCTGGTTGCCGAGATGGATATCGAGCGTGACCGGTTGGCCGACGAGGTGCGCGAGATGCGGAGCCGTTTGCAGGCTGCCACCGCGCAACCGGTGCCGGCGGTACTTGCGGCGCGGCAGTGTTCCTGCGCAGGCGGCCGGGATGCGGTGTTGCTCGAGCTGCTGATCGAGGCGCTCGGGGATACGGTTATTAATCTCGATGCCGGGCGGATCCGGCACCTCCGGGAGGCGTACCATGGATAGGCGGGAAAAATACGTTCCGGGGCCGGTCCGGGAGGAACGGCCGGTGCTTGACCTGGGCACGGTGCTGCTGATGGGGGCGGTGACGGTGGTGTCGATGACGCTGCTGGTGCTTGGCGCGGTAAAGCTTGGGGAGTTGGTGCGGCTGGTGTGGCCATGAAGACCGGATTGAAGCGGCGGCATAGGAGGGAGGTGGCATGAAAGAAAGGGATTTGAGAAAACACGCGGTGTGCTCGGCGTGCCGCAAAAAGATTGGTCATACCGGTCTTCCGTTGTTTTGGATTATACGGGCAGAGCGGCACGGCATCAGGATGGACACGATCAAACGGCAGGCCGGGCTGACCATGATGCTCGGCGGTAATGCGATGATCGCTGCTGCCATGGGTCCAGACGAGGAGATGACCGAGTTGGTTGATTCGGCAGATCTGACGCTCTGCGAGGACTGCGCGCTGCCGGTGATGGAGTTGATGGAGCTGTGCAACGGTAAGGAGGAGGAGTGATGGAAAATTTCATCAATATCAAAGCGACTGTGCCGTTGGCACCTGGTGTTGAAATATCAATTGACACCAATGCCCTCGTGTCGAATGAGCCGGTGGCAGCATGTATTCGGCGTATGGTGTTTTTCGAATGCCGCCCTGTGGACGATGCCGGGTGTGATTGGTTCTACGACGAAGCCGATGATTTGGTGTTTATCGGTGGTCAGCGTGACTGGGTCGCCAGCAGGCAGAGACGGCATGTCCAGCTGCTCAAGGCTGCTGATCTGATCGACGGGGCCGATTATTCGGCGCAAGGAAATGGGTACTGACCATGCTGAAGAAAAAACAGGAAGTGAACTACCGGCGCGGGCGGACCTGGGCGAGCTGCTCGGGGTGCGATCACTTTGTCCGGGAGTTTTCGGTGGTCGGGATCGGCGGGGCGGTGCTCGGGGTTGAGCCGCGCTGCCGGGTGATCGGATTGGAGCCGGGGCGGATGTATCGGATCAACCCGAACCACTGGTGCGACCGCTACGACAACACCATGACGCTGGCGAGAATCAAAGGGGAGCCGGTGCCGCCCGCCGCCGGGTGTCTGTGCGGGGCCTGCGGCGGGCCGTGCGGGGATGGTGAATCGGTGTGTGGGCGGTGTGAGGCGGGGTTTATGGGGGAGGCGTTGTGAAGCGGCGGAAGGAGCGGATCCGGATTGTCGGGTTTGAGGTGGGCGGCCGGTGGTACGAGGCCGAGGAGCCGATCCCGGTGGAGCGGCGGCGGCGCGGTGAGCGGCGGTCGGGGGTGGAGCGGCGAAAACGACAGCGGAGGGAGATCGATGGACGATAGCGGCAGGCGGCTGCAGCGGC
>CAZSOA010000329.1:0-2582 GCA_964608305.1 uncultured Desulfofustis sp. | reverse complement strand
TAACAAGACAGAACCATTTGAGTTTTCAAGGAGCGGTTGGCTTGACAATCTGAAGACAATCAAAATTTTCTTATTCAAAATCGATCTCTTTGAAAAATATGCCATCAGCTTCGTCTCGGTAACCCAGCAATTCAATACGAGCCACTCCATGGGACGATTGACACTCAATATCCTCTTGTCCTTCGCGCAATTCGAGCGAGAAATCATTTCTGAACGAACCAGAGATAAAATGTCAGCCGCCCGCCGGAAAGGGAAATGGGTTGGTGGCATGCCTGTGCTGGGATACGACATCGCTCCAGAAGGCGGCAAGCTGATAATCAATGATGATGAAGCGGTCCAGATTCGCACGATCTATCAGCTTTACCTTGAATACAAGGCGATGATGCCCGTGGTCCAGAAAATCGAGCGTCGAGGTTGGCGTACAAAACAGTGGAGGACTCGGAAAGGGCAAGAGCGCGGTGGAGACATCATCACCAAAAACAGCTTTTTCCGACTGCTGACCAATGTTCTCTATGCTGGGAAGGTCGATCACAAAGGGACAATTTATGACGGCGAACACCCCGCGATCGTGGAGACCGAACTGTGGCAGGAGGTCCAGGACACCTTACGGCGCAATGGCAGAAATGGCGGCAAGGATGTGAGTAACAAGTATGGTGCTCTGTTGAAGGGGCTGCTTTATTGCGCACCTTGCGGAACAGCAATGATTCATACCTATACCGCCAAGAGTTCCGGCAAGCGCTATCGCTACGATGTTTGTTTAAGTGCTCAACAAAGAGGTTGGGCTTCCTGCCCGACCAAATCACTCAATGCCCATGAGATCGAATCGGCGGTGGTTGAGCAAATACGAGGTCTCGGGAAAAACTCGGAAATTGTCGCAGCGACTTTGGAGCAGGCGCAACGAGAGAGCGTTGCCCGCCTGAGTGAACTTAAAACGGAGCAGCGCATTCATTTGCGGAAGCTGGCGCAGCTGAACACCAGGGTCAAAAAACTGGTCGACGACTCGACTGGGGAAGTCTCAGAAAATGCCGCAACAGATCAGCTGGCCGATTTGCAAGAACACATCCGTGTCATGGAATAACGAATGGTCGTCGTGCGCCAGGACATCGTCAACCTGCAGCGTGAAGCCATCGATGAAAACGATCTGACGCATGCTTTGATGCTATTCGAGCCGGTTTGGGAGATGCTTCCCCCTCGCGATCAATCCCGGATCATTAAACTGCTCATTGAACGAATTGGATATGATGGCCGCGACGGGAAGGTCACGATCACGTTTCGGTCGCTGGGGCTTCGGATGCTATGCAATGACCAAGAGAAAACCCTGAACGAAAGGTTGCAGGCATGAATCCCTTGATCCATCCGGAATCGGAACAGCAGGACACAATCATCACGTTTGTTCTCAAGTCCAAACAAACGAAGATTGACCAGCGCGGCCAATCCAGGTTACCGCAGCATCCGACCGGGAATCTTCCGCGCATCACGAAACTGATGGCTCTGGCGATTCGATTCGACTCGCTGGTCAGTCGGGGGGAAGTCCAGGATTATGCAGATCTGGCTCGCCTGGGTTATGTAACCCGGGCGCGGATTACGCAAATCATGAACCTGCTCAACCTGGCACCGGACATTCAGGAGGCCCTGCTTTTTCTGCCCAGGACCACCAGCGGCCGGGACATGTTTCGTGAAAAAGAGTTACGCTCCATTGCCCGAGTGCCCTATTGGAACCGACAACGCAAAATGTGGACAAAGCTCAAAGCCGACAAAGAACTTGCGCCACAACCATCTCTTGCCGACAGGTCAGAATCCTGAGCTGCCACCCCTCGCGTATCCTTCCCGGACGGCATTTTCCATGTCGGCCAACTCGTCATCAGTCAGAAACCCGAAATGCACTTCCCTCTTTCTCGCCGAAAGGCGACCATTGTTTTGCAGGCATAGCTGGATAAACAAATCGATGAGGCGGTCAGGCATATCAACGATTTCCTGAATGGCCTGCTTGGTCCTGTCGTAATTCGCCAGAAAATCGAGTTCTTCCACCAATTCGTTCTCGATGGTGAGCTTGACAAAATCATACAATGCCTCCGCCTGAGCGGTCATATCGACGTACCTGTACAGACGCCTGGTCTCGCCCGGCACGGTCATCTGACCCAGATCGTCCAGGTCGTATTCAACCAACCGCATCAACGGGCTTGAGAACGCCTCAAGGGAGTGGTCGTAAAGCGCCGGATTTTTCAGCATGGCGGCGGAGACCGGGAACATCAGCCCTTTCGGAATCGCACCGCGCAGGAACAGGATGTTGTGAATGAGAAACCGGTGAATTCGGCCGTTGCCGTCCTCGAAGGGATGCATGAAGACGAAGCCGTAGGAGATGGCGGCGGCATGGATAATGGCTGGAACCTCGCCGTCCTTCATCACTTGATGGGCAGCGAGCAATCCCGCCATCAGTTCCGGAAGGTCGTCGGGTTTTGGACAAACAAAGTGAACGAGTTGTTTCTGGTAGGAAATCGTCTGACCAACGTAGTTCTGGTTAGCCCGATAGTCCGTGTCTCGAAATCGGGGATCGACGATGCGGTTCTGCACGTCGATCAGGA
>CAZSOA010000328.1:0-2590 GCA_964608305.1 uncultured Desulfofustis sp. | reverse complement strand
CTTGATCGCCTGCTCGATGAAGGAGCCTTCGTTTAGAACCATGAACCGGCAAGGAGAATATAATGGCTTTGTTTTCTTATCAGGCACGTGATCTGTTTCGGTGGATAGCCGACAAAGATTCGTTTCTGCTTCTCGATGTGCGCAACAGTGTCGACTTTGCCCGTTTCACGGTGGAGGGGCCGAACCCGATCCGGATGATGAATATTTCCTACTTCGACTTTATGGAAATCGAAGATGAAAGCATCGCCCGTCTGCCGGACAAAACCGAAAAGATCCGGATCGTCTGCGCCAAGGAGGGGTCGGCAAAATTCGTTGCCGAGATCCTTGAAAAACATGGGTTTATCGATGTCGGCTTTTTGGCAGGCGGCATTAAATCCTGGGGTAATCTGCTCGTACCGAAACTGCTGAACCCCGGCCAGTCCTACGAGTTGTATCAGTTCATCCGGCCCGGCAAAGGGTCCTGCAGCTATGGTTTGCTCGTCGGCCGGGAGCTGATGCTGTTTGACCCATCGCGCAGCATCGATTTCTATCTCGAATTCGCCGAAGATCACGACTGCCGGATCGTCAAGACCACCGAAACCCATCTGCAGGCCGACTATATTGCCGGCAGCCGCCTGCTCAGCGAGCAGACCAACGCCGTCTTCTATGCCAACGATAACGATTTTCGTGATGCCGCCCTCACCTATACCCCGTTGCTGGACGGCCAGGATATCGGCTTTCCCGGCACCGGACCGTCGGTACGGGTTATCTTTGCCCCCGGGCACACACCCGGCAGCACGATGTTCATGATCGACGATACCTACCTGATCTCAGGGGATACCGTATTCATCAAATCGGTGGGTCGACCCGATCTCGGCGGCAAGGTCGCCGAATGGTCCGATCACCTGTTTGCCACGATCCGGATGGTGGCCGCACTCGATGGTGCAACCATCGTCTTGCCGGCCCACTTCATCAGCTGGGACGAGGCGAACAACAGGCGCAATTTCTCAGAATCGCTGGAAAAGGTGCGCACCTTCAACAAGGCGATCTACGCAATCGACAACCCGGCCGATTTTCTTGCCTTTATTGAGCAGAACATGCGCGAACAACCGCCGGAGTATGCGACGATCAGACTGGTGAATGCCAACCTCAAACAGGTCGACGACGAAGAGGCGGAAGTTCTCGATCTCGGGAAAAACGAATGCGCCGCTTCAGCGTACGCGGCCCAACAACAGGCCTGAAGCGGCGACGCCTGAGCGCGGTGGGGCCGTTCTGTTCGGCCCCACTGCCGGATAATTGCTCTATGTCCATGAAGATTGCCAAATCATTTACCTGCGCGTGCGGTGCCAACCGCATTGAGCTGCATTTCCAGAACGGCATGCCCAGCGAGGTCGTCGATCAGGTGTATTGCCCGATCTGCCGGGAAACCGGGCTGGCCGCCGGCGCTTCCTTCCCGATCGCCGGCGGCTGGTTTCTCCATTTCAATCTCGACATCGCGAAAATGTTTGCCATGGCCCGGCTTAATATCGACCCGGCCCTCGTTAATCCCGGCTTTCTCATCGACAATCACTACGTCGAGTGAACCTCGACGCCATGGCATCATCGTTCATCCTATCGCATGACAGCACCGGTTAAACGATGATGGACCGAGAACCGCCCGGTACCTATGCAGACGAGCCGGAAGAGCGGTTCAACGAACTCCCTGCGGAACTCGTCGCCCCCCTGTATCATGCAGAAACCGTTCACTTGACCGACTCCATCCGGTATGGCGAGCTACTGCGCGAACGGGGCTGCCGAACAATTCTCGAATGCGGCTGCGGCACCGGCAGAATTGCCGAACACCTGGCCAGCCGCGGTTTTCTGGTCACCGGCATCGATATCTTACGGCCGATGCTCACGTTCAATCAGCCGGCCCGTCATGCCCCGGTCGCCGAGATGGACATGCGGCGTCTCGGCTTCCACTCCTGCTTCGATGCTGTCATCATTGCCCACAATACCCTCAACCTGCTGGGTGAGCCGCAGGCGATCAGCGACAGTCTTCGTGAAATCGCTGCGGTTCTGCAACCGGGCGGTCATCTGCTGCTGCACCTTTATGTTCCGGACCAGACGCTGACCGACGCCCCCGGCCAACGTTTCTTTCAGTTCCTGCTGCTCGACCTGCCCGGCGGTGGGAAACTGGTCAAAGAGGCCCTGCGTTCCTATCATCCGGAGCAGCAACTGATCGTGCTCGAGGAGCGTTACAAACTCCGCCTGCTCCCCGACAACCTACCGAACCGCAACTACCGCCAGACGCACCGGCTGGCCGCGCTGCCCGTGCCAACCTGGCGCCGGTTGCTCGAGGGCGCCGGTTTTCTGATCGACCAAATCGCCTCGGACCTTGGCGGCCGGCCATTTCAAGCCGGCACCGATGCGTCGCTGGTCATTATCGCTCGACGCCCCACCCCGCCAATCCGACAATCGATCGAGTCACCGACGAATCGTTGTTTTGCTGGTCGATGATGTATTTAATAACGCCATTAAAGCTCAGGAAATAATTTGAAGAGGTGCCCAGCGGTGTATTTTTGAGGGTAATGGGTTCGCTTGTTCCATGTAAAATAGCGTCCAGCCCATC
>CAZSOA010000327.1:0-2635 GCA_964608305.1 uncultured Desulfofustis sp. | reverse complement strand
CTCTGCCTGATCTCATCTACGGTAGATTTATTTCCATGCATGGTCTTCATGGTTTTCGGAATTGCGCAGACCTTGGTTAACGAAGCACTGCCAAAGAGTAGAGAACACCCGCCATTAGCCCATTCGTCAAATGCCGCTCAATTACGATCCCGAGCAAGATGGGCATGTTCGTAGGATGCTAAACTATTGAAATTTACTACATCTCTTTCTGAAAATGACACGGTAGCTTGCACCCACCCCCCTGTTCTACAGAAAAGGGGTTCAGGAATTAAAGCCACCGGGGAAATCTGTCGGAACGTAATCGAATTTAGAAGTGCACTCCTAACTGCAGATGCTATATTGTCAGACACTTTCCTGCTGCTTACTTACGTCCAGCGGTTTTGAGTACCTTGAATTCCAAGCAGTGAACTGAGTTGGCACCTGAACGATGAACAAACAGTGTGCCTTGAGTCTGCTGACTTGCAGAACGCAAGAGATACAGGTTCGTCTTGTCGTGTCCCGGTTCACCTTATTTGGTTTCACCGTTCGATATTCGTTTAATTGCGGCAGTTCTAGAGCTATTGCGCACAGCAAAAGGGAATAAGGGGGATTGTTCTGATGGTTTTCAGCGAAGACTCACGGGTCAAAATCCCCTGCATTCTTCATCTCGTGCGGCTCGGATACCGCTACCTTTCTCTCAAGAATGCGGTATGGGATGAAGAAACCAACATTTTCACGGACCTGTTTCGCGCCGCCATGGTCCAGATCAATCCCGGCTTGGATGCCGACGATATCGATCGACTGCTGACCGACGTCAAACTATCACTGGATAACGAGGACCTCGGCAAGGCCTTCTATGAAAAGATCACGCAACGTTCCGGCAGCCGGCTGGTCGATTTCGTCGAGTTCTCGAACAACAGCTTTCACGTGGTCACGGAACTGACCTGCAAGAACGGCGACGACGAGTTCAGGCCCGACATCACCCTGCTCATCAACGGCATGCCGCTGGTATTCATTGAGGTTAAGAAACCCAACAACCGTGAAGGCGTACTGGCCGAGCGCAACCGCATCATAACCCGCTGCCGTAATCCCCGCTTCCGCCGCTTTATCAACATCACCCAGTTGATGGTGTTCTCCAACAACATGGAGTACGACGATGGCTCGCCACAACCCGTCGAGGGGGCTTTCTATGCCAGCCCGTCGTACGATGCGCCAATCTTCAACTATTTCAGGGAAGAGGAAGAACTGGATCTACCAGTATTACTGGCCGACGAAAATGATACGGTTGAAAACGAGGTGCTCAAAGACAACAACCTCGGCGTTATCAAACACAGCCCGGAATTTGTCAGCAACAAATCACCCGTCACGCCGACCAACCGCATCTGCACCTCCCTGTTCAGCCGCGACCGCCTGAAGTTCCTGCTGCAATACGCGTTTGTCTATGTGAACGAGACCGACGGACTGCACAAGCACGTCATGCGCTATCCGCAATTCTTTGCCACCAAGGCAATTGAACATAAGCTCGACGCCGGGGCACGCAAGGGGATCATCTGGCATACCCAGGGCAGCGGCAAGACCGCGCTTGCTTATTACAACATCCGCGTTCTGACCGACTATTTTCAGAAACGCGGTATCATCCCCAGGTTCTATTTCATTGTCGATCGAATCGATCTGCTCATTCAGGCGCAGCGGGAGTTTTCAGCCCGTGGGCTAACGGTCCATACCATCGATACTCGTGAAGCCTTCGCCCGCGATATAAAGGCTACCAAGGCGATCCACAACGACTCCGGCAGGCGAGAGATTACCGTCGTCAACATTCATAAATTTCAGGATGACCCGGACGTAGTCTGCACCGAGGATTACGACATCAGCATCCAACGAGTCTACTTTCTCGACGAGGTGCACCGCAGCTACAACCCCAAAGGCAGTTTTCTCGCCAATTTGAGTCAGTCAGACCAGAACGCCATCAAGATCGGCCTCACCGGCACGCCGCTGTTGGGTGATGACTACAACTCCCGTGCCCTGTTCGGCAACTACATCCACACGTACTACTACAACGCCTCCATTGCCGACGGCTACACCCTGCGCCTGATCCGCGAAGAAATCGCCACCAACTACCAGCTCGCCCTGCGGGAGGCACTGGCCGCTGTCAAACTCCACCAGGGCGACATCGACCGCACGCAGATTTATGCCCATCCGCGCTTTGTCGAGCCAATGCTCAACTACATTATCGATGATTTCGAAAAGAGCCGGGGTGCACTGAACGACGCCACCATCGGCGCCATGGTGATCTGCGACAGCGCCGAGCAGGCGAAGAAGATGTTTAAAATCTTTCAATCCCGCCAGAAACCCGAACCGTTTCCGCTCGCTGGAGCCCTCACCACGAACGCTGACGCCAAGCTCCCTTTGGCCGCTGATTCTGCTTCCCTCTGCTACGCTACACGGCAAAAGCAGGCCAACAAGGTCAAAAACGCCGCTTTGATCCTGCACGACATCGGCAGTAAGGACGAGCGCAAGGAGTGGGTAGAGGATTTCAAGGCGGGCAAAATAGACCTGTTGATTGTCTTCAACATGTTGCTCACCGGCTTTGATGCCCGGAGGCTGAAAAAGCTCTACCTGGGCCGGGTGATCCGCAAGCACAACCTGCTCCAGGCCC
>CAZSOA010000326.1:0-2655 GCA_964608305.1 uncultured Desulfofustis sp. | reverse complement strand
AACACAACGATAGCATGAACATGCACATCCGCCGCGCCGGCATCATTACCAAAAAAGACGACCGGGAGGCCGGCGACTATGCCGAATACCTGCAACAATGGTTGCAGGATCGAGATATTGTTACAACCCTTGACGATATCCCACCGGATCTGGACCTGCTGATTATTCTCGGCGGCGACGGCACGTTGCTCCATGTCGCCGAGACAGCCGCCCGACTGGCCATTCCGGTGATCGGTATCAATCTCGGCAACCTCGGTTTTCTCACGGAATTGACCCGCCAGGAAAGCGAGGCGGCACTGACGGCCATTATCAGCGGTTCGGCGATCCTCGAACGACGTCTGATGCTCAAAGCCCGCCTTGTCCAGAGCGGCAGGCGACACCACTACCGTCATGCATTAAACGACATCGTCATCACCAAGAACGCCGTCGACCGCCTGTTGTTGTTGGCGACAAAAGCCGATGGCCAGCCGATCACCACCTATCAGGCGGACGGCCTGATCTTTTCGACGCCGACCGGGTCAACCGCCTACAACCTCTCCGCGGGCGGGCCCTTGGTTCACCCGGAACTCCAGACCATCCTGGTTACGCCGATTTGTCCGTTCATGCTCAGCAGTCGACCAATCATCCTTCCTCCCGGGAAGATCATCACTTCGGAATTTGTCGCCCATGAAGACAGCGCCAGAGCCAAAGTCATCGTCGACGGTCAGCGGGTCTGGAATATGGAACCGGGCGATACCCTCGAGGTCCGCACCTCCGAATATTTTCTGCAATTGGTGTCCTCAACCAGCAGGGATTATTTCGCCATCCTGAGAAACAAACTGAAGTGGGGAAGGAAATAACGGCCACCCGAGAGCCGCCTACTTCTGTTTTTTGATGCCGTATTTCTTCATCTTGTACTGGAGCAGGCTCTTGGTGATCCCGAGCCGTTCCGCAGCTCTGGCCTGGACATGGCCGGCTTCATCAAGGGCCCGGTTGAGCAGCTGTTCCTCGACGGCATAAAGGACGTCGTTGAGTTCGACCGATTCAGGAATGAGGTGGAGGATATCGATCTCCCTCGTCCACAATGCATCACGGTCGACCGACACCGATTCCGGCTGAACGTCCTCCGGCCTGATGACATTGTTTTCGCAGAGGATGGCCGCCCGCTCGATGGTGTTCTCCAATTCTCTTACATTGCCTTCCCACGGCAAGTTGATCAACAACCGCAGGGCTTCCGGAGCAACGTCAAGCCGCTCCAAGCCCAGCCGGGACGCGGCATTCTCGACAAAGGCATTGACCAGCAGCGGGATGTCCTCCATCCGTTCGCGAAGCGGCGGTAACGCCAGATGGATGACATTGAGCCGATAGAACAGGTCTTCACGAAACCGGCCCTGCTGCACCTCTTCCTTGAGATCCTTGTTGGTTGCGCTGATAATCCGCACATCGATGTTCAATGTCCTCGTGCCGCCGATCCGCTCGAAACATTTATCCTGTAATACGCGCAACAGCCTGGTCTGCAACGTCAGCGGCACGTCGCCGATCTCGTCGAGAAAAATCGTACCGCCGTTGGCCTGTTCGAACCGTCCTTTGCGCATCGCCACCGCGCCACTGAAGGCACCTTTTTCATGGCCGAAGAGTTCACTCTCAAGCAGGGTTTCCTCAAGCGCCGCACAGTTCACGGTAATAAACGGCGCTGCCTCCCGCGGGCTGTTCAAATGAATAGCCTTGGCAACCAGTTCTTTGCCCGTGCCGGAATCACCGGTAATGAGCACCGACGCCGGAGTCGGCGCCACTTTCTCAATCAATTCATAGATCAGGCGCATTCGCGGGCTCTTGCCGACAAGCCCGCTGAATCCGGTGCGCTGTTTCATCTCCTGCCGGAGGCGGGTGTTTTCGCGAACGAGGGAGTAATGAGCGATGGCATTGGTTATGGTAACGATCAGCTCATCGTTGGAAAACGGCTTCGCCAGATAGCTGTAGGCACCGGCCTGCATCGCTGCGACGGCCTTATCGATTTCCGCATAGGCGGTAATGATCACCACCGGCAGATCAGGCAGGACGCGCTTGATCTCGCCGAGCAGCTCCATGCCGTCGATTCCCGGCATCTGCATGTCGGTGACCACCAGGTCAAGATCAACGTCCCGGACAATCGTCAGGGCCTCTTTACCGCCGGGAGCGGTATAGACTTCAAACCCTTCGTCGCGCAGCAGTTCGGACAGAACGATCAGATAGTTCGGTTCATCGTCGACAACAAGTATCGTATGCATGGTCATCGCTGGTTGATCCTTTCTCGAGCTTCGTTTTCGCTCAACGTCTGCAGCAGGGTGTCAAGCACCTCACCGGGAACGGTGAATTCACGGCCTCCGGCCATGGCCGAACTCGGCCGTAACGCACCATGGTAATCACTTCCACCCGTCTCAAGCAATGCAAAACGATGGGCCAATTCCCGCATCCGACGCAACACTCTCCCCCGCTGACTCGGGTAAAAGGTCTCCATGCCGTCAAGTCCGAGATCTTTCAATGCGGCCACCAACCCTTCCAACTCGCCTGGAGGCGCGGCAATCTGGGCCGGGTGAGCAAGAACGGTAATGCCGCCGGCACCGTGAATCAGAGCAAACGCCTCCTCGGCGTCCAGAATGGAGCGGGAGACGTAGGCGCAGGCCCCTTTTCGCAAAT
>CAZSOA010000325.1:0-2677 GCA_964608305.1 uncultured Desulfofustis sp. | reverse complement strand
GTAAACGAGATCGACGTCAGACTCGAGAGAAAGGCGACAAAGGCCGCCGAGGCCATACCCGCCGCGAGGTTATCGGCCCCGACCACGAATTTGAGCAGCAGCAGACTGGGCCCGGCCTCGGCGAGCAGCATGAACAGGACATTGGTGGCCGCCGCCAGCACCCCGCCGACAAACAGCATCTTCACAACACCGTAACGCACCGTCAGCATTCCGCCCAAAAAACCGCCGGTGATCGTCATCAACAGGCCAAAAGTCTGAACGATGGCGGCAATTTCGGTCTTCGTAAAGCCCAGGTCAAGGTAGAACACGGTGGAGATGACCCCGAGCACGATATCGGAGATCCGGTAAAAACCGATGAGCAGCAGCAGGACGATCACCATCCGCAGCCGGTAGCGGGAGAAGAAATCCTTTACCGGGGCAATGTAGGTGTCGTTGAGCATCGCCCCGCTGACTAAGCCGAGCCGGACCAGGCCCCGGGCTGCAACCAGCCCGGCGAACAGCGCCGTGGCCAGCCGCGCGGCCTCGACAAGGAAGCCGGCGAACAGGCCGAGGTGCGGCAGCGCCTCTTTGATAGCCTGCTTCACCGCTGCGGCGAACGCACCACCGAAATAAAAAACCAGAACAAAGGTTGCCACACCGCCGAGAAAGAGCAGAAAAAAACGGAGATATTCGGCGGAGCTGTACTGCAGCACCGCGGCCGCCCGGGCGTTGGGCTGCGGTTCGGGGATACTGAGCGTGGTGATCAGCCCGACCAGCATGCACAGCGCCACCGCGCCGTAGGTAAGCTGCCAGGCGGTGTAGGAGTAGCTGTCCACCGCCGAGCCGAGGTGGGCGGCCAGGGCCAGCGACCCGGCCCCGGCGACGAGCATGCCGATCCGGTACCCGGCGATATAGGAAGCCGAGAGCAGCGCCTGGAGTTCCTGCTCGGCGCACTCGATCCGGTAGGCGTCGATGACGATATCCTGGGTGGCCGCGGAAAAACCGAGCAGTACCGCCGCCCAGGCCATGCCGATCAGGTGGGCATGGGCGGTGGCCGGATCGATGGTGGCCATGAGCAGGATCGCGAGCATGATCAGCACCTGGGCGGTGGCCATCCAGGCGCGCCGCCGGCCGAGCCGGCGGGTCAGGTACGGCAGCGGCATCCGGTCGATCAGCGGTGCCCAGACGAATTTGAACGAGTAGCCGAGCGCCGCCCAACTGAAAAACGTCACCGCCGAGCGCTCTACCCCGGCCTCGGTCAACCAGGCCGAGAGCGTGCCGAAGATCAGCAGCAGCGGCAGACCGGCGGAAAAACCGAGGAAAAGCATGGTTACAACCCGGGGGTGCAGCCAGGAACGCATCGTTTCTGCCCAGCTGCGGCGGGCGACGGTCTCACTCATGGTTGTCTTTTTGCAGTAATAAGTTTATTTTGTTGTCTTATCGTGTGGTACATCGACCACGGCTTTCCCAAACCGGCAACCGCCGGTGCCCCGGCCTGAGGCAGGCGCACCGCTGCAGACTATTCTTTCAGACAGTGATCGTTACCCGATGAGCGTCAAGATCTATAACACCCTCACCCAGAAAAAAGAACCATTAAACCCGCTCGAACCGGGCCATGTCAAACTCTATGTCTGCGGTATCACGTCGTATGACTATTGTCACATCGGCCATGCCCGGTCGTCGCTGGTCTTTGACATGATCGTCAAGTACCTGCGCTATTGCGGGTACCGGGTGACGTTTGTGCGCAACTTCACCGATATCGACGATAAGATCATCAACCGCGCCCATGAGCAGGGCGAGCCGCCGGAGCAGCTGGCGGCCCGGTTTATCGACGAATTTTATCGGGACATGGACTATCTCGGGCTGGAGCGGCCGGATATCGAGCCGAAGGCCACCGAGCATATCCCGGAGATGATCGCGCTGATCGAAACCCTGATCGAGCAGGGCAAGGCGTATGCCGCGGAAGGCGATGTCTACTTTGCCGTCGAGCAGTTCCCCGCTTACGGCAAATTGTCGCGCCGGAGGCTTGACGAGATGCAGGCCGGGGCGCGGATCTCCATCAATGAGAAGAAACACCACCCGATGGATTTCGCCCTCTGGAAGCACTCCAAGCCCGGCGAGCCTGCCTGGGAGAGCCCGTGGGGGCCCGGTCGACCCGGCTGGCATATCGAGTGCTCGGCGATGAGCAAGAAATATCTGGGTGACACCTTTGATATCCACGGTGGCGGCAAGGACCTGATCTTCCCGCACCATGAGAACGAGATCGCCCAGAGTGAGGCGGCCAACGGCAAGCCGTTCGTCAACATGTGGGTGCACCACGGGTTTGTCACCGTGCGCAACGAACAAACCGCCGAGAACGAAAAGATGTCCAAATCGCTCGGCAACTTTTTAACGATTCGCGATCTTTCGGAAAAATATCACCCGGAAATCCTGAAGCTGTTCATCTTTTCCACCCAGTACCGCAATCCGCTCGAGTATTCCGAGCAGGCCATGCAGGATGCCGAGAGCGGCCTGAACCGGCTCTATGAAGCCGTCGCCGCGATCGATGCCATCAAACGCAACGAAGATGCGGCTGCCGCATCGGTGATCGGCGCCGAGGATGCGGCCAAGCTGGAGGGGCTGGAGGAACGGTTCCGCTCAGCCATGGACAACGATTTCAACACCGCCCAGGCCATCGGCCATCTGTTTGACGCCGCCA
>CAZSOA010000324.1:0-2682 GCA_964608305.1 uncultured Desulfofustis sp. | reverse complement strand
ATGAAGGCGGCCGGGTTGTCGCGGAATTCCGGCGGCACGTTGCGCAGCTCGATGGCAAACGGGGCGGCGAAGCGCGCGCCCTGAGTTTCCTGCAGCGGAATTATCACCGACAGATCGCCGCTCCGGCCGAAGTCCTGGCCGAAATAACTGCGCCTCTCTGGGACCATGGCGGTCAGCAGCGGGGCCAGGTGGTCTTCGCACCAATCCGCGGTCTCGCTGATCCGTTCCGGCTCCGGCCGGTATTTGAACTCGTCGGGCAGGCTCAGGCGCAGCACCGGCCGGGCGTCGTCCATACACTGCTCGACCAGCAGCCGGGTCAGATAGGTGCCGGAGCCCTGGGACGGGATGCAGAACAGCTCCTCGTCGGCGCCGTCGCCATAGGTGTCGATCAGATCCTGCCGCCATTTCGCCTCGGCCTCAGCCGACCATTCCATACCGCGCACCAGGCAGATCCGTTTGAACAGCCCTTCGGCCAGGGCGTCGTCAAGGGTCACCCGGTGCAGCGAGTAGGGCAGCCGGCCGGCTCTGATCTGTTTGATGATCTCGTTGAAGTAATTGGCCTCGCCGTCATGGGTAGAGATGATCCGCACCGAGCCGCCCCACATGGTCAGCGCCATCGCCGCCTTGATCAACTCCTTGAGGTTGGCGTGGAATGCCGCCTCGTCGATCACCACCCGACCTTGCTTGCCGCGCAGGTTCGACGGGGTCGAGGCCAGGGCCACGATGCGGTTGTCCGAGGCGAAGGTGATACGGAAGGTGAGAATGTCGTCGTCCTCGTCGCGCAGCACCGACTCTTCGACCGCGCCGGCCGCCAGGTTGTAATGTCTGGCCCAGAAGGCGCAGTCGTTGATGAATTCCTCGGCCATGTCCTTGTTGTAGCCGATGTACCAAACGTCATCGCCGGCCGCCTCGGCCGCATACAGGGTGTCGTCTGCCGCCTCGCCCCAGGACAGACCGATCCGTCTCGACTTTTCCATGACCTTCACCTGGGATCGGTCAGCCGCCCAACGCTGTTGATAGCCCAGCAGGACGTACTGATCGGTTGGCGTTCCGGTCTCTTTGTGGGCATTCATGCGGAGATCCCCAGGATCTGCGTACGGATGTTGGCGGCGGTCTCAGCCGTCAAGCCGGCCTTGGTCACTTCCTTGACCACTTCGTCGGCCACCGCCCGCGCTTTCTCCATCTTGTCCCAGCGCTCCAGCAGCGCCCCGATCTTGGACAGCGTGTCCATCATCGGTGCGGTCCGTTCGCTGGCATGCTGATCCTCCAGGTACTGCAGCTGGTCCTCAAACAGGTCGCGCAGCCGCTGAATGTTGCCGCGCTTCTGGCTGCGCGCCCGGTCCCATTCATCCATCTCCTGACCGGGCACCAGTGTCTCGCTCTTCCAGCGCGACAGCGAGGTAACCGATACCCCGAGCTGCTCGGAGATCGCCGACAAACCTATACCTTCGGCATAGAGCCGCTGCGCCTGCGGTTCCAGGTATGCCCGGCCGCCTTTGCTAGCCAAGCTGTTCCTCCAGGTCCCAGATCCGACTGCGGATGGCGAGCAGCTCGCCTTGGTTCGCCACCAGCTCATCCATCTTCGACGCAGCACCGGCAACGTCCATCTCCTCGATGTCGGCCAGCGCCGGGTTGATCATCGGCAGGATGGATTGGGACAGCACCTTGCATGCGTGCCGCAGCTCGGTTTGCCGGATCTTCAACCGCTCCAGTTTTTCGCGCATCAGTCCCGTGTTGGTCTGCATCAATTCTTCCTCAGCAGGTGGTCGATCAGGTCGGCGAGCCGTTGGTTGGACGCCGTGTTCAGCCGGATGGTGTCGATCAGCCGGTCGGAGAGCCGCGCCTGATCGGCCGACATCTTCTCGTATTTGACCACCAGCTCCACGTTGTTATCGTAGCGGGTCTGGCTGTCCCGGCCTTCCTTGCGGACCTCGTCGCGCATGATCGTGATCGCCTTGGCCAGTTTCCACAAGGCCACGGCCAGGGCCAGCGGCGGCAGGACCAGCACCAGCAGGACGAAGGCCCAGATATTCCAGCCCGAGATCGTGTTCAAGATCGCCACCAGCGCCGAGATGGTGCCCAACTCCTGCATCCGTTACCTCCCTTGTTCCCGTTGCTCTTCGCAGCCGACACAGCGCACGCAGCCGACCATGGCGATCCGCCGGGCCTCGGGAATCGCCTCGCCGCAGTCGATACAGGTCTCGGCCGACGGCCCGCTGCGCCGCTGCCGGGCATGGCGCGCCAGCGCCTGCTGGCGGTCCCGTTCCTCGTTTTCCTGGGCTCGCTCGAATTCGTCCATCAGGGGTGCGTCAAGTTGAAACTCCAAACCCGGAGCAGGGGATCACCCTGCTCCGGACCAGCCATGAAAAACGACAAGACATCCGGTTATCGTGATAACCGGATTTACGGCGGGAGGATAACGAATGGTTTCGGTATGTCAGGCGGTTGGGAAAGAAAGGAGAAGGGCGGGGCGGCCGGAAGCCGCCCCGGTGGATGGTTATCAGTTCGGCGCGTTGGCCGCCTTGTCGATGGTGTGATAGAGGTTCTCGACGATCAGCATTAGGCCGTAGGCCCCTTTCTCGCTGAGGCCCAGGGTGCCTCCGTCACTGGTCAGCAGCGGGGCGATGTCGCGCAGAAAGCCGGTCACGTAGAGCGCCGCTTCCAGCAGATCGGCGGCGTTGT
>CAZSOA010000323.1:0-2686 GCA_964608305.1 uncultured Desulfofustis sp. | reverse complement strand
CTCAATTTGCAGCTGCGCTGCTTCAAGTTCGCCGGTCCGCCGCCGGACCATCTCCCCACGCCAATTTCGGTCATCAGACGATTGCCGCCAACCTCAGAGAGAAAGCGGCCCAATTGGCAGGAGAGACGAATTAGGCGATGTTCACCGGTATCATTCAGGGCACCGGAGATGTTGTCGGCCGCCGCTCGGTGGGCGGTGGGCTGGCCTTCGAGATTGAATCCGGCTTTGTGTTCGATGATCCTGAAGAAGGGGAGTCGGTCGCCGTTAACGGCGTTTGTCTGACCGCGTATCGTATCGGTAAATACCGGTTTACCGCCGACGTATCACCGGAAAGCATGGCGCGAACGACCCTCAGTGGACTGGCAGTCGGTCATCGGGTCAACCTTGAGCGAGCCCTGCGTCTCTCTGATCGGCTTGGCGGCCATCTCGTTTCCGGCCATGTCGATTGCGTCGGTCGACTGGCGGGCCGGCAACGGCAGGGAGACTTCACTATCCTGAGTTTTTCAGTGCCCCGGGAAGTCGATCGGTATATAATCGAGAAAGGGTCGATTGCCGTCGACGGGATCAGTCTCACCGTGAATCAATGCGCGGCCGGTCAGTTTTCCGTGTCGATCATTCCGCATACCATGCAGGCAACGACACTGGAGCAGTTGAAAAGCGGAAGTATGGTCAACATCGAAGTGGATATTATCGGCAAATACGTCGAGAAGCTGCTGGCGTACGGATCTGCCCATCAGACGGGTTCGACGACGCTGACGACGGCCATTCTTGCCGAGAAGGGCTTTTTTTAAGCGGTAACTTTAACAGCATACGGGTACAGACGGATTATGGCAGTCAGTTCGATTGAAACGGTGATTGAGGACATCAGGGCCGGCAAGATGGTTATCCTCGTTGATGACGAGGATCGGGAAAATGAGGGCGATCTTTGTATGGCCGCCGAGACGGTGACACCTGAAGCGATTAACTTCATGGCCACCTATGGTCGGGGGCTGATCTGTTTGACGCTGAGCGGCGATATCGTCGAACAATTGGGTCTGCCGATGATGGTTGCCAACAATCAGTCTCCCTATGGTACCGGATTCACGATCAGTATTGAAGCACGGACCGGTGTTACCACCGGTATCTCGGCTGCCGACCGGGCACGAACCGTGGCCGCGGCAGTAGCTCCCGACGCAACCCCGCATGATATCGTCAGCCCGGGTCACATATTCCCGCTGCGGGCCCGCGATGGCGGGGTGCTTGTTCGCACCGGCCAGACCGAAGGATCAGTCGACTTGGCTCGTCTGGCCGGGCTGCGTACCGCCGGGGTGATTTGCGAGATCATGAAGGACGATGGAACGATGGCCCGGATGCCGGATCTTGAGGAGTTTGCCCGCAAGCATGATCTGAAAATTGCCACAATCGCCGATCTGGTGGCCTACCGACTGCGCCAGGACCAACTTGTCCACAGGGTTGCCGAGGCACGGATACCGACGGAACACGCCGGCCAGTTCACCGCCATCGTGTATCAGAACGACATTGATGATCTGGAGCATATCGCCCTGGTGAAAGGGGTCATTGAATCAGGGAGCCGGGTGCTCGTACGGGTTCATTCGGAATGTCTGACCGGTGATGTCTTCGGTTCGTCCCGTTGTGACTGCGGAAGCCAGTTAATGGCGGCCATGCGGATGATTGAAAACGAGGGCAGCGGCATTGTTCTTTATATGCGCCAGGAGGGCCGGGGGATTGGGTTGATCAATAAAATCAAGGCGTATCGCCTTCAGGACGACGAAGGGGTCGATACGGTTGATGCCAATCTGAAACTCGGTTTTAAGGCCGATCTCCGTGACTATGGCATCGGTGCACAGATTCTCCGTGACCTCGGCGTCACCAAGATGGCGATGCTGACCAATAATCCGAAAAAAATCGTTGGCCTCGAGGGGTATGGAATCGAGGTTGTCGACCGGGTACCCATCGAGATCGAAGCGGGTAAGGAAAACAAGGAATATCTGCTTTGTAAGCGGGATCGAATGGGACATCTGATTCAGGTAAAATAGCAGGTGATCCTTCTCTCGAAAGACTGCTTCTACGAAAAAGGAAAGATTGATCATGATACGGTATATAGAAGGCAATTTGCGGGCCGACGGGAAGAAGTTTGGTCTTGTTGTGTCTCGGTTCAATTCGTTTATCTCTGAAAAGCTGCTCGAAGGCGCTCTGGACAGTTTGCGGCGATCGGGCGCGGTTGACGACGATATCGAGGTGGTTAGGGTTCCCGGTTCCTTCGAGATCCCGTTGATCGCCAAAAACCTAGCGGCTTCTGGAAAGTATGATGCGGTGATCTGCCTGGGAGCGGTAATCCGCGGCGCCACACCGCATTTCGATGTGGTGGTTAATGAGGTTTCAAAAGGTGTTGCCCAGGTTGGTCTGGAGACGGGCGTGCCGGTCATGTTCGGCGTTTTGACCACTGAAACCATCGAACAGGCGATTGAACGAGCCGGCACCAAAGCAGGTAATAAAGGCGGCGAGGTGGCAGTTGCTGCTATTGAAATGGCTAATCTGATCGGCGCCCTGAAATAACTCGGATCGCTCGGTTCAGGTGCCTTTGAGCCGTGTTTCCGGCAACGGAGATACGGCTCTTTCTGTAGAGGGACAAGAGAGGGGTAATGGGTACTCGACGGAAGGCGCGGGAGGCGGCGCTGCAGTTTCT
>CAZSOA010000322.1:0-2725 GCA_964608305.1 uncultured Desulfofustis sp. | reverse complement strand
CTGTAGAATCAACAGCCCTTGATTCCTCACGAGCCGGACGATTTTGCTTTCTTTTCCTTTGGATCCGACTCCGCCTTGGCCCCCTCGGTCATCTGCGGACCGGCGATGGCGTCTCGAGCGACCTTGATCCGAACGTTATCGGCAATCTCCAGTGTCAGCACGGAATCGGTCAAGCCGGTGATCTCTCCATAGACACCACCTTTCGTGACCACCTTATTGCCTTTTTTCAGCTCGCGCAGATAGGCCTGATGCTGTTTTGCCTGCTTCTGCTGCGGCCTGATGAGCAGGAAATAAAATACCACGAAAATCAGGATCAATGGGATAAATGAGGCGAATCCCCCTGCTCCTCCGCCCGCTGCCGCATCGGCCGCATAGGCAATACTTGTCATCTGCATACCTCCCCTGTTGAATCTTGGTGTTCCTGGGTAATAAACGTGGACCTAAGCATAATCACTTGGCTGCAAGCCTGCCATAAAAATCTCTTTTAAAAGCCGCGTAGCGGTCTTCACTGATCGCCGCTCTGATCTGCCGCATCAGATCGACATAATAATGGATATTGTGAATCGTGTTGAGTTGGTAGGAAAGAATCTCCCGGCTGACAAACAGGTGCCGTAGATAGGCCCGCGAATAATTTCGACACGTATAGCAGGTACACGCCTCATCCGCCGGCAATGGATCTTCTCGATATCGGGTATTCTTCAATACCAGCCGGCCGGTTGACGTGAACAGCGTACCGTTCCGGGCATTTCTGGTCGGCATGACACAGTCAAACATATCCACACCCCGCCAGACGCCCTCGACGAGATCTTCGGGGGTACCGACCCCCATCAGATAGCGTGGATAGTCGTCAGGCAGGCAGGCGGCGGTCACCTCCGTCATATCATGCATCTGCTGTTTCTCCTCACCGACACTCAATCCGCCGATGGCGTACCCATCAAAACCGATCTCCATCATGGTCTGCGCCGATTCCTTGCGCAAATCCTCATACATGCCGCCCTGAACAATACCAAAAAGCAGTTGCTCCGGGCAGCTATGGGCATCACGACATCGTTTCGCCCAGCGGCCGGTCAGGGCCGTTGCGGCCTCGGTCTGCGATCGCTCAGACGGGTATGGAATACAGGTATCGAGGCACATCATGATATCTGACCCAAGTGCCTGCTGAACCGCTACCGCATCCTCGGGACTGAGAAAGAGTCGGGACCCGTCCAGATGGGAACGGAAGGCAGCTCCTTCCTCGGTTATGGTTGCCAGCTCCTGCAGGCTGAAGATCTGAAATCCGCCGCTGTCTGTAAGAATTGGCCGATCCCAATGCATGAACCGGTGCAACCCGCCGAGCGACTCGATAAGCCGATGTCCCGGACGAACATAGAGATGGTAGGTATTGCCAAGGATGATCTGCGCCCCGATCTCCTGCAGATTTTCCGGGGTAACCGCTTTGACCGTGGCCTGAGTTCCCACCGGCATGAAGACCGGGGTCTGAACAACCCCGTGGTGGGTCGCCAGACGGCCGGTCCGGGCCCGGCAATCGGTAGCCTGCTGCTCTAAGGTAAACGGTGATTGTCGTCGATTCACCACGCCAACTCCTTGTTGTACATAATCGGTTTTTTCCGGCCGCTCATCCGCCGTGACGGATTCATCGCCAAACTTCGCTGACGAGCGCTTCAATAGCTGCACGGTGCTCTTCGATCTGGTCGAGCAACGCCAGCTGCACGGCCGCCCGCTGCAAGTTATCCCGCCGGTGAACCACCTTGAAATACCGGTCACCTTCCAGATAGTCGGTGAGGAAGCGGATACCAAGTTCCAGCGTAATCAGTCGAACTCCTTGGTAGATCAACTGCTGTTCATTGGCCGACAGGACCGCGCCGGAAGCACGATATCCTGCAAGCACCGCACGACAGAGTGACAGATCGAAACAAACCGGGTGCCGGGCATCGGCTGTCTCGCCCGCCGGATTGCACAGCGAGCGCAGACAGTCGCCAAGATCATGGAGCACCAGGCCACGCGCCACCGTATCAAAATCGATGATGGCGACCGCCTTGCCGGATTGCCGGTCGAACAGGATATTATCGCATTTCGGATCTCCATGGATGACCCGTTCGCTGAGATCGCCCCGATCCCGTGCTACGACGAGCAATACGGCATCGCTGTGACGTGCGGAGACCTGGCGGCAGCAGGAGTGCAGCAACGCGTCAACCGGCTGCCGATACCCGGCCGCGGCCCGGTCAAAAGCAAGGCAATAGCCGGGCAGGTCGTGAAAGCCGGGTAACGATCGGCACAACTGAGAACTATCGAAATCGTCGAGCAGCCGGTGAAAACGACCAAGTATCCGACCGACCTCGAAGGCCTGGTCAAGCGACTCCACCCGACGCCGACCGACCGTATCGGTAACATATTCGAAAACCCGCCATACCCGGCCGAAGCGGTCCGTCGTGCAACTGGTGCCGTCACGGGTCGGGACGATGCGGGCAAACCGTTCGCCGGCGAAACGGTCGGAGCCGGATCGAGAAAGCAGGTGGGCGGTGACAATCCCGACGTTTTCCGCCACACAAACCGGATCAGGAAAAACAGCGCTGTTGATACGTTGCAGCACATGGGCGCGTTGACCGCCAAGCTCAACGAGATAGGTGTCGTTGATCCGGCCGTCTCCAAGCATCCGGATCCGACTCACCTGCGCCGATTCACCGAAAAAGGCCTGCAGCACCTCGGTCGTAATCGGGACCTGCCC
>CAZSOA010000321.1:0-2738 GCA_964608305.1 uncultured Desulfofustis sp. | reverse complement strand
CGCCCCGCAGCCATTCGGCGAACAGCTCGTTGGCCCGCACCAGGCCTTCGCTCTGCACCGACAGCGGAATGGTCCGCAGGCGGTAGAGCACCTCATCGGCGCGGTCGTGCTGGGCCTCGATTTCCGGGTTCAGGCGGATGAGGGCGTCACGCACCATCGACTCCACCAGCACGTCGGAGTGCTGTCGGGGCAGCTCTTCGGCGGACACGAAGCGCCATTTTAAGTTTGAAATGTGAAGTGTGAGGTGTGAATCAAGATAATCGGCTTGCGACTCGGCAACGCACCACTGGCTGTCCTTGTCAGTCAAAGTGTCCAGCACCAATTGTTCGACGGTATTCTCCTCATTGAAGCGGCTCATTCCAGCACCTCCCAGTGACCGCCCCTGGCAGGTCCGACACGTTGCAGCCGTCCCTGATCTTTGAGTTTTCCAATCTGTTTCAGTACCGCCCGCTTGGTAATGCCTAAGGCCCCCCCCAACTGTTCTGTCGTGATTGAGGCATTTTCGCGCATTAGCTCAATAATCTGCTGTTCGGTTTTCGGTGAACTTTTCGGTGAACTTTTCGGCACAATGTTCACCAATTCCAGCTGATCCATCGATTTCCGGTGAATCGTCGCGGTGAACAGACACCCGTCCCGGTCATCGGCAAAGTCAATCGCTGACCATTCCGCCAAGGCGCGCTTGATGCCGGAACCCAGCCCGTGGAAAGGCAGCAGACCCTTAGCCACATAGGAAACCAGAATCGGATTGCGGATATTGGAGTTTCCCGTCCGGATTTTCTCCACTGTCAGGTTGTCGGGCAGATGTCCGGGGCTGATGATCTCGATGCGATTGTCAAAAATGAACAACCGGACCGGCGCGCTCACCAGATAATCACGGTGCACCAGGGCGTTGACCAGCAACTCCTCGAACACCGTTTCCGGGATTTCCGGCTGCCCGGGCGCGTTCACACCGCGTCCCGCCTGGAGTTTGTGCAGATTGCGCATCACAAAAGCGATGGCGTCCTTGAAAATTTTCGGCAGCGGCCCGGCAAAGTCTTCCGTATCTGTATAATCGGTCGCGTGAATCCGGTTTCCGGGATAGCAGATCGCCTTGAGCACGAACTGTGGCTTGATCAGTTCCGGTTGTTCGGCAAACATCAGCAGTCCGGCCAGGTTCAGTTTTCCGTCATCGGTGGCCAGGTTCATGTTCTGGAGCAGGCGGGTCAACTCTGCCGGATCGTCCGGGTAGTCTTGTTTGTAGACGTCCCGCAGGAAGTCGCGGAAGCGCAGCTTGTCCAACTTGTCGATGCCGGCCTTGGTAGGCAGCTCGTCGGCATGGAACTGGTCGGTCATCTGGAACAGACGGCGCAGTTCCTCCTTGGAGTTCACCCGCCGCTTATCCGCGCCGGTCTTCAGCCAGATCACGCCGTTCTTGTCAAAGTAAGGTTTGTCGAGACCCTTGGGCACGGTCAACACGATCACGACGCGGCCATTTTTGAGCGCGACGTTCTCTGTTCGAACCATCAACGGGCTTTTGACAAGTTGACTGGCGGCATTGCTGATGAGCTGATTGATCCGGGCAACGTCGCTCTTGTCGAGTCCCGGCGTGGAACCGTCATCAGCCACCCCCAGGTAAATCGTTCCGCCCTCGCAGTTCGCGAACGCGGCCATCTCTGAAGCCAGGGATTCGGCGTTACGCACATCGACCTTGAACTGGTGCTTGCTGTCCTCGCCGAGGGAGATTCGGGAGTGGAGCTCTTTACCGTTCATTACACATCTCACCCTTCAAACTTCGCATTTCTTTCTGCCATCTGCTCGACGGTGTTTTCCTTTTTAAACATGAGACACATTTTCATCTATCATCGCCCCGACCAGATTGTTTATCAGAGCAGTCAGGCATTTTTCCGCTTCTGCGACATGGTTCCTTTGAAAATCCTTTCTAAGCTCCAAATTATTGAGCACCTCAACAATCTGCTTCTGCTCCTCCATCGGAGGCTGTGGAACCAGCACTTTTTTCAAGCTTCCCGCACTGATATTGGTTTGGCTCACGCCGGGAGTGGCATAGGCAAGAAGCCTTCTTTGACCGAGATCGGAATTCAGATAATAATTGAGGAACTGAGGAAGGATCTGATTTTGATCCACTCTCAGGCGAACCAGGTATGATGCAAATACATAATCCCCCTCAAGATCAAAAATCCCGACTTTCCCGACCAAATCGGCACTGTTCGTTCGGTTGAAAAGAATATCGCCTTTGCAAACCTTAAATGAATTAAAATCTACATCATCCAAGTCAACGTATTTCAAATCATTAGCAATGATTCGGCCATCATCGTAATTCATCATTCTGAGGATCGGATATTGGCCGGATCCATTCAAAGGGATAGACAAACCGTATTGGCAAATTGATGTTACGTCTTCAACAGTAGCGAGACGCCAGTGGGCAGGTACTTCACCAAGCCTGGTGTGCTGGGTTGAATGCTGCCCAATCCCCCTAATTGTTAGTCGATTCAGCAGTATTTTTTTTATCGATATCAGATTGTTGTTACTCTGCTGGTGTCGGTTGAATACCTCATCCGCTGCCCACAGGATATCGGCAATGCGCTTCTGTTTATCAAACGGGGGCAGCGGGAATTCAAAATCCTTCAAAGCTGTCCAACTGGTCCTCGGTGACAGCGAACCGGCCGAGGTGCCAAGTGCATAATCAAAGAAGGCATCGCTCTGGCAGATAAATGGCAGAAGCTCCGGCAGTAGAACCTTTC
>CAZSOA010000320.1:0-2748 GCA_964608305.1 uncultured Desulfofustis sp. | reverse complement strand
ATTCACCGGCAGTGGCCCCGCAGATGCCGGCGCCGAGCAACCGTCCGGTCTGCTGATCGAACAATGCCTTGCTGGCACCGTTGGCGGCGCCGGAACTGAGCGCTCGGCCGCTGGCGCCCCAGGAAAACTTGCCCTTGTCATAAGCAATCCCTTGTTCCTTCGCCTGTTTCTCGGTCAGCCCCATCCATGCGACTTCCGGGCTGGTATAGGCCACCGACGGAATGGTCAGCGGCGTAAAGGCGCTGTTGCGGCCGGCGATCACCTCGGCGGCAACTTTGGCCTGGTGGGTGGCCTTATGGGCGAGCATCGGTTCGCCGACCACATCGCCGACGGCGAAAATGGTTGTAACGGAGGTCCGCTGCTGCTCATCGACGCTGATAAAGCCGCGCTCGGACACGCTAACCCCGATCTCGGCAAGGCCAAGGTCGGCGCTGTTCGGCCGTCGGCCGACCGCGACCAGTACGGCATCGTAGAGCTGGTGCTGTTCGTTGCCGTCGGCAGTCGTAAACGCAACGGTGATCCCGTCCGGTTCGGCGGCAAGGCTGGTTACTCGAGCGCCGGTATGGATCTGGTAGCGCTTCTTGAGCTTTAAGAAGAGCGGTTGCACGAGGTCTTTATCGGCCGGCGGGATCAGTTGCTCGAGCATCTCGACGATGGTGATAGCGGCGCCAAGTGCATGATAGACCTGCGCCATTTCCAGGCCGATGATGCCGCCGCCGATGATCAGCAGTCGCTTGGGAATCGTCTCCAAGGCGAGGGCCTGGGTTGAGGTCCAGATCCGCGGGTCGTCGGGAATGCCTGGCAGAAGAAACGGTCGGGAACCGGTGGCGATGACGGCATGGGCGAAGCGAATCGTGGTGGCGCCTTGTTCTGCGTCGACACGCAGGGTATCGCTGCCGGTAAAGCGACCGCCGCCGGTGAGCCGCACTATTTTTCGGGCCTTGCACAGGCTGTCGAGGCCGCTGGTCAGTTGCTTGATGATGCTGTCTTTTTTTCCGCGCAGTGCCGCAATATCAATTTCCGGGTCGCCAAAGGTAATGCCGAATTCTTTGATTTCTTTGGCTTCTTCGATCATGGCGGCAGCATGGAGCAGGGTTTTCGACGGGATGCAGCCGACATTGAGGCAGACGCCGCCAAGTCGTTCGGCCTGGTCGATCAGGCAAACCGAGAGGCCGAGGTCGGCGGCGCGGAAGGCGGCGGTATAACCACCCGGCCCGGCCCCGAGTACGGCAACATCTACAGACATTGTTTCAGTCATGGTGGTGGCTCCTTGTTTTACAATAGCGCCCGGCGCAGGTCGGTAAGAGTCGTGGCCAGGGACCGGCAGAATCGGGCCGCCTCGGCGCCGTCGATGACCCGGTGGTCGTAGGACAGCGAGAACGGCAGGGTCAGCTGCGGCACAAATGCTGCACCGTCCCAGATCGGCTTCTGGTAACTGCGCGACAGGCCGAGGATGGCGACCTGCGGCGCATTGACGATCGGGGTGAAGCCGGTGCCGCCGATGCCGCCAAGGCTGGAGATGGTAAAGGTGGCGCCCTGAATGTCGGGAATCGCCAGTTTGCCTTGTCGAGCCGCACCGCTGAGCCGGGCCAGTTCACCGGCGATATCTCTGATCCCGCGGCGATCGGCATGTTTGACGACCGGTACAACGAGACCGTTTTCGGTGTCGACGGCAATCCCCAGGTGATAGTGGTGTTTCAGGATGATCGTATCGCCGCTTTCGCCCAGCGAAGCGTTGAACAATGGAAATGTTTTGAGTGTTGCGACCACCGCCTTGATGACAAAGACGAGCGGGCTCAGCTTGAGGTCATCGTCGGCCTGGTCGTTGAGCTGTTTTCTGAATGCTTCCAAAGCGGTAATATCAGCCTCGTCGAAATGGGTCACGTGGGGGATGCTCTGCCAGCTGCGCTGCAGGTGGGGGCCGGAAATGCGTTGAATTCTGCCGAGCGGTATCTCCTCGATATCGCCGGAAGTCCCTGTTGTCTCCGGTGCTGCACCGGCGGAGGCAGCCGGTGTCGGGGCCGCCGCCGTTTTGAGTTGGCGATCGATATCTTCTCTGGTGATCCGGCCTTTCGGGCCGCTGCCGCTCAATGCGGTCAGCTCGACGCCCTGTTCGCGGGCGTAGGCGCGCACCGATGGACTGGCATGGGTGATCGGGGCCTCGTCCGATTGGCCTGTATCCGACACCGTCGCCGGGTCGGCTGCCGCCTCCGGTGACGCCTCGGCGGGTGTCGGCCGCTGCTCGCGCTCCTGATCGTCTCCTTGCTGATCATCGGACTGGTCTGCGGATGGTTCCATGGCAGCGGTGTCGGCGGTTTCCACCAGGGCAAGGGTGTCGCCGCTGGCTACCGTGTCGCCCGTTTTCACCCGGATCTCGGTGATGACGCCGGCCAACGGGCTGGGAATGTCCATGACCGCTTTTTCGCTTTCCAGGGCCACCACCGGATCTTCCGGATTGATCCGGTCGCCTTGTGCGACATAGACTTCGACGACGGTTATTTCCTGGACATCGCCAAAGTCCGGCACGGTGATAGATTCGATCGCCATGATTCCGCTCCTGTTGATTTTCTCTGAAAAACTTGCTTATCCTTAATAAATCAGATAGTTGTATCGGGTCGACTCCCCTCCGGCTGCGGCGCTGCCGCCGCCAGCACCCACCGGCCACGCCGAACGCGGAGTTTTTTGTGACGTCTTGGGAACCTTGTAAAATTGCCATTTCGTCCAATCTCATCGTTGCGCAATCACATT
>CAZSOA010000319.1:0-2754 GCA_964608305.1 uncultured Desulfofustis sp. | reverse complement strand
TCTTCGCTGTCCTGCTTGCCAACTCGGCAAGGGTTTCCATGTCCTGGCCGCGTACCTGCACGACGATATCCGATGCTTGCATGCCGTGGATGCCCTTGATCGGCATCTGCTTTACCATCGCTTTTCCGCCAGGGGGCTGAAGCTTGCCGACGATCTTGCGCAGGCTGGCGACGTAATCCTCGGTGCTGATATCCCGCATGGCCTTGGGAACGAGCTGAATATCCACCTGGCCCTCATTGGCGATCTCATAGGTGGTCAGGCCCTTCACATAGCCTCCGGCAAGGGTAAAGGCGCTCTGAATCAGAGGATCATTCTGGATCTGCCCCTCAATTTTGCGCAAAACCTTGTCGGTTTCGACGACTGAGGCCCCCGTCGGCATCTTGACCTTGACCATAATTCGGCCGTCGTCAATGAGCGGCAGGAACTCACCGCCAAGTCGCCCCGACAGTGCGACAGCTCCCGCAACCAGCAGCAGAAAAACCGGCACCACGAGCCATCGAAGACTGATGGCCCGGTCAAGCAGCCACCCGTAACCGAGGGTGATTTGATCAAATATCCGCTCAAACCATCCCGCTTGACGTGTCTTTCGGCTGCCACCGAAAAGTGTGGCTGTGATCATGGGCGTAACCGATATGGCCACGACCAGACTGATCACAACGATGCCCGCAATGACCAGAATCAGTTCACGAAAGAGCAGGCTGGTTAGCCCGGGGACGATAAGAAACGGCACAAACAGGGCGAGAAATGACAGCGTAGCGGCCACCAGCGCCGGTCCGACTTCGGTGGTCGCATCAACGGCATGCCGGGCTGCGTCCTGCTCCGGTCTCTCCCGCCGCAATCGCGAAATATTCTCCACCACGACAATGGAATTATCCAGCACCACGCCGATGGCAACAACCAAACCCCCGAGGGAAAAGATATTGAGTGAAAAGCCTGCCAACTTCATCAGGCCAAAGTTGAGAACCAGCGTCAGCGGCAGAGCGATGACCATAACCACCACCTGCCGAACGCTCCCCAAAAACAGATAGACGACAATAATCAGCAATACGGCCGCCGCAATCGCTGCGTTACGCACTCCCGTCAGCGCCTGCTTGACGTAGACCGCCTGATCTTCCACGTAATCCAGTTGCAGGCCTGCGGGCAGCTCCGCCTTCAGGTCGCCCAATAGCCGGGCCACCGCCTCGGCGGTTCTCACGGTATTGGCCTCGGCTTCCTTGAGGACTGAAACCTTGACGCTTTCCCGCCCGTTGAACCGGGTGATCAACCGCGCTTCCTCGTGGCCGTCCACCACCTCGGCGATATCCCGTAAATAGACCTTCTGATGTCCCTCCCCGGCCACGACGACCGTGCGGATGTCTTCAAGGTTCGAATACTCGCCCATGGTCCGGGCGATGATTTCTTTTGCGCCGACAGTGACCCGACCACCGGTCTGCTCGACATTTTCGGCGGCGACTTTCTTGATCACCGCATCGAGGGAGAGCCGGTGTTTTTCCATGGCTGCAGGATCAAGCAGAATACGGATTTCACGTTCGAGTCCGCCGACAACTTCGGTTCCCGCCACTCCCCGGACAGCCAGGATGCGATCCTGAAGCCAGTTGTCTGCCCAATCCCTCAATTCCACCGGACTCCAGCGGTCGGAACTGACGGTCAACTGCATGACCGGGAGCTGCGAAGGATCGGCCTTAAAGACATACGGTGCTTCGATGTCTTTGGGCAACTGCTGTTGAGCACGCGTCAGGGCGGCCAGAGCGTCCTGAAAGGCGACATCGACATCCGCGCCATATGCAAAATAGACGTTGAGGTTGTAGAGCCCTTCGATGGACGACGATTCAAGATAGTCCAGGCGATCCACCGTGGACAGGAGGCGCTCGACAGGATCGGCGATGTCCGTGTCGATCTCCTCCGGTGTGGCTCCGGGCCATTTGATCTGAATTTTGACCAGCGGGTAGGTGATGCCCGGCAGATAATCCACCGGCAAACGCCACAGGCCATAAAGACCGAGAACGACCAGCGCCAGGACAATGGCGCTGGTGGCCAGCCTCCGTCGGACGGCATAATCGGTCGTTTTCATTGGCCGTCTCCGCTCTTTCCAGGCCGCTCGGCGGTAGGTTCGGCCATCATCTTGTTTTTGCCGTTGCCCGATTTGCCGTCTCCCGCAAGCCGCACCTCAGCGCCATTTTTGAGTTTTTCGTTTCCGGCAACGATGACCTTGTCACCGGACTGAATCCCGGAAATGATTTCAATACGGTTGTCAGCCTCAATGCCGGTTTTCACCGTTCGAGCCGTGGCTTTTCCTTCCTCAAACACAAAAACCACCTGGCCCTTCGGCGTGCTGACCAGTGCCTCCAAAGGCACAACGACGACATCTTCCGCACGTTCAAGCGACAATGTCAGCCGGGCGAACATACCGGGGAGCAGATTGACGGATTTATCCAAAGCGATTTCCACGGTCCGGGTACGGAGCCGGGAATCCAGATAGGGGTAAGCACGCTCGATTCGGCCCGGGATGACAGTATCAGGGTAGGCGTCCAAGCGCACATCGACACGCATTCCGGCGGGGACCTCCGCCGCGTGTCTCTCGGGAATCGAGGCGCGAATAACCAAACTGGCCGGATCGTACATTTCCAGCAGCACCGCCCGTGGCGCGACGAACTCACCTTCCTTCACCTTCACCTGAGACACCACCCCGGCCCAAGGAGCCTTGATGATGTAATCCAGGGCCGTCTCCTCGGCCTTGATCAACAAGGCGCGGAC
>CAZSOA010000318.1:0-2755 GCA_964608305.1 uncultured Desulfofustis sp. | reverse complement strand
TTCGGAACCAGTTTCGCAGCCTGGCTCATCATTAAGGCGATCATCGGCATTCGCGTCAGCGACGAGGAAGAAATGGTCGGCTGCGACCTGGCCGAGTGCGGTCTCGACGCCTATCCCGAGTTCACCAAAGACTGATCAGAGGAACAGAGTCATGAAAAAAGTAGAAGCGATCATCAAGCCGTTCAAACTTGAAGAGGTGAAGGAAGCGCTTACCGAGATCGGCATCACCGGTATGACCATCTCGGAAGTCAAAGGCTACGGCCGGCAGAAAGGTCACACCGAGATCTACCGCGGGGCCGAATACAAGGTCGAATTCAATCCGAAAATCAAGATCGAGTTGATCATCGACTCATCGCTGGTCGACAAGGCCGTCGAAGCGGTCCGCAAAGCGGCCAATACCGGCAAGATAGGGGATGGCAAGATCTTTGTGATGCCGGTCGAGAACGTGGTTCGCATTCGGACCGGCGAACAGGGAACGGAAGCCATCTAAAGCGGCGCTCCCGCCGCACCCTCCTCCTCAGCAGACGCCCCCGCCGCCCGGTGGGGCGTCTGCGCTTTTTCAACCCTGCTCTTGGACAACGATGGCGGACGGATCGACCAGTACACCGACCCGGTCACCCACCAGGAAGCCGCATTGCACCAACTGTTCCCTTGACAGCGTCGCTCGCAAAAAGACACCGACATCAACGAGCACCCGGGCGCCATTGTCCGCGATACTCATCTGCAGAATAGTCCCCGGCAAACAATCATCGATCGGCGCCGGTTTTTCCCGAGGCAAGGGAATCACCCGAATTCCCTCGGGTTTAATAAACACCCTGGCCCTTCCGGACAGTCCGGTATGAACCGCCAGTTTGATGCTTGCGGCAATCCGGACGAATACCTTTCCACGTTGTTGCTCAATCATCCCCGTGAGTACGTTTTCACCACCGGCCCCGCTGATTGTGCCATCGAAGAGAAAAACCCGCTCCTCTGCCAATCTAGTTGCTTCCAGCCGTCGATGGGTAGCAAAAATCACCGAAATTGCGCGCTGCGAGCGAATCTCACGGATCACCGACTCGATAACCGCCTGGTTTTCAACATCGACGCTGGCGGTCGGCTCGTCAAACAGCAGCACCTCCGGTGAGCATGCCAGCGCCCGGGCGATCGCCACCCGCTGTGTTTCTCCCCCTGACAAGCGATGCGCCGGCCGTCGCGCCAAATCCTGCAGGCCGACTTGTTCCAGGCATTGTTCGGCAATCCTGCACCGGGTTCGGGCCGGCATGCCGCGCATGCGCAGCCCGTATTCGACATTTTTCAGCACAGTGGTGGAAAACATGATCGGATGCTGATCGACGAGCACCACTTTTTGTCGCATTGCATGCAGGCTACGCTCCCGCCAGATTACCGGCTTCCCCTTGAACTCGACCACTCCGACCGCCGGCTGTTGCAACAGGGCAAGGATGTGCAGCAACGTACTCTTGCCGCTTCCATTCGGCCCCTGAAGCGCATAACTCCTGCCGGCATACAAGTCGAGCCGCTCGATCTCAAGAACCGTCCTCCCGTCAAAGACCTGCCGAAGCCCTCGCAGACTATACAGAATCATCGGCTTGCTCCATAACGACCCTGGATGAACTGCAAGGCAATGTTCATCAGCAGACTAACGGTCAGCAGAACAATGCCGAGAGCGACAGCCAGCACGAATTCACCCTTGTTATGTTCGAGCGCCATCGCGGTCGTCATGGTCCTTGTAAATCCCTTGATATTACCGCCGAGCATCATCGCGATGCCGATCTCAGCAATGACCCGGCCAAAAGCTGCAATAATCGCCGCCAGGATGCCGAAGCGAGCCTCCCGCGCCACCACCAGCGAAGCCCGGAGGCTGGAGGCCCCGAGCGTCAGGGCGGTATTGCGGTAACGCTCGTCAATGCGGCTCACCGCCGCCATGGTGAACACGGCAACCCACGGGAAAATCAGAATAACCTGGCCGATAATAATTGCTTCAGGGGTATATAGCAGGCCCAGCGCACCGAATATCCCGCGCCGCGACAAAAAGGTGTAGACGAACAAACCGATGACGACCGTCGGCAGGGCCAGCATGGTGTTCAGGATAGTAATAACCACCCGCTTGCCGCGAAATCGCCGAACCGCGATGAGAAACCCGAAAGGAACGCCGAACAATGAAGCAATCAGCGTCGAAAAGAAGCTGACATACAAAGAGATATAGACGACAAACCACATCTCACGGTCCATAGACCAGATCATGCGGACGGCGGCACCGATGCTATCGAGCAGAAAATCCATCGAGTCTGCCTCAAAACAGTAGAAAAAAGGCAGCGAGCCAAGACGCCGCCACCAAAATTTTCTTCTTGTGCTTACGGTGCATCAGGGAAAAACAACGGTTGACCGAGCAGTGCGAAACTGCCGATGACTTCCCGGCCGCGCGGTGAAACGAGCCATTGTGCAAACTCGTCTGCCAGATCGAACTTGGCGTGGGGGTGTTTCGCGGGGTTGACGGGAATAACGCCGTACGGATTTTTCAGCAGATCGTCACCCTCATAGACGATCTCCAGCTCATAGGGTTCCTGGCGGCCGTATTTGTACTGCAGATAGGTGCCGCGATCGGCCAGCACATAGCCCATTTTTTCCTGGGCGAAAATCAGCGCCTCTCCCATTCCCTGGCCGATGGAAAAGTACCAGCCGTCAACGCCTTCGGGAGAACCGGCCTCGGTTACGGGCAGGCCGGTGGCCTTCCAGAGTTGTTTCTCACGCGAATGGG
>CAZSOA010000317.1:0-2840 GCA_964608305.1 uncultured Desulfofustis sp. | reverse complement strand
CCCGTATGCAGGACGCCGGCGCCCGGGTGGTGTTGATCGCCATGCCGGTTCGAACGCCCTACCTGATAGACGAAGGGCTCCTGAGAGAAACGGAACGATTCGGCGTTGTCCTGCTTGATTATCGCAACCTGTTCAACGCCGATGAGGCGGTTTTTGCCGACCCGATTCATCTGAACAGCAAGGGCAGCAAACGGTTCAGCACGGTGCTTGCCGGTGATCTCAAACCCTTTTTGTCGCAATGAGTCGGAACAGCACATCGCTTATGCCCCAGCACCGTTTGTTGACAGTCATCAACCATTACCTGGCGGTCATACCCGGACATGCTTTTTAACAGCTTTGTATTTTGGCTTTTTTTCGCCGCTGTTCTGGTGCTGTATCGTTTTCTCGATCATCGGTGGCAAAATCGCATGCTGCTGGTGGCCAGTTATGTTTTCTACGGGTATTGGGATTACCGGTTTCTGGCTCTCATTGCCCTGTCGACGGCGGTTGATTACGTGGTGGCGCTGGGGATTGCCGACAGTCGGGAGCCACGGCATAAGAAACGGTTGTTAATCGTATCCCTTGTCTGCAACCTCGGTCTGCTCGGCTTCTTTAAATATTTCAACTTTTTCGTGGCCCAGGCCGAACACCTGCTGGCGCTGATCGGCCTGCCTGTATCAACCCCGATTCTTTCCGTGGTCCTGCCGGTGGGCATATCGTTTTACACCTTCCAGACCATGAGCTACACCATCGATGTGTATCGGGGCAGGACCACACCGACGCGCGATTTTCTCGACTTTGCCCTGTATGTCTCATTCTTCCCGCAGCTGATTGCCGGGCCGATCGAACGATCCTATCGTCTGTTGCCGCAGATCCTCGAACCGCGACGGGTCTCCCGCGATGATTTTGCGGAAGGGACCTATCATATTCTGATCGGGCTGTTCAAAAAGGTGGTGGTGGCTGACAATATGGCCCCCATCGTCAATAGCGTTTTCTCCCGGCCGCCTTCGGAACTGAGCGGGACGGAAGTGCTGGTCGGCCTGTATGCCTTCGCCTTCCAGATCTACGGGGATTTTTCCGGCTATTCCTCCATAGCTCAGGGGACGGCCAGATGGCTCGGGTTCAAGCTCTCGTGGAACTTCCGGATGCCGTATTTCGCCGTGAATCCGAGTGATTTCTGGCAGCGCTGGCACATCACCCTGTCCACCTGGCTGCGCGATTATCTCTATGTGCCGCTGGGCGGCAACAGGGGGACGCTGACCATTACCCTGCGCAATCTGATGATCACCATGTTCCTCGGTGGTTTATGGCATGGGGCGAATTGGACCTTCATCGTCTGGGGCCTGTATCATGGTGCCCTGCTGGTCGTTTATCGCGTGGCTGCAGCCGGTTCCTGGGGCGGTCCCCAGCTGAACGCTTTCGGTCGGGGCGCTATCGTGCTGCGGGTGATACTCTTTTTCCATCTGGTGTGTCTGGGATGGTTGTTTTTTCGGGCTGAATCCATATCCCAGGTCGGCGTCTTGCTGGAGGTGCTTGTCGTCGACCAGCATCTCACCGATTTTGCCGTATATTCGGCGGCGATGATCCTGTTTTTTGTCGGTCCATTATTATTGTTGGAGTATTGGCTTGAACGATCCGATGATTTGCTCAGAGTCGTGAGCAGTCATTGGCTGGTCAAGGGCTTCATCTATTGCTATTTTCTGCTGATGATCTGGCTGTTCCCGCCGTTGACCCAGCAGGTATTCATCTATTTTCAGTTCTAAGCTCATGGCCCTTGCCGAGAAGCTCATCAAGAACATCCTGTCCAATTGGACCGGGTTGATCGTCAATATCCTTATCTCATTTTTCCTTGCCCCGTTTGTTGTCCATAAGCTGGGAAACACCTACTACGGGATCTGGGTGATCATGATGCAGTTCACCGGATACCTGTATTTGCTCGATTTCGGGATCAGAGAGTCGATCATCCGTTACGTCTCGAAATTCGAGGCGGTGAAAAACGTTCGTGAGTTGAATGAAATCATCAGCGGCGGGGTTGTCCTCTATACGTTGATCGGCTTGCTCTGCCTGCTCATTTCCCTCATTTTGGCCTGGGGGTTTCCCTATCTATTCAGCATTGAGGCCCAGGATCATCTCGTGGCACGGATGGTGGTGGTCATATGCGGCGCGACGATTGCCCAGGCACTGGCTTTCAATGTGTTCATCGGTATCGTGATGGGCCTGCAGCGCTATGATGTTCTCAACGGCATCGGCATCGTACTCGCCTTGTTCAGAACCGCCACTATTGTCTTGCTGCTGAGTCTCGGCTATACGCTGTTGGCATTGGCCCTTATTCAACTCGTGTTCGGCTTGTTGAACAATAGTGCCGTGGCATGGTACGCCGCTCGGGAACTGCGCAAGAAACAGATACCGCTGACGTTTGTCCGTGCCCCCTGGGCCGAACGGGTCACCATCTTCAAGACCCTTTACAGCTATAGCATCCACGTGGTGATCAACAATCTGGGGCAAAAGGCCATCTATTATACCGATGCTCTGGTCATCGGTCTTTTCGTGTCGGCTCCCGCCGTCACCTTCTATGCCATTGCCGGCAATCTCATAGAATATCTGCGACGCTTGATCCTGCTCGCCAATTCAGTTCTCAACCCGGCAGTCAGCGAACTGGAGAGCAAGGCTGAGACCGGCAGCATTCAGGAACTGCTGGTCCAAGGGAGCAGGTTTTCGGTTCTGGTGGCCCTGCCGATCTGCATAACGTACCTGACCATGGGGAGAAACTTCATCGGTATCTGGATGGGCAGCGAGTACGCGCAGCACTCCGGAGACATCCTCTTTATCCTGAGTGTTTCGACCCTGCTGTCTTTGCCTCA
>CAZSOA010000316.1:0-2859 GCA_964608305.1 uncultured Desulfofustis sp. | reverse complement strand
CTGCCTGCCTGATTTTTTTCGGAGGTCCTGCGGGAGAAGGGTACCAGGCAACGCAATTGCTTCCCTACGGGTATGCCCAGATGAATTCCGTTTCCCTGATTGCCATCGCCCTGTTTATCGCAGCAGGTGGCATCATGGAGCGCGGGAGAATCGGCGAGAAACTGATTGATTTCGTCGATGTCTTTGTCGGCCATTACAAAAGCGGGCTCGCCTTTGTTGCGGTCATATCCTGTGCGATTGTCGGCTCTATCTGCGGAGCCGCCTGCGCCACGCTGTCGTGCGTTGGGTCGATTATCTTCCCCCGATTCTACGCCGAGGGGTATCCCCGTGGGGTGGGGGCCGCATTATTGGCGAATGCGTCGCTTTTAGGATTGCTCATCCCACCCAATGCAACGCTGATCATCTTTGCCTGGATCAGCGGCCAGTCAGTGCTTGCCTGTTTCCTGGCCACTGTCGTTCCCGGTTTTATAACCATAGTGTTATTATGCACGGTCAGCTGGTGGCTGCTGCGAAAGAACACCTCCATTAAAATCGGCACAAAGAAAGACAGGACCAGTATCGATCGATTACGGTTGCTCAAGTCACGAGGTACGCTCGCCCTGCCGGCTTTGATGCTGCCGATCATCGTTCTCGGCGGCATTTACGGTGGCATCATGACGACCACCGAGGCTTCGGCAATGGCCGTTTTCTACGCCATTCCGGTCGGTATGTTCGTCTATAAAGGGCTGAACCTGAAAAATACCTACGAGGTAATTGTCGAGACCGCGGTTACCACCGGAGTCATCATGGTCATGCTCTATTGCGTGGCGATGCTGAGCCGCCTTTATCTTCTTGAAGATCTGCCGGCCGTTCTGCTTGCGGTCTTCCAAGCTGTTTCCACCGACCCCATGGTCATCATGTTCATGATCAACATCTTTCTGGTACTCATGGGCATGCTCATGGACGACATCAGCGTTGTCGTACTGACTACTCCGATTCTGATGCCGATCATTGTGGAACTGGGTTTCAGTCCGATTCATTACGCTGCCATCGTCGGTGTCAACACCGGGCTTGGCTGCATCACTCCGCCTGCGGCGCCGGTCCTCTATCTGTCCGGTCGCCTGGGAGATGCACCCATCGACGAGATGATGAAACCATGTCTGTGGTTCATAGTGCTCTGCTGGGTACCGGTATTGTTTCTTACGGTATTTTTCCCGAAACTTTCCCTGTTCCTCCCTCACTATATTATGGGAACTCCGTGGTAATGGAGCATGAACTTTTATCGAAACATCTTTGCAATCCTCTGTTTTGCTTTTTTTCTTGCCGGAATAACGACCGGGTCGCCTTTTGCTTTTTTAACCGCGATGATGTGCGGCGTTCTGTCACGAACAGCGGCGAAGAAGGGGTGGCCTGATCCCTGGTAACCTGAACTGTTTTTCCCGGCATGTACAAACGATACGTGGTCCCTCTGGGCGGACGCTGCCTTCCAGATACCGGGAGGAGTACCGTTTCTTGTGTTATCCTGCAGATAACCAATGTCCTTTGCACTTTAAAGGGATACGGCATGAACAGCAAAAAACATCTCCACCGACGAGGTCGTCATGAAAGACAGTAGCATACGTTTTTTTTCGGGCAGTGACATTCGCTCTCTTTTGACCATGGAACGCTGCATAGAAGGCATGCGAGATGCTTTCAGTGCACTGAGTAGCGGGGAAGTGGTGATGCCGGTACGGACTCGCGTGGATATGCAACCCGACAATGCCAACGCATTGTTTATGCCGGTCTATATGCCATCTATCAGCAGGGTGGGGTTGAAAGTCGTGACGAACAATATCGATAACCCCGCAAGAGGGTTGCCGATGATTCACGCCCTGATGATGATCTTCGATTCCAATACCGGGGCACCCCTGGCAGTATTGGATGGCGAGGCAATTACCGCCATGAGGACCGGGGCGGTTTCAGGCCTGGCAACTGCTCTTCTTGCCCGGGAGTCGTCACAGACGGCGGCCATCATCGGTACCGGTATTCAGGGAGAGACACAGCTTGAAGCGGTTTGCTCGGTGCGGCGGATTACCAGGGCATATGTCTTTGATCTGCAGCCGGAAAAAGCGAAGGCGTTCGCGACGAAAATGAGCGACCGGTTGTCTATCGAGGTCATGACGGCTGCTTCACCCGCCATCCTTCGGGAGGCCGATGTGGTATGTACTGCGACGCCATCGCGTAAGCCGGTGTTCGACGATACTTTCTTGAGCCCCGGTACCCATCTCAACGCGGTAGGCGCGTATACGCCGGAGATGGTTGAGATACCTCCGGAAACCATAGCTCGAGCAAAAGTGGTTGTCGATCAGCGGGAGTGCTGCCTGGCTGAAGCGGGAGATATTCTTCAGCCGATTCAGAAAAACATTATCACCGCAGACCATATTCATGGCGAGCTTGGTGAGGTTGTGACCGGGAAAATTCCCGCCCGCGAAAATGACGAGGAAATTACGGTGTTCAAATCGGTCGGTGTTGGGGTGCAGGATCTGGTCAGCGCCGATCTCGTCGTCAGAAAAGGCGTTGAAAAAGGACGTGGCAGCATTGTTTCACTTGAATGAACCGCGTTCAAGGGACAACACTTCGGCACTTCGTAGCACGTAGTTCCGGATGGGATCGATGACCAGGCAAGCAAAGGCGTACACCCTGACCGTTGTTGTCGTGACCTTGTGGGGAACGGCGGCTTCGGCCTTCAAAATTGCCCTGGTGTACGTCACTCCCTTTATCCTGTTGTTCTATTCGGCTCTGGCCTCCACCATTGCTCTTTTTTTGTGGCTGCTGCTGCGCGGAAAGCTTGTCGATATTGCCCGCGTACCGTTGAGATCATGGTCGCTGATTGCACTGCTC
>CAZSOA010000315.1:0-2926 GCA_964608305.1 uncultured Desulfofustis sp. | reverse complement strand
GTTTGAACGCATCGTTGGCCAGGTTCTGCTGCCAATACAGCGTTTTTTCGACGTGGGTATCCTTGTCGGTGAGGAAGTAGCGCTCAAAGGTCTTCATCGCATGCTTGCCGAAGAACGGCGAGCGCGGTCCGCACCAGAGATAGAAGAATAATGCCTGGTCTTTCGGGTCCTGATGCCCGCCGGCAAGATAGTTTTTGCCGACCCGGCTGATCGTCGCCTGGATGAAATCGAGCAGATCGCGTCCCTTGCGGCCGAGAAACTCCTCAAAATCTCCGTCGCTGGTCGATGGAACCAAGGCATGGATATTGAGGATATCGTTGTACATCGAGTAGGTCCTGCCGACCGTGAACAGATAGCTGAGCAGCCGCTTGAGTTTTTTGTTGGTCCTGAACTGCTCGGTGAGGTCGTCCACCACCTCCTGTTCTTCTGCTGTCAGCCGAGTCGGATCATTGAGATCGAGCGTCGGGAAAAACGTGTCGTTGAGGCCGTCGGTGTCACCGCTTCTCAGCATCGTCGCCAGCCTGTCGAGCCAGAGGCGCGGCGCCATGTCGTATTCCGGAAAGTCCCGGATGGTTTGTTCTTCGAGTTTGAACTGGATAATCGACAGAGCCTTCTCCATGGCCCGTCCGCGCTCGGTCTTTGCTTTGAAATTGCCGGTTATCTTGTCTGCGGGGTAGGTTGCCTCGGCAAAGGCGGCCAGTCGGGAGGCGTCGAAGCAGAGCCGCTCCATGAACTCGAAATGGTCGTAGCGGCAGGTGATGCGGATGGCTTCGGCGATGAGCGATTTATTGCCTGAGGCGGCACCCATCCAGAGAATGTCGTGATTGCCGAGCACATAGTCGACGATGCGCCGATACGGGGCCGATGACAGGAAACGAATGATCTTATCCGGCTGCGGTCCCCGATCAAACACATCGCCGAGCACCTGGATCCGGTCGAGCAGTACGTTGCGGATCGCATGGCAGAGATGATGAATCAGCCGGATCGAAATGATCTCCTCTTCAAAGATCGGATCGGGAACCGGCAGCCCGGCCAGAAGCCTGCTGATAGTCTCCTGAAATTCCGGCATCGCGATATCTTCGACACGATACCGGACGTTGGTCGTCTTGTATTTCAGTACCTCGATGAGGCAGAGGATAACGTCCTGCATATCCATCGAGATCGATGGATCGTCGATATAGAACTGTTTGCGGATGATGCGGACCAGGTATTGGATCTTGTCGGTGGTAAATGTGTTGGGCAGGGCTTCTCGACAGGTCTGGTAGAGGACGCCGAATCGGCCGCGCAGGATCGATTTGAACCGATCTCCCTCGCCATGCAGGTCGCTGATCCAGAGGGTGGTCGGGACATTGGAGTTGAGTTCCGTGTCTAATTGCAGCAGGTGTTGCACCAATTCGTCCAAGCTGCGGGCGTTGATCTGCTGATCATCCGGCCGTTCCCGGGCCTCGGTGTGGTGAGAGAGCGTCGGTCCCATGGCACTGTTCAGTAAGGGTTCAGGCTGTTGCGATCATTCCACCTGGCTGGTATGACAATTCTAGCACCTGCTGCAGGAACAGGCAACCCTCTTCTCCGCTGTTCGACAGCCCGGGCCGGTTCTTCAGCGACAGGGCTCGCCGAGACAAAAGCAACGAAGTATAGTGGCATGCCGATATCGCCACGTATTCGGCAGCGTATGCCGAACCTGCGTCCACCGGGGGCGCTGTTACCGATTCGAGGAGTTTGATGACAACCGACATGATGACTGCATCCTGCTATCCGCCGGCCGGTTTGAAGGTTCCCACTTCCTTGCCGTTTGTCGTCGATTTCTTTGCCGGGGCGGCGGGAAGACGAATCAGGTACGCCCACCAACCGTTCGCGAATACCCGCGGGACCGTGCTCATCGTCACCGGGCGGGCCGAGTTTATTGAAAAATATCTAGAGGTGGCAGCAGACCTGCAGACGACCGGTTTTTCGATCTGTATCTATGACCATGCCGGTCAGGGCGGCTCCGACCGGCTGCTGGCTGATCGACAGAAAGGCCACATCGACGATTTTTCCACCTACGTCGAAGACCTGCGTCGCCTGATCTGTCGACTCCTGGAAGCGGGTGCGCCGCGGCCGCTGGTTCTGCTTGCCCACTCGATGGGGGGGACCGTTGCGGTACTGGCGGTGGCTCGCTGCCCGCACCTGGTCGATCGTCTGGTGCTTACCTCGCCGATGCTCCAGATCAATACCGGTCCACTGCCGCCGTCCCCCCTGGTGGCTGCTCTCACCCGGCTGGTCTGCCGATGCGGCGGTGCCACTCGCTATGTCTGGGGAGGTGGACCGCTGCGAACCGATGTGCCCTTTGTCGGCAATGAACTGACGAACGATCCGCGCCGCTTTGCGCTGAATCTGCAGCTGGCAGTCGATTATCCGGAATTGGTTGTCGGCAGCCCCACCTTCGGCTGGTTGCATCAGGCCTTCCAGGCCATGCCGCTTGCCCGTGCTGCGGCAAAGCGGCTTGCCTGCCCGGTGCTGCTCCTCGTGGCATTGGCCGATCGGATCGTCAGCGTGCCGGCGATACAAGCCTTTGGCCGAGCGCTGGGATACGCCCGGATCATGACGATTGAGGCCGCCCGTCATGAGTTGTTGATGGAGCAGGATCATCTGCGTGGTGCGGCGATCGAAGCGATCCAGGCGTTTCTCAAGAGGCAGGACGGCCCGGGAGTAACTGACGGCACACGCTGTCGATGATCGGCCTTGGTCAAGAAAATGGCGCTTGACAGGGAACAATTCATCTGTTAAGCACCTCTCATTGTGCAGTAAATCAACCCCTGACCGGTATCCGTTTCGCATGGAACACAATCAAACAGCACTCGACACGCTGCAGCTGTTGCCCGCCAAAGGCAACGGCGTTGCTGTGCTCGTGCTTGTGCTCGTGGTGATTGTGGAGGTGTGCGCGGCG
>CAZSOA010000314.1:0-2935 GCA_964608305.1 uncultured Desulfofustis sp. | reverse complement strand
GGCAGTGACGCCTCTCTAAAACCCACTCCATAGCGCCGGCCGGCCTCGACAATCCCGCCGCCATTTTCATGATACAATAACGGGAGACCGCATTGCGCGCCTTCGACATGATGCATGCCGCACGGTTCCCAGAGACTTGCAGTGATATAGGCGTGACAACTGCGCAACAGGTCGGCCAGATCCCGGCCGGCCGTCGGGGCAAAGAGTCGAGCGGCCCGCCAGCGTACTTCCGGCGGTCTTCCGCCGATAATCCACAGCTCCGTGTTCGGCAGCCGGCCGTCGGCAATCAGTGCATCCACCTGCTGATAAACGGCAAACCCTTTCATCGGGTTTGCCGACCAATGATGCGTGACCAGCCGCAGCATGCCGCCGTCGAAACGATTCGCGTTCAGGGGGTGAAAAACGGCGGGGTCCGCACCGTTGTAGATAACCTGATGCGAGTTGCCGGGGTCGAACCATCTTTCAATAAAATAATCCTGCAACCACTGTGAGATAAAAACCGTGTGGTCAGCAATCGCATTGGCCTGGCGCAAGCACTCGTCCATGAAACTGCTCGCCTTACGCTGGTCACACTCGTTGATCCGGTGAATAATCCGTACCTGCGGATGCCGGTCTTTGTAGCGAATAATTTCCGCCATGCCGAAGGCCTTGTTCATGAGATCATCCCTGGGGTCGATGATCATAATGACATCCACCGGTCCCTCCAGATCAAACACCGGACGAATACCACAACGGCGCAATGCCGCCATGAACTGATGAACAAAGACACTGCTGCCGCCCCAGGCACCGGCAGCAGGGTACATGTTGATGGCGACCACCGGGGCTTTGCCGCTCTGCGCCATGGCCAGCGGAACATGGCGAGCAACCAGGCGCAGCCGATGATGCCGGCCGGACTGGCGGATCCGGCCAAGCAAATGCTCCATTTTATCGCGCATCAACCGTTTGCCCTGGTTGAGAAATAATCACACGCCTCACCTCCGGGGAAAAAAGCCCGGATATCCTCTCGCACCAATGCGCCGCGAGTGTACTTTTGGAGCTTCCACGGCACAAAATTCTTGTCGCGGCGCAACAGGCGTCGCCACCAGGGCATCTCAGTACGGTCGGAAATGTTCCAACGCACGGATTGAACCCTCTTTTCGGCCCGGCTTCGTTCGATAAAACAGGCATGCAGGCAACGATAATCGGCTTCCCGCCAGCCGATTTCTTCGTGAAGGTTGCAGCGCAGGCTTTCATCATATCCGGGGCGGAAGCGAATGGTGCCTCCGTGCAGGCGCTCATGGCAGGGTCCATCCCAGGCATCGATGGCGGCAAAATTGTAGAGCTTGGTCATGCTGCGGCAGGGCGGAGCCAGGTATCCCTCTGCGCTGCCCTCGACGAGGTTAATGCTTTTGGCGTTAAGCACGTTGCCGAAAATACACCACCATTTATCGAACTCCCCGGCCTCCAGGCGGGGGCGAAAACGGCGCAACCCTTCCGGGTCATAGATTTCATCGCCATCGACGGCAAAAAGCCAGGTATTGGTGCCAGCGTATTGCTGGATCATCGAGTGGGACTCGCCCGGATCCCTGGTCACCACATAGCTGATCTTCTCCTGCCGAGTCATCATGTCTCGGACAATGATCCCCGTATCATCCTTGGTTTTGACGTCATCAACCACGATAATTTTATCGCAAAACGCCTCGATATTGCCAAGAACCGTGGCAATGAAACGCTCTTCATTTCTCACCAGTACGATGCAGACAACGTGCATATCTTCCCTCGCATCAAAATCTATTGATTTACCGTTCTGTAAAAATCACTGAGCTTTTCAAAGATCAAGGCATGCCCCCGTTCATTCCAATGGACGTCCCCGGGTATAAAAAAGTCCCGGATAATCCCCTCGGGTTCTTCTCGGACAAAATCATCGAAATAACTCAGGAACGGAACACCCCGCTCTTCACAGAAACGCCGCCACTCCACTTCCTGAATCGAGTCGCGGTCTCCTTGCCGAATCTGGTCGGGCCAGGGATATACCGCAATCCGAACGGGAATATCATGCGCAGCCATAAGGCGAACCAAAAGGTCCATGTGATAGTGCGCCAGGGCCATGCCGGCACTGCCCCATTTATCATAAATCTCCTCATCAAACGTCCACCGGGGGCGCTCCCGAACCCGTTGTTCCCTGAAGTCCGGAGGCATAACCGCCGGCGGCGGGTGGTCAGAAGGAAGCACAGGAAACAAAGAGGCAGCGGACTCCTGCCGTGTTCCTGCTTCGCTCATCTCTGTTTTGCCATTCGAAGACACGGGCTTGCCGGCATCTATGCGTTGGATCAGCTGCTGCAGGAAGCGGTTTTTCTCAACATTGAGCAGATCGTTGCGCAACAGCTTATATGTAAACGAAATGGAACGAAGCCAGGAATCCAGGCGGCGCAACGCAGATTCCTCGACCGGAGTCCAAATAGAATACTCGATTTCATCATTTATATCAGAAATGTCTATGAACACGAACAGCTCGTCGAAACGAAGCCCTTCAACCTCCAACAGATGTTTCACTCGATAGTAGTACAGCTTGGGGCTGAAAGAAACGACGCCGCCATTCAGCACATCCAGCTCAGGATAAGCCTGGTGGAACATGCCGACGAAGGTCTGCTCGAACGGAAGACCGGCCCCTTCGGTAAAGGAGTCGCCCACGAACAGGACACGATGGCGATCGACACTCCGGGGGACCTTCCGGCGCTGGGCGTCTTTGAACCCCAGATCGTTGGTGTACAAAGGATGCTTTTCCTGCCCCCACGACACTGTACCCTTGAAATTTTTCCGCAAGCCATGGTGGTAGTAGCTGTTTTCAATCCCTTTCGCATCAGGAAGGTACCAGTCGTTCAGGAGCCGGTCGCCCAGGATGAAAAGGGCGAAAAATACCACCACGGAAACTAAAACAGCATGCCGATCAAGAAAG
>CAZSOA010000313.1:0-2940 GCA_964608305.1 uncultured Desulfofustis sp. | reverse complement strand
GGGGCCGGGCTGGAGAACACGGTGCTCCTGCGCCTTGCCGGCCGCCCAGGGCGGCCTGGGCATGTACAACCTCGACGATTCCATTCGCGGCTTTGCCCGCTCCTGTTTCAATTACGGACTCTCGCTCCGGTGGCCGGTTTATTTATCCACGAAAAACACCATCCTGAAACAGTATGACGGTCGGTTCAAAGATCTTTTTCAGCAGGTTTTCGAAGAGGAGTATGCTGCAGCATTTGCTGCAGCAGGCATCACCTACGAACATCGGCTCATCGATGATATGGTCGCGTGCGCGTTGAAATGGGAAGGGGGGTTTGTCTGGGCCTGCAAAAACTACGATGGTGATGTGCAATCCGATACAATTGCTCAGGGATTCGGGTCACTCGGGTTGATGACGTCGGTCCTGATGACCGAGGATGGCCGAACTGTCGAGGCGGAAGCTGCGCACGGTACGGTGACCAGGCATTTTCGTGAACACCAGAAGGGCAATAAAACATCGACCAACCCGATCGCCTCCATTTTTGCCTGGACAAGCGGACTCAGGTATCGCGGGCAATTTGATCAGACTCCTGACGTCGTTGCGTTTGCCGAGCTTCTGGAAAAGGCCTGTATTGCAACGGTCGAATCAGGGCAGATGACCAAGGATCTGGCGCTGCTCATCGGCCCTGACCAGCCCTATTTGCATACCGAAGCGTTTCTCGAGCTGTTGGCTCAGCGGCTCCGGAATCAGTTTCAGTCACTGTCGTGACGGGCCATCCCGGCCGACGATGGAGGTCATGACACGACCGCTCAACGGCGAACTATCTCAAGGTTCCCGCCGATTGGTCCGCAAAGCAGCTGTCTTGAAGAAAAGGCGATGAACGAGATGGCGGCAGCGGCGGGGAAGCGTGATAAAAACGTCCGCCGCTGCCGGTAGGAGTCAACCTCGAGCTCAGATCAGCCGTGGATCTTCCGGGCGTAGCTGGTGAAGTCGATAGGCACGCGGGGATTTGACTTTGAATAGCCCCTTCCTTTGATATCGTGTTTTGCGGTGATTTTTCGGACCAGGCTGCCTTTTGCTCCGCTGGAAAAATCATAGACGGCTATCTCGCTGCTCGAATCGCTGTTGGCAATTCCTTCCCGGCGATTGAGGTTCATATAAAGGGTGGCACTTTTGATCGTCGCAGAGGACGGGATGGAGCGAATGTCGGCACGAAATCGTCCCTGGCGATACGGGACCTTTTTGATCAGTAATGATCCCGACTGTGATGCCTTCAACGTCCCGTCGCTGTGAACAATGACCAGTTCTGCAGAGTCAAACCAGATGCCACAGCTGGCGCAACTCTAGTAAGTCATTTCAAAAATCAGACTGAAATTACCTGATCCGGTGGTTTTCGGTTTCGGTTCCTGGTTTGGTTGTTTGGTCTCGCTGCTTGTTTTGACCACACCGCTTGTCGTGGCATGTGCCGGTAAGATTCCGAATTCTGCCAATGGTGTTGTCCACTGTTTCGGCAACGCGCTGTACCCGGCGACAAAAACCGTGCCGGCTACGAGGTGCCGCAACACGGCCCGGCGGTTTTGTTGTGTCGCTTCCTGAGCATTCTCGTTCCGGTTCGTCGTATTCAGTGTACTACCGTCATTCTGTCTGTCGTCTGATGCAGTCATTGCCACTCCACGAGTTTCTGATTCAAGGTGCAGCGCTCAAAGCGCTGTAGCGATGGTTCGGACAATTCTATTAGGTGAGTGGGAAAATGCAAGAGATATCGAACTATTGAGCGCATGTGGTAGATGAAATCGTCCGATTACTGGTGATAAAGCGGGTTAAATAACGATGTATCAGTACGATACAAGCTACTATTGCCAATGAAGGTTATAAAAAGTTTCTAACATGTTGCATTTAGACAATAATGGCTTTTGATAGGGGGCTTTGTGTTCAATGCTTCGATGCATCACAGGCGGCGTAATAGTAGGCTTTTATCCATCGCCAGATCAGGCGCGGATGCTCTATGAGACGGGCTTTATAGTACAAGGGTCCGCTGAGATGGCCGTAATAGAGCTGCGTCCACCATTGGGGAGGCCACAGCGTCTCTTGGAGCACCTTGCAGCGTTTCACCACTGAAACACCTGCAAATGATTGCCGTGGCCAGCCGCGATAGGGAATACCGGGACGAGCCGGTTGGTCAAAAATCGGCAGGTGCAGTCGCGACAGCACGGCATCGTCCCACGGGCTGAGGAAGTGGAGACGGGAGAGTACGGCACGACAGGTTGGAAATATGGAGTTTACTTGCTGCCAGTCTATGAGATCGAGATAACGTTCTACAAGAATGATCAGGTCGGCCACATGGATCAGGCGGTACGGTTCGTAGCTGAGGGGCGCTCGAAAACCGTGCAGATAGCAATACCAGAGGTGTTCTTCCAAACAGAGCGTTTTGACCTGCTGGTTGCCGACGGTAAGCGGTATCGCGGTTTTGTAGGAACGCTCAATCGGCCAGAGTGGATACTGGGGTTGGAACGGCAGCAGGTTATGATGCAGTTCGATACCAACCGGTAAACCGTCGATGGTTTTTACCAGGGGGGGAGAGTGATAGTAGTCGGGGGGGATATCGTGCCCAGGTTCTTCCTCGTAGCCGAGCTCGACAAGAATCTGTACCGCCTGGCCAAGATCATGTTTGGCGATCAGGAGATCGATATCCCGCATCGGCCGGAGTTCCGGGTGGCGGTAAGCAAGTTGGCACAACGCCGCCCCTTTTACCGGCAATACCGTGATGTCATGGCTTGCAAAGTGGATCAGAATCCGCTCCAGGGCAGACTGCCTGACACTGGCGGCATGTTTCGCACGCAGATACAACGTGTTTAACAAGCGGCGCGCCCCTTTGGCAGGTATCGGGTTGTTGATGACATCCAGATGGTGATGCAGCAGCGGAACAAGACCCTGATGTTCCGCTGCTTGCACCAGGCTTTCCC
>CAZSOA010000312.1:0-2950 GCA_964608305.1 uncultured Desulfofustis sp. | reverse complement strand
GAGCGACCATCGGCCCGGGATTATTCATCGATCACGGCACCGGCGTGGTCATCGGTGAAACGACGGTGATCGGCAAAAACGTCCGCGTCTACCAGGGCGTGACGCTTGGCGCGTTATCCCTGCCCCGGGACGCCGGCGAAAAAATGAGACACAAAAAACGCCATCCGACCATCGAGGACGACGTGATTATCTATTCAAACACCACGATACTCGGCGGCGACACCATAATCGGTTCCGGCTCGGTGATCGGCGGTAATATCTGGTTGACCGAAAGCGTCCCGAGCAACACCAAGGTGCTGCTCAAACGTCCCGAACTGATCTACCACCATTCGCGCACCGACACCTGACAAGGAGGATTCCATGGCTCTTTTTTTGACCGACACCTATGGCTGTACCCCGCTGCTCGCGTTGCAGCGTTTCGACAAAGACAGCGGCGCCACCATCTATGCGAAGCAGGAATCGCGCAACCCGATGGGCAGCGTCAAGTGCCGCATCGCAGTGTCGATGATCGAGGCCGGCATCCGCGACGGCAAGATTAACGACCAGACGGTAATCGTCGAACCGACGAGCGGCAACACCGGCCTCGGATTGGCCTTCGTCTGCGCCGCCAAAGGGTTGCGGCTGATCCTGACCATGCCGGAGAGCATGAGCCTGGAGCGACGCATGCTGCTCAAACACCTCGGCGCCGAGTTGGTCCTGACCCCGGCGGCCAAAGGTATGAAAGGCGCTATCGCCGCCGCCGAGGAATTGCTTGCCACACATGACAACAGTTTCATGCCCAACCAGTTCGCCAACCCGGCCAACCCGGAAGTGCACCGCCGCACCACCGCCGAGGAGATCTGGCACGACACGAAAGGCAATATCGATATCTTCGTCGCCGGCGTCGGCACCGGCGGCACCATTACCGGCGTCTCGGAAGTGCTCAAGAAACGCAACCCGGCTCTGAAAACGGTGGCCGTCGAGCCGACCGCCTCGCCGGTACTGTCCGGCGGGCAGCCGGGGCCGCACAAAATCCAGGGGATCGGCGCCGGCTTCGTGCCGGACATCCTGAACACGAAGATCATCGACGAGATCGTCCAGGTCGGCAACGAAGACGCCATCGAGACAGCGCGGCTGCTCGCCCGCAGTGAGGGCATTCTCTGCGGCATCTCATCCGGCGCCGCCGCCTGGGCCGCGCTCCAGGTCGCCCGTCGCCCGGAAAACCACGGTACCACCATCGTCGTCATCCTGCCCGACACCGGCGAGCGCTACCTGAGCACCGACCTGGTCCTGGAGAAGGCGTAACGGGTGCGTAACGGGGGTCAAATCTTTATTTTTGACAGTTGCTGCTCTACCTTGTCGATTGCAGATCGGAGATACGCATCGCTTTTGATTTTTTCTCGAAAGCGCTTTCTGCCCTGACTAACGGTGGAATAGTCGACACCGAAGATCTCTCCGATCTCCCGGTTGTTCAGCCCCGCACAACTATACAAAACTGTCATGGCCAACTGGCGCGTGGTGCCGGTTTCCTGAAGGATATCTTTTTTACCCAGTTGCTGGCTGATCACTGATATAACTGTCTCAACGCTACGATAGCTATGTATTTTACCGATGTCTGGTCGCTCCCGATCGGTCGTTCGGTCCAGATGAGCTTCTCGTACCCAGTCGATGAATCGTTCACTGCCAAGAATGCTCTGACCGACGACCAGTTCATCAAGCGTCAGTTCACCGCCGAGATCTTCACGTATCTGTGAAAAATACCGTTTTCGGCCAGCCGGGTTATCCCCACCAAATTCGTCGAGCACCAGGCGATAGTCAATACCATCAAAGCAGTTGGCAGGTTCAAGATATCCAGGCAGACTACTCCAGCGATAGGTAAGCAGGTACGCCAGCCGCTTGGCTACCGGCTTCGCTCTCATCGCCTCCGTACGTACCGGGTTGAGATGGATGTAACGAGATACCATGGAGAGGTAGGAATCGGCATCAACAAGCACGCTTTTGTACCGGCCCTGGTAGAGATGTCCGGTGCGGTGGTGCCGCCGATTGAAGTACGACGTGTAGCTGATATTGAAATGACGCATGAACTCAGCCAGGTTACCGAGCGGGGTTTTTACCAATAGATGCCAGTGATTGCCCATCAACACAAAACAATGCAACGTCACACCGTAGGTATCGACAGACTGGTCAAGCAGTTTCAGAAAGGCGAACCGGTCCTCATCGTCCGAAAAAATGGCCCGACGCTCATTCCCACGATTGATCAGGTGGTAAAGTGCGCCTGGGTATTGGATGCGTAACGGCCTAGCCATGACCGGAAACTACGCCACAAGCCACCATGTGTCAAGAATAAAGATTTGACCCCTCACGCCGGTCCATCTCGCCGAACCATTAAGAGGTTGCGAAAATATCCGTTTCGGGCAATCTTTTCGTACGAAACCATGCAGCAACTCGTACCGGGAAGAAGAGAGAGCTCGCGGCCTCTCGACCAAACGGCAAGGTAATCTTCTCAACAGGTCATTACACTTCTGACCTTTCCCATCGCGTTTTTTCTATGAAACAGCAAAAAACAAGGAAGCGTATCGCCGTACTCGTCGTTCTCGTACAACTCCTCGGTGCCTATACATCGATCCAGGCCATCATGGAAACGCGCACTGCTCAAGGGGCCATCGCCTGGGCGGTCTCTTTGAACACCTTCCCTTACGTTGCTGTACCTGCATATTGGATATTTGGCCGAACCAAGTTCAACGGGTATATCAAAAAACGCCAGGAGTCCCTCGAGGCAACCGACCCGCTGGTGCGCGGCGTGATCGAATCGATCCACCGCAATGAACTGGTGGCCACCGATCTCGGCCCCAGGGCAACCGTAGTCCAGCGACTGGCAAAGCTCCCGGCTACCGTCGGTAATGATATTGAACTGCTGCGTAACGGAGAGCAGATTTTCCCTTCCATCCTTGACGGTATTGATACAGCAGAA
>CAZSOA010000311.1:0-3017 GCA_964608305.1 uncultured Desulfofustis sp. | reverse complement strand
CGACCTGACCGATGCCGAACTCAACCGCCTCAACGACCAGATGAATGCCGATATCGCCGCCTGCACCGACGAAGAAACCGACATCGACAACTCCCTCGCCTACGCCGATGAAGCACCTATCCCCGACCTCGACCCCCCTCTCGAAACCGGGGACACTCCTCACCTATAAAAACGGGGGACGTTGCTCACTTAACGTATTCTAAAACGAAAAAAGGGGGGCTTGCTCATGTTAGCCATGACGATGGTGGTGGATGCGGCCACCTTGCCGATACGTTCGCTTACGTCTATCATACTTTAAAGTGGATGGTCGTTTAGGGGGAGCAAGCTCTTATCACAGATCAGTGAAGGTCTATGAAATATGGTGAGGTGCGCTGAGTTAGATGTGCTCCACCGGAGACCAGAGTGAAAACCGTTCGCGCCCATGCAATGAAGACTGATCTTCAGAGGGGATGTCAATTATCGGTATTATCAGGAAAAATGTTGCTTCCGCTTTTTTGATCGGCTAGGGTGTAGAAAAAGTGTAGGGCATGCTTCTAACCTCTTCTAAGGATGGGTAAAATGGGAACTGTCATTTCGCTGTCGCCATCGGCCGATGGCATGAAACTCTCATGGCGTGTTTTTTCTCGGTTCGTTCCGACTGTTCTGTTGTGCGCCTTTGTCCTTACCGGTTGTGGTGAGATCCGTTACGATGAGCGCATACGAACCACGTCCGAACCGACGGCCGGCGTGAAATACCGGGTCGATCAGAACGACCGGGCGACGGCCAAATATATCCTGCGGCATGGCAACCGCGCGCTCAAGCCGGTCGGCGAGTACCAGGTCGCCGAGGTATCTGCCGCACCCGGACCGCCGCCGATGCCTGCCTCGCCGTTGGTGCTCGAGGCATCAGACGTCCTGTTCGATTTCGACAAATCGGTGATTCGGGTTGAGTTTTATCCGGAACTCGATGAGTGGGTGAGTTTCTTCAAGACCTACCCGGAGGTACAGGCCGAGATCCACGGCCATGCCGACAGCACCGGCCCCGCTCCCTACAATCAGAAACTCTCGGAGCGCCGCGCCCAGGCGGTCATCAATTACCTTGTCGACAAAGGCGTCGACCCCGCCCGCCTGACCGGCATCGGCTTCGGCGAAGAAGCCCCGGCAGTACCCAACGACACACGAGAAAATCGCCAGAAAAACCGCCGCGTAGAACTCCACTTCTAGCAGTCGGGGACGTTTCTCACGTAACGACTAAGTGAGAAACGTCCCCCAGAATTAAAAGTATGGATAGAAAAGAACTCCTAGCGATTTTAAGGCAGTACAAAGAGGCGAACGCCGAAAAATATAGCATTGCTGCCCTTGGCGTGTTCGGCTCTTTTGCAAAAGATGAAGCAACTGCTGTTAGTGATGTTGATATAGTATTACAAATGGAAGTACCTGACCCTTATCGGGTAGTTCATATCAAACATGATCTTGAGCAACGCCTGAAACTGCCTGTTGATATTGTTAGGCTACGTGAAAAAATGAACCCATTTTTGAAACGGAGGATTGAAAGCGAGGCAGTATATGTATGACCGGGAATTGGTCCTGGATGTATTAAAACAAACACGTGAAGCGGTGCAGCGAGTACTTGATAGATTCGAGACTGTTCCGTCAGCAGAGTAGTTTACCAGCACAAACCAGGGAAGAGAAATGCTTGATGCGATTTGCATGCTCATTATTGCAATTGGCGAAAGCTTGAAGAACCTGGACAAAATCACCAACAATTCATTATTGTCTCAATACCCTCAAGTTGACTGGAAGGGTGCCAAAGGGATGCGAGATGTTATCTCGCACCATTACTTTGATGTAGACGCTGAAGAAATCTTCTATACCTGTTCGTATAATATGCGGCCTTTATCTGCGACTTTGAAAACTATTATTGAGGATATCGAAAGCCGGAAACAATCTGAGACGTCTTTTACGTAACGATTAAGTGAGCAACGTCCCCCAATAAAGTGAGGAGTGTCCCGCGATTTTCAGTTGAGTAGTTGACTGTCGTATAAAGGCCGAAGGCTCGAGCAAGGTCTGCATTCATCAAAATTTCTTCAAGCGAAGGGTCTTTTGTATCTGGTCACGCCAGGAAGCGGGAACACCGACCTCATCGGCATACTCCCGCCAGCGCGCAACTGTTTCCCGTACCTCGCTCATAATGGTTTCCGCTCGTCCACGCTTCATGGATGCTGATCTGGCACAGGCCTTGAAATCTTCGAGGGTAAAGTCGTCGCGTTTTCCGTTGATGGTCATTTGGTGGGTGGCGGTCCAACTCCCGGAGGGGTTGAAGCTGTAGGTCATATCAAAAGCCGGTGCCAGTGACCAGGTCCCGGATTTGTCCATCAGGAAGGCGATGTTTTTGACGTGATCATCCTGGTTCCGGGCGACAATATTGAAAACCATCCGGCGATACAGCTCTTCGATTGCACTCATGGGCAGGCCGAGCTGCCTGATGACAAGAAGGGCCTGTTCGTACGAATAGGCCCCCGCTCTGTTGAAATCATAGTGCGCCAGGGCGCACAGAGACTGCATGTGAAGCTTCTTGTTGCCGCCGAGGCGATCAAAGCGGCGCGTCATGAAATGGTGCCGGTTATTTTCCTCGAACAGACGGCACTCATTCATGGTGATCCCGGCATCCGCTGCCATTTTTGCATAGGCATATTCGATGAGGCCATAGCCGCTCGGGTCCTCACCTTCCTTATCCCGGTTACCGCTGACCCCATCAAATTTCATCAGCCAGTGCTCAAAACCAACTCCAGCTGGGAGTTGTCCGGAACGAACCTCGTTGGTTGAAGGATTCCATGCGATAATCGCCTTGGCCCGTGCCCCGCCTGCCGATGTGCCGATTCGCAGGATATCCTTCAGGGCGTCCGCTCTATACGTTTCGTCAAACGATACACTCAGCTTGTTCCGGTGGCTGAGAATCTCGGATGCGAGGGCCACCAGTTTTTCGATCTGTATCGGTGTCGCCTGCCGGCCCTTGGGTCCTGTTGCCGGGGCATACT
>CAZSOA010000310.1:0-3045 GCA_964608305.1 uncultured Desulfofustis sp. | reverse complement strand
TGGCCCGCAAGGCCTTTCTCAACCTGCTCGGCCTCGAGGACAGACCGTTCCAGCTCGTTCTCGGCCACGGTCTCGAACAACCGGTGCCGACACCGGATCAGTACCGCGAACGGCCGGAGATCCTCGCGCTGACCGCCCGTATCGAAGCGGCCGAGGCAGCGTTGCGCAACGCCCGCGGCGCCGAATACCCGACCATCGACGGTTTTGCCGGCTATCAGTACGATCGCGGCTGGGAAACCGGCGGCGACGGATCGTCCTGGATGGCCGGCGTACAAGCCACCTACCAGCTCTATGACGGCGGCCGACGGCAGGCCGATAGTGCATTGAAATCGGCGGAACTGGCAGAGCTCAAGGATCAGTTGACGAAACTGCGCCTGGCGGTCAATCTGGAAATTCAGGAAGCCGAACTGCATCGGCAACAGGCCGCCGAACGTCGCATCGTTACGCAGAAAATGGTCGAGGTTGCCCGGGAAAGCGCCCAATTGAACCGGGAACGATTCCAGCAAGGGGTCATTCTCATCTCCGACCTGATCGACTCCGAGGTTCGGCTGACCGACGCCCTTGTTCGGCAGTCGGCCGCCCGGACCAATTGTCAGATAGCCATAGCCATGCTCCGCCGGGCCGCCGGCCTGCAGCAATTCGCCCCAACCACTGCCGAACTCCTGGAGATGCACCCATGAACCGCCCCTGCTCAATGTCTATGCCGGCCGCCCTGGTCCTCCTCCTTGCGCTCATTGTCGGCGGCTGTTCATCCGAGCCCGCCGAAACAGATCGGGCCGTCGACAAACTGCCACCGGCCGAAGTGCAAACCATCACCGTCAGCCGGCAGGCGCCGCTGCGCCAGGTGGAAATCATGGGGACGGTCCAGGCCGCGCAGTCCGCCTCGATCGCCGCCCGCATCAGCGGCAGCATCGTCGAATTGCCGGTGGTTCCCGGTTCCCGGGTAGCCAGAGGGGATCTGCTGGTGACGCTGAGCGCCGAGGAAATCAACGCGCAGCTGCTCCAGGCCCAGGCCCAATTCGAACAGGCCGAGCGAAACCTCGCCCGCGAACGAACCTTGCTGCAGCGCAACGCCGCCACCGCCGAAACCGTCCGTACCCTCGAAGAGACTCGGCAAATCGCCGCTGCAGCGCTGCAAGAGGCACGCACAATGCTTGACTACACCACCATCGAAGCGCCGTTTACCGGTGTCGTCACGAGAAAGCTTGCCGACGTCGGCGACCTGGCCACGCCGGGCAAACCGCTGCTGTTTATCGAAGGCGAGGAACGCCTGCAGGTGGTCGCCGATGTTCCCGAAGCCCTCGTACTCGGCCTGAGTATCGGCGATCAGCTGCCGATCCACCTGCCGGCGGCCCAGGTGCGGATCACCGGTGAAATCGTTGAGATCGCTCCTGCCGCCGATCCCCGTTCCCGAACCGCGCCGGTCAAGCTGATCATCGAACAAAACGAGCGGATCCGTTCCGGGCAATTTGCCCGGATCAGCCTGCCGAGCAGCACCGGTGAGGCTTTCATGGTCCCGGAAGCGGCGGTCCTGCCGTTTGGCCAGATGGAGCGGATTTTTATCGTCAGGGAGCAGGCCGCCCGGTTGCAACTGGTCAAGACCGGCATCAGATATGACGACCTGGTGGAAATCCTCGCCGGCGTCGATGACAACGACCAGGGAATCGTCTCCGGCCATCACCAGCTTCGCGATGGCCAACCGGTCATTCTCAAATGATCCGCATGTTCCGCCCACCGACTCAACGAACTGATCATCATGGACCATACTGACAGCTCAGGCCGCACAACCGGCGGCTTTGCCGGCCGACTGGCCGCCGCCTTTATCGACTCGAAACTGACGCCGCTCGGCATCATCGCTTCGCTGCTGCTCGGCGTGCTGGCCGTTATCATGCTGCCGCGCGAAGAAGAGCCGCAGATCAAGGTGCCGATGATCGACGTGATGGTGGCCATGGAAGGCGCCACCCCCAAAGAGATCGAAGAGCAGGTAACCATCCCGATGGAGAAGCTGCTCTACGAACTGCCCAATGTCGAGTATATCTATTCCACGTCGATGGCCGGCAGGAGCCTGCTCATCGTCCGGTTCTATGTCGGGGCCGACCTGGAAACGGCCATCGTCCGGCTCAACCAGAAGCTCGCCACCAATTTCGACCGCATCCCGCACAATGTCTCGCTGCCGCTCGTCAAGCCCCACACCATCGACGATGTGCCGATCCTGTCACTGACCCTGCACAGCACCACCTACGACCACTACACCCTGCGCCGGCTCGCCGCCCAGGTCGACGACGCCGTCAAGAGCATCCCGTCGGTAGCGGAAACGACGATTATCGGCGGCACACGGCGGCAGGTCACGGTGCGCCTCGATCCCCTGCTGCTCGCCTCCCGGGATCTGTCAATCACCGAACTGGTGCCGATGCTGCAGCAGGCCAACCAGCAGCGTCACTCCGGCGTGCTGGTCGGCGCCAACCGGGAAATCGAACTGCAGACCGGTACCTTTTTACAAAGCGCCGAGGAGATCGGCCGGATTGTGGTCGGTGTCTACGGCGGCAAGCCCGTCTACCTTGAAGATGTGGCCGAGATTATCGACGGCCCCGAGGAACCGTCCACCTACGTGCTGTATGGTGCGCCCGATCGCGCCGATCCGGAAGCGGCGGTGACCCTGTCCATCGCCAAACGCCCGGGGGCCAATGCGGTCAGCGTCGTCACGTCCGTGCTGGACAAGGTGGAGAACCTCAAGGGCACGTTGATTCCCGAGGATATCGAGGTAAGCGTCACCCGCGATTATGGGGAAACCGCCCTCGACAAGTCAAACGAACTGCTGTTTCACATGGCTATCGCCGTCTTCGGCGTGGCCCTGCTGATCCTGTTTTTCCTCGGCTGGCGCGAATCGATCGTGGTCATGCTCGCCATTCCATCAACCCTGGCTTTGACGCTGCTCGTTTTCTACCTGTACGGCTACACCCTGAACCGCATCACGCTCTTTGCGTTGATTTTCTCGATCGGTATCCTCGTCGATGACGCCATTGTCGTCGTCGAGAATATCGTCCG
>CAZSOA010000309.1:0-3054 GCA_964608305.1 uncultured Desulfofustis sp. | reverse complement strand
GGTTTGTCCGCCATTATCTCCTCCGTTGATCATGCCATGGCTGCGGTCCTGCACGGTCGCATCCGGTTCGGCGCCGGCCGTGCGCGAACCGGTTATCGGGCGTCACGAATGGTGCAATAGTCCTCGTGGCATTGTTTCTCTTCTTCCTGGTAGGCCCTGAGGCGCATCATCAGCTCATCATAATCGACCTGGTGGCCGTCGAACTCGGGGCCGTCGACGCAGGCGAATTTGGTGGCGCCGCCGACGGTTACCCGGCAGCCGCCGCACATGCCGGTGCCGTCGACCATGATCGGGTTGAGGCTGACCAGCGTCGGTACCTCGTAGTGCCTGGTGATGGTGCTGACGGCCTTCATCATCGGTACCGGGCCGATGGCGACGACCTGCTTGACATCACCTTGCTCGAGGACCTCCTTGAGTACCTCGGTGACAAAGCCGTGGTGGCCGTAGGAGCCGTCGTCGGTGCAGATGCGCAGGTCGTGGGAGGCCCGGCGCATCTGGTCTTCTAGGATCAGCAGATCTTTGGTGCGGGCGCCGATGATGCAGGTCACGTCATTGCCGACCTCCTTGAGCGCTCGGGTGATCGGGTGCAGGACGGCGACACCGGTACCGCCGCCGACGCAGACCACTTTGCCGACCTTTTCCAGATGCGTTGCCTTGCCGAGCGGTCCGATGACATCCTGATAGCCGTCGCCGACCTTGAGATCACGGAACAGCGCCGTGGACTTGCCGACCACCATGTAGATGATGGTGATGGTTCCTTTCTCGGCATCGGTTTCGGCCATGGTCAGCGGGATTCGTTCCCCTTCCTCGTTGGCCTTGAGAATCACGAACTGCCCGGGGCGGGCCTTTTGGGCGATCTTCGGCGCCTCGATCTCGTTGAGGATCACCGTTCCGCCAGCCAGTTCTTCTCGTCGCACGATTGTAAACATGATTTCCTCCGGGCTCTGAATGATCAGGTATGCACCAGGCGGGTCCGTCCGGCATGGTAGCCGACCGGCCCCAGGGCCGATGGTAGTAAACGGCCGCCGCTTTGTCGAAATGGTCCTGCCGGCAGGGTTTCGTCCGCCAGTCTCTGCGAGGGTACCTCTTTCACCCCGTCTTTTCAACGAACATTTCCCCGGACTGCCACTACCAGGCAGCCCTGTATCTGATCCGCAGCAGTCGGGGGAAGGCCGATACCGGTGAGCCGGTCGGCCGGCGATCAGTCCGGAATATTTTTCAGGGGGCGCTCAGCAGGGCGTCGAGTCCGGCCTGGGCCACCAGCTCATCCTGGTCGGGGCTGCCGGAACTGCACCCAATGCCGCCGACCGGCTGATTGTCGATGAAGATCGGCAGGCCACCGGCAAAGATCATGAACCTGCCGCCGATACTGGTATTGATGCCGAAGGCGGGCTGGCCGGGACCGCTGACCTCGCCGTAGGCCCGGGTCGATTTGCGGGCGGCCGCCGCGGTGAAGGCCTTGTCGATGGCGATCGTGATGCTGGTGAGCCGGGCATTGTCCATCCGCTGGAACAAGAGCAGATGACCACCGTCATCGACGATGGCGATATCCATATCGACGCCGATCTCAACGGCCTTTTTTTCGGCAGCGGCCATCATCAACCGGGCGTCTGCCAGGGTCAGTTTCGGTACGGTTCTCATCGGTCGTCTCCTTATAAAAAAACGATTGGTTATGGTAGCGGCGCGCCGGGTCGAAAAGAGCACCGGGAGGTGGTCTTCAGGCCGATGCACGGCATTGAGGCGGTTGCCGGGTGCCGCCATGGGGCCGGCCGTCGTAGAGGCGGCCGTTGGCCGTGGCAAGAAAGGCGCGCAGCGGGATTTCCTCCTGTTTGATGAAGCCGTAGCCCGGCAACTCGCCATGCGCCACCATCTCCACCACAGCGCAGACTGAGGCGGCAGTGGTCCAGGCGATGGTACGGTAGGTGGCGTCATCAATGGTGATCGGATGATAGGACCGGACGAATTCATCACGCAACAGGGCGCCCTGTTGCCACCCCTCCACCGAGGCGTGGATATAGACGATATCGTCATTGACCGGCGGCTTCGCATTGACCAGGATGGTGCCGGCGCGGAGCCGGTCTTCACGCATCAGCAGTTCATGGAGATAAAAATTCATCAACCGGGCATGGCCGGGATAGCGGATCGATTTGTAGTCGAGGTTTTCGACCCGGCCGGCAAAGGTTTCGCACATGCTGCCCAGGCCGCCGGAGGTGGTGAATGCTTCCAGTTGGATGCCGTCGATGACCAGGGTCTCATGCCATTCCAACGGCGAGATCCACTTGCGGACGCCATCTTCAATGACTTCGCAATCGTTGAGATACTCGTTCATCACCCCTTCCGGCGACCAGTTGAAGGCATAACCGAGCAGTCCGGTGGGGTGTTTGGGCAGGGCACCGACCCGCAGCTTGATACTGCGGATCCTCTCAAACGGTCTTGCCAGCCAGGCGCCGGTAATGGCGATAAAACCCGGCGCAAGGCCGCATTGCGGCGCCATGACCATCCGGTGGCCGGTTGCCAGCTCGCGGATTTTCGCGGTGGTCGCCACGTCCTCGGTGAGATCGAAGTAGTGGCAGTCGGCTGCTGCGGCCGCCTCGGCGACGGTGCCGTTGAGCTGATACGGCAGGCAGGATACGACGGCATCGTAGGTCGTCAACAGGTCGATCAGACCGTCGGCCCGGCCGACATCGACGGCGCGGGTTGCATAGGGATGGCCGGTTGTTGCCGTTTTGTCGCCGCCGGTGACGGCGAACCCGGTCCGGTGCAACAGCAAAGCCACCAGGTGACCGACCTTCCCCAATCCGAGAACGAGAATCTTGTCGATTTGTGCCGTCATAGCGGAGCTCTGGTGGCGTCCCTGCGCCTTTTGGCTGTGGCCGAATAAAATGGTAGTGATTGTCGTTTTGTGCTGATGAGTATACAATCCGACGCGCAGAGTTTCACGAAAGTAATGATTCCAAGACGACTATCGGCTGATCCGGCTTGCTGCAAGGCGGCCGGCGACCTGGTCACGCCGGCGTTCGTCTGTGGCCATGTCGTCACCGTAAGAGAACGACG
>CAZSOA010000308.1:0-3056 GCA_964608305.1 uncultured Desulfofustis sp. | reverse complement strand
CCTATCGGCGCGCTGTTGACCACCGAGCGGGTCGGCGCCGCCTTTACGCCGGGCACCCATGCCTCGACCTTTGGCGGCAACCCAGTAGCGGCCGCCGCCGGCGTGGCCGTGCTCCGGGAGATGCTGGCCGACGGGTTTCTCACCCGCGTCCGGGAGACCGGCGAGTACCTGCGGCAGCGGCTTGCCGAACTGGTAGTACGGTTTCCATCCATCTGCGCCGAGGTGCGTGGCCTCGGGCTGATCTGCGGCCTGGTGCTCACCGAGGCCGGTGTCGCCCATGGGACGGCCGTGGTCAACGCCTTGTTCGAGCGGGGGTTCCTGATCAATTTTGCCGGCAACGTGGCCCTGCGTTTCGTGCCGCCGCTGGTTGTTGCGCGCGCCGATATCGACCTGTTGGTAGCGGCGCTGACCGAGGTGATCGAGCCGCTGAGCTGAGTTTCTTTCAGGAAATCTTGGGTAAGGCCCGGTCAGACCGGGTGAATTGGTTTGCAAAGCACCTGTTTTTTGGTAAAGATACACGTTTCCCTCCGGGCCGGTGCAAGGCGCCCGGGGCAGGCGAACCACGGGCGCCCGGAGCCCGCACCGGCTGCACGGCGGCCAGACAGGTGAGGCAATGACCAGACATTTTCTATCGCTCCACGATTTCAGCACGGCCGAGTTGCTCGGCCTCGTCGATCGGGCCCTGGAGCTGAAACGCCAGCGGCGCGACGGCAACAAACATACCGGGTTGGCCGGCAAGATCATCGGCCTCGTCTTTGAAAAACCGTCGACGAGGACCCGCGTGTCCTTCGAATCAGCCATGTACGGCCTCGGCGGCCAGGTGATTTTTCTCTCGGCCCGCGATACCCAGTTGGCTCGCTCGGAGCCGCTCAAGGATATGGCCCGGGTCATGTCCCGCTATGTCGACGGCATGGTGGTACGGACGTTTGGCCAAGATGTGGTCGAGGAACTGGCCCGCTACGCGACGGTGCCGGTGATCAATGCCCTGACCGACCTGCATCACCCCTGCCAGGTACTCAGCGATATCATGACCGTCGTCGAGCGGCGCGGCAGCATTGCCGGGCTGAAGATCGCCTGGGTGGGCGACGGCAACAACATGGCCAACTCGTGGATCCAGGCGGCATCCCGGCTCGGCTTTCAACTGGCGCTTGCCTGCCCGGCCGGCTATGAGCCTGATGACACCATCCTGCAGGCCGCCCATACCGAGGCGCCCGGCGCAATTACCGTGCTGCGCGACCCGGCCGAGGCTGTGCGGGGCGCCGATGTGATCAATGTCGATGTCTGGGCGTCCATGGGCCAGGAAGCGGAACAGGACGAACGGCTGCGGATCTTCTCTGCGTACCAGGTCAATGATGCCCTGTTGGCACACGCCCCGGAGGCCGCTTTCGTTCTGCACTGCCTGCCCGCCCATCGTGGCGAGGAGATCACCGAGGACGTGCTTGAGGCGAACCAGGAGGTGATCTTCGACCAGGCGGAGAACAAAATGCACATGCACAAGGCGATTCTGGAACAATTGCTCGGCTGATCGGCCCGAAACATATGAGGACGGCAATGGATGCACAAAACGTGAACAAGATCGTGCTCGCCTATTCGGGCGGGCTGGATACCTCGGTCATCCTGAAATGGCTGGCCGAGCACTATGGTTGCCCGGTTGTCGCCTATTGCGCCGACATCGGCCAGGAAGAAGATTGGCAGGCGGTCAAGGCCAAGGGAATGGCCACCGGCGCGGAAAAGGTGATCATCTCCGATCTGAAAAACGAATTCGTTGAAGACTACATCTTCCCGGCCTTTCGGGCCAACGCCATCTACGAAGGGTCCTACCTGCTCGGCACCTCGCTGGCCCGGCCGCTGATCGCCAAGGAACAGGTGCGCATCGCCGCCGCCGAGGGGGCCGACGCGGTCAGCCACGGCGCCACCGGCAAGGGCAATGACCAGGTGCGCTTCGAACTCGGCTACATCGGGCTGGACCCGAAGCTGAAGATCATCGCCCCGTGGCGGATCTGGGACCTCAATTCGCGCAAGAAACTGGTCGAGTTTGCTCAGCAGCACAACATCCCGGTCCCGGTGACCAAGGAAAAGCCGTACAGCTCCGATGAGAACCTGCTGCACATCAGCTACGAGGGCGGCATCCTTGAAGACCCGTGGAACGAACCGGACGAGGCGATGTTCAAACTGACCGTTGCCCCGGAAGCGGCCCCGAACACACCGACGTACATCGAACTCGAATTTGCCGGCGGCAACCCGGTGGCCCTCAATGGCGAGCGGCTCGAGCCGTTTGCGCTGTTTTCCCGACTCAACAAACTGGGCGGCGCCAACGGCATCGGCCGATTGGATCTGGTGGAAAACCGCTTTGTCGGCATGAAATCCCGCGGTGTTTACGAGACGCCGGGCGGTACCATCCTGCGGGCGGCCCATCGCGACCTGGAGACCATCACGCTCGATCGAGAGGTGATGAAGATTCGGGATTCGCTGATTGCCCGCTATGCCGAGCTGGTCTACAACGGCTTCTGGTTTTCGCCGGAGCGCGAGCTGCTGCAGACCACGATGGATGCCACGCAGCGCACGGTCAACGGCACCGTGCGGCTCAAGCTCTACAAGGGCAATTGCCTCCCGGTGGGGCGAAAGTCCGACCAGTCGCTCTACCAGGAGAGTTTTGCCACTTTTGAGGAAGACTCGGTCTACGACCAGGCGGATGCCACCGGCTTTATCCGCCTCAACGGCTTGCGCCTGCGCATTCAGGCCCTGCAGAACAAAACGCGATGAGCTCAACACCGGTTGGTTCGGACAAATTGTGGGGCGGCCGGTTCTCCGGGGCGACCGCCGCGTCGGTGGAGGCGTTCACCGCGTCGATCCATTATGATGCACGCCTGTACCGCTACGACATCGCCGGCAGCAAGGCGCACGCCACGATGCTTGCCGAAAACGGCCTGCTGTCTCAGGCCGAATTGCAGGCGATCATCACCGGGCTAAGCGAGATCGAGGCCGAGATCGAGGCCGGCACCTTCGCCTTTCGCCGGGAGCTTGAAGATATTCACATGAATATCGAAAAGGCGCTG
>CAZSOA010000307.1:0-3069 GCA_964608305.1 uncultured Desulfofustis sp. | reverse complement strand
AATGCGGCAACCAGGGCGACCGGCGCCTTGGTCATGGCACAGAGGACGAGGGCGTATGAGATCAGGCTGCATCCGCCGCCGAACAGGCCCCGCAACCAGCGTGCTGCCGGACAGCGCCAGGCCTGCCGGCGGCCGATCAGCAGGGAGCCGGCCAGCAGTGCCAGCGCAGTCAATAAAAATAGCCAGCCGGTATAGGCCAGGGCGTTGCCTGACAAACGGACTCCCTGGCCGTCGACCAGCGTGTAGCAGGCGATGACCACGCTGTTTGCCAGTGCGGCGGCCGCCGCTTTCCCCGGAAAAGAGCCGTTGTGCAGCGCGTCGCCGGAAAGCAGCAGGACTCCGCTGCAGATCAACGCGATACCGAGCCAGCCGCCGACAGGCGGCAATTCGCTGAGCAGCGGCACGGCGATCAACGCGGTGATGACCGGGGCGGTGCCGCGCATCAACGGATAGGAAAAACTGAGTTGACCGAACCGGTAGCTGAGCCCGAGCAACGTAAAATAGCCGATATGCAGGGTCGCCGAGACCCCGAGAAACGGCCAACACGCGCGTTCCGGCAGGGGCAGGAAGGGCAGCATGAACATCATCCAGATGGCGGCGCCGACAACCAGCAGCCAGGCGTCTTCGATGGACCGCGATGATGCTCTGATCAGCGCGTTCCAGCCGGCATGGAGCCCGGCAGCCAACAGCACGATACCCAATACCTCCACTGACATGGCAGTTCCCTCTCAGAAGGTGTCGCGACGAATATGACTCCGAGGAGTGACTGACCGCTCTATCTACCACGTCTCTGTGGCGGCATCAGCTGTTTTGTTTATGCCCCGGCATTGTCGGTACTATGATCCGGTCCACCTGGATTGATTGGCCGGGGGCCCTGGATTCAGCTCGTTTCTTCTTGGAAAACGAAGGATCAGAAGGATATAATCACATCAGGCGAATGGTGAAACGAGCAAACAATCAACTCGGAAGAAGGCCTGCGAGGGTAGGGAAGCAAGCAGGTGTTGCAGGTGTGCGTTTCGAATGAGGGGGGGCGTTGTGAGACGATTATTGCCATGTCGCAGGATTGCTCGCTTAAGCCTTGTCTTCCTCAGCTTCGCGGCTTTTATTCTCCTGGGGTGTGAGGAACCGAAAACCCTTCGTCACGTCGATATTGTTCTTGATAACCCTGATTTTTATGCCGTTGTTGAGGGGTTTCAGGAGCAATTGGCAGCCCTTGGTTATGTAGAGGAAAAGACGATCCGTTATCGCGTTAAATCGCTAGCTGCTGAGACAGTTCTGGACCCTTTGGGGAGTGGCGGGTCCATGACCCTATCACCGGAAGCGGAGGTTGTTCTGACGCTGCTCACCGAAGCCTCATTACGTTGCCGGGAGCTTATTCGGGGAACGACGGCTTCCCAGGTTTTTGCTTATGCCGGTATCGAGGAAAGTGAGCTTATCACAAGTATCAGGGAGCCGGGAGGACGAATCACCGGGGTTCGGTATCCCGGCCCGGAACAGATCAGCAAGCGTCTGGAAATTCTCCATGAGATTGCTCCGCACCTTCGACGCATCTATATCGGCTATAATCCGGAGTACCCGAACAATCCGCCCGCCCTCGCCGTTCTTCGGCAACTCGCGAAAGAACAAGACATCGTGCTCGTCGAGGTTCCTCTCCAGAGTGCCCGGGATTTACAGGATGATCTGACCGCGCGAGACCGCCGGGGGAATCCCGGGGTCGATGCCATCTTACTGATGCCGGATACGCTCAACCATTCACACGATGGCTGGCAGTTGCTCCTCTCCTTTGCCAATCGGCATCGACTGCCGGTCGCCGGTAGCTTTCTGTATACGGTCGAGCAGGGGGCTTTGTTCGGTAATGCCAATGATCTCAAGCAGATCGGCCGATTAGCGGCGCCGCTGGCGCATAAGATTTTTCAGGGGATCGCGGCCGGAACGATCCCGGTGGTTACGCCCGAGCAGGATCTTTATATCAACGTCAAACGCGCCCGGGAACTCGGCCTCTATGTTCCGGAAGGGCTCCTTCGTCAGGCGCAGGAGATCATTCGCTGAACAATGAAACAACAGGCCGACCGTCCATGCCCGATTCAGATCTGATATCTCCTCCAAAGCAGCAATTGAGCACGAAACGGAGTCTGCCCCAGATTCTGACCGTTGCGTTCCTCTCGTTCAGTCTGATCATTCTGCTTGTCTCGGGTGGCTTGCAGCTGTTTTTCTTCATCAAGAGTGAGCGGGAAAGCATCTCGTCATTCCAGCGGATGATCGCTGAAACGACCGAGCAGGAGGTCGATCGCTACGTCAGGGAGAAACTGACGATTCTGCAGGCCTCGGCAGCTCTTGTCAACCCTGAGACGATAACTGCCGATGAATGGTACCTCGTCTTGCAGCGTATTCTTGGGTTTGAACGGGCCTTCCATAGTCTCAGTGTCGTTGATGCGCAGGGGCGGACCTTGGCAGCCGCCGCCCGCTTTGTGCCGGCGAAAGGTGACGATGACCAGCGGGACATGACCAACGCGCACTATGCTGCGACGTTGGGTGATTCCGCCTGGATCAGCGATGTCATCATTGCTGAGGCAACGAGCGAGCCCCTGGTTTTTCTGCGGGTTCCGGTGCATGACCCGCTTAAGGAAGCGTTGGCCACGCTGTATGCCGAACTCAACTTCAAGTTTCTCTGGAACCTGGTTGATCAACTCACGGTCGGAGATACCGGGTATGCCTATATCGTCAACCACGATGGAACTCTACTGGCGATCGGCGATACGGCACGGGTGCTGAAGGGGGAATCGGTTGCGCAGATACCGGTTGTTGCGACGTTTCTCACTGGCCGGGATACCACCCGCCAGACCCACTCGCGATTCTACCGGGGGGTGACTGGCAGCCGGGTGGTCGGTACCATTGCACCGCTTGGTATTGCGCCGTGGCTGGTGGTGGTTGAGGTGCCGTGGCGGGAGGCATACCGTAATGTCCTGCGAACGGTGGTTGCCAGCCTCGTCAGTATCGCTCTGGTAATGATTCTGGCCGTTGGCTCGGGGATTCTGCTGGCGCGAAAAATCAGCGTCCCACTGATCGACC
>CAZSOA010000306.1:0-3121 GCA_964608305.1 uncultured Desulfofustis sp. | reverse complement strand
GGCCCTTTCAAGAGCCGGAAACAAGGGCCGCTGGCGAGGTCGCAAGCACCGATCCATGGCAAGCGCACAGGCAACCACTGCCTGGCGCCGGGACGAACGACGGCTACCCCCGATTGGCCGTAATGGCGGGTGCATGATCATGGGCATGGGGATGGAACGGACAATTTTGCCGAACAAGTCGCCATACCGCTCCACCACATTTTGAAAATGGTGCCGATAAGGAGCCAAATCCGCTTCCGTTTGCCACGAATAGGGTTCCGGAAAGCTTTGAGCCTCGATAATCGGGGGGGAATATGCACCGAGAAAATAAAGATCGGCTTTGCTGATCAACGGGGAAATATTGAAAAAGCTGTCCTTGTTATCGAGCACTACCAGTCTAGACCTACCGGCCTGAACAGCTCGAAAAAACGAGTAGCCTTCTTTGAAAAGCGGGAGATCTGCAGCATCAAACCCGAATGCAGCATAGGAAGATCGAGGCCATGCCCGAAACGTAATTTCGCCTCGGGTGCTCCCTTCCAGAAGGCAGTATTTCTGAAAGAGTCCCCTGGTATCGCCGGTTTCCAGCCAATCAATGTGCAGTCGTTCTTCCATTCCCGCAGAGCTCAACGGCATAACCTTTCAGCGCGGCCTGATTTCGCTGCTTCTGTCAAAAGGTTCGAAAAAACAGCCTCATGACGATCCAGCCAGGGCCGAACATCAAAAAGGCGTGTTGCCCGCAATCGGGCCTGCCGGGCATAACGGGGCAACGCCGCAGCAACCGCTTCAACAGCCCGGCTGAGGTGAACCGGATCAGGCGGATGATCCTGCTCATAATCGCAAAGTATTTTGCATCCAATACCGCCCTCATCGCCAACCAGTTCCGGTACGCCGCCGCTGGCGGAATAGACCACCGGCAAACCGCAGGACATTGCTTCCACCACCAGGCGCGGGCAGGGATCATTATACTTGGTGTGCAGCAGAATATGATGTTCCTGGAAGAGCCGGGGAGCGTCCTCCTGGCTGTAAGGACCGACAATGTTTAGCCGGTCGGTAATGCCCAGGTTCCTGGCCAGACTTCTTACCTCGTCCAGGCATTTGCTTTCCTGAGTATGAAATGTAAAGCGGCCGGCGATGGTCAGTCTGGCGTCAGGCAATTGCGCCAGAGCTTCAAGGCCGGTTCGGACACGATACCAGTGCTGGTGGCTGCCGGCCAGGAGGATCTTCATGCCCGGCTCAGGAGCGGCAGCGGGAAGAAATACGGACGTGTCAACCGGGTTGGCGAGGATCTCGTGGTGGGCAAAGCAGGAGCCGGCGAATCTGTCGGCGCTCTCTTTGCAAAATCCGCTTTGATAGATGACGTAATCCGCCTGCCGCAACAGTTTTCGGATCGGATTATTGGTTTTTTCCCAGCCCGGACCATGCCAGCCCGGATAGGCCACGCCGTTCTGATTAAGCACCAGCAGCGCACCATGGCGCTTGGCCATCCGCACGATCATCGCAGGAAACAGCGGCAAAGCGCTGGAGACGAGGTACACGATGTTCGGGCGCGAAAGTGTATTGGGAAAGCGATCACTCAGATCCTGAAATTTAATCATTGCCCCACCGGCGCACTCATGCCGCGCCGGGATACGCTCGTGTCCGTAAAAAACACGGATGCGCCGGTCGTCCTGTTCTCTGGCCCCCCGCCAGCGGCGGGTTTCCTGCAACCATCTGCCACCAAAGAGCAAACAGAGATGCAGGAACGTTTTTAATCGATGCACCGGGGCCATTGTTTCATCCCTGACGATCGGACGACACCGAGGTTATCCACGCAACATGCCGGTTCGCTACCACCGAGGTTGCATAGTACTGCCGAACCACCGCACAGGCCCGGCCTTGGGCCACCTCCCAACCGAAGTTGCCGGTCAGCATTTCCTCCAGGGCGGCGTGCCAGTCCTCCTCTGTAGCACAAGTGCTCACGGCTTGCGCCTCTGCTCGCTGCTGAAGATCGCAATAGCTCGGCTGGGGGCTTGCAAGAGCCACTCGCCCTCTGGCCATGGCAAGGCTGATTTTCCACTCCGTATGCCCCATGTTGTACGTATTATCGAGGAAACGAGGTGAAATGCATACTCCGCCCCGGTCGTACACCCGCAGCAGGGCGGGAATATCCTCAAAAGGCAATAATTCACAATCCAGATCCGCCAGCAGGGTGCGTAACCGTCCCTGCCACGGCTCGTTGATTCTTGACAAAGCCTTGATATCCCCGGTAATCAGGCGCAGCAGAATATGCTTCTTGAAACGGCGCAACACCGGCTCGATCCGGAGCAGCTCAAAAAGCTTTACCGGCTCGCCTGACCAGAGCAGTGGCAATTTCTCTCCCGGTCGAGGGTTCCAATTGCTCCCTTGAGCAACCCAGGCGTCGGGAATGTTGTCCGGAATCCATACCGCCCGGGAATTATAGGGGAGCACCTTCTCCAAAAGATAGCGCGAGTCGGCGATAACCGCATCGCACCTGCCGGCCATGGTACAGCTTTGTTCGCGCTGGCGGGGTGTCGGAGCCATCCCCGCATAATACTCGGTTCCAAAAGCCGGTGTGAAATAGTCCACATTGGCATCGAAAACTGCACATCCGCCACGCTCCCTTACGTGCAAAGCCAACGCTTGGCAGGGTTCATCCATCGACTTGACGAACACGACCACCTGATACGAGCGCCAAGGCCGATACAATTCATATCGCCAGAACCGCTCGGGCAAGGCATTGACATGCTGCGCCACCCAGCCGAAACGCATCACCGTCCCTGCTGTGTTGCTCGGCCACCCGGCGATCAGGGGACGGAGCGTTCTGCGGCGCACGCATGCTTTCCAGGACGGCAGATGGGCATCGATGACGAATCCGACTCTCCCGGATTCCCTATATCCATTATGCGTTGGACGAGACACGATAAACGGCCCGAACATAGTCCATAGCCATGGACAGACCATCGGGCATGGCTAGAAAGACCCGTTCTCGCAACTCCTGGTAACGGGATCGCATTTCCTGAATGGCGACAGGCAGTGACGCCTCCCGAAATCCCACTCCATAGCGCCGGCCGGCCTCGACAATCCCGCCGCCATCTTCATGATACAATAACGGAAGACCGCATTGCGCGCCTTCGACATGATG
>CAZSOA010000305.1:0-3182 GCA_964608305.1 uncultured Desulfofustis sp. | reverse complement strand
CATCGAGGCCTGCAAACTGCGCCTGCGGCCGATTCTGATGACTTCGATGGCCTTTATGCTCGGCGTTACGCCGCTGGCCCTCAGCACCGGCGCCGGCGTCAACAGCCGCCACGCGATCGGCACCGGGGTGCTCGGCGGCATGATCTCGGCGACGGTACTGGCCATCGTCTTCATCCCGCTGTTTTTCTACCTGGTGGTACGCATCTTCAAACCACGCGCGCGGGTCCAGCACGTCAAGCAGACGCTTCCTGCCAAAGAGGTCACCCCATGATCCGCCCAACAAAATCGATCCTCGCCGCCGGCCTCCTCGGCGTCCTGATTGCCGGCTGTTCCCTGAAACCCGACTACAACAGACCGCAACTACCGGTGGCCGATGCCCTGCCCGGTGTCAGCGAAGCGGCGACAACGACACCGGACGGCGTGGACGTCGCAGTGCTGCCGGAACTTGGCTGGCGCGACTATTTCACCGACCCGGCCCTGCAGAACCTGATTGCCGCGGCATTGGAGAACAATCGCGACCTGCGCACCTCCGCACTCACTATCGCCGTCTATCAGGCCCAGTATCGCATCCAGCGTTCCGCCCTGTTTCCCACATTGGATGGCGATGCCTCCGGAGCCCGGCAGCGGACGCTGACCGCCGCCGGCCACGCGACCAGCGAAGTCTACCAGATCAAACTCGGCATGACCGCCTACGAACTGGACTTCTTCGGCAGGCTGCGCAGCCTTGAAGAAAAAGCGCTCGAGCACTACCTGGCGATGGAGCAAACCCATCGCAGCGCCCGGATCAACCTGGTTGCCGAAGTCGCCGCCGCCTACCTGACCTGGCTCGCCGACCGGGAACTGCTGGCCATCACTGAACACACCCGGGACATCGAAACGGAATCATACAACCTGATCGCTCAGCGGGTCAGCGTCGGCGTGGCCAACGAATTGGAGCTGGCCCAGGCCCGCACCAGCCTGGAAGCGGTCAAGGCCAATCTGGCCCTGTATCAGCGCCGGGCGGCGCTGGCCGCAAACTATCTGTCGCTGCTCACCGGCACCGATGCGACGCAACTGCTGCCCGACGACGACGGCTCGCTCGACGGGCGCCTGATCGTCGTTACCCCCCCCGACCGGCTGCCGTCTACCGTGCTGCTGCAGCGACCCGACATCATGGCCGCGGAGCATGAGCTCAAAGCTGCTCACGCCGATATCGGCGCGGCACGAGCAGCTTTCTTTCCGGCTGTCACCATCACCGCCAATGCCGGTCTGATCAGTGGCGAGTTGGAGAACCTGTTCGATTCCGGAACCGGGATGTGGCTCTTTTCACCGGCCATCCGGTTGCCGATCTTCACCGCCGGCCGACTGCAGGCTCAACTCGACGCAGCAGAACTACGCAACGAGATTGCGATTGCCCGCTACGAGAAGACCATTCAAACAGCGTTCCGGGAAGCCGCCGACGCCCTCGTCGCCGGTACAACCTACCGCGCGCAGCTGCGTGCACAGGAGGCGAATCTGGCCGCCAACCGCGATTATCACACCATGGCCGGCCAGCGCTACGAACAGGGCCTGGACAGCTTCCTGACCCTGCTCGATGCACAACGCTCGCTCTATGCCGCCCGGCAGAACTATCTGAGCCTGAAACTCGCCGATCTGATCAACCAGGTCGCCCTCTACAAAGCGCTGGGTGGCGGCTGGCAGGAGCGCCGTTAGACATGGCCCGACGGACGAAAAAGGAAGCCCAGCAGACGCGCACTGACATCCTCGAGGCAGCCATCCGGTTATTTTCGGTGCGCGGTGTCTCGCGCACGACGCTGGGTGATATCGCCGCGGAGGCCGGGGTCACCAGGGGAGCCATCTACTGGCATTTCCAAAACAAGACCGATCTGCTCTCGGCCCTGTGGGACCAGGTTTTTCTTCCGCTCGAGCCGATTATCCAGGCCAGCGAAAACAAGGATGAACCCGATCCGCTCGGCAAGATGCGCGTTGCGTTCATTTCTTTTTTCACCAGTTTGATCGATGACCCGGTGCGCCTGCAGCTGTTCCGCATCCTCCACGACAAATGCGAAGCCGTCGAAGACACCTGCTCCGAGCACCTGCATCGGGCCAACTGCCACCGGGACGGCATGAGGCGGATCAGCGGAGTATTGGAAAATGCCATCGCCAAGGGACAATTGCCGCAACGTTACAACACCCACCTTGCCAGCATCGCCGCCATCTCGTACGTCGACGGGTTAATGGCCAATTGGTTGTTGTTTCCGGAGTTGATTTCCATCGACAGCGATATTCCGGTGCTCATCGATAACCTGATCCTGCTGCTGAAAACCGGCTTTGTCGATCATCTCACCAATGAAGCCGGACGGCCCGCCTATTCGTAACGCAATGCTTCGATGGGATTGAGGCGGGCGGCCTTGCGCGCGGGAACGTAGCCGAACACCACACCCACCGTTCCGGAGAACAGGAAAGCGGCAACCACGACGCCTGGCTTCAAGACAAACGGAACGCCGATCACGGACCCGATGACGGCGGCGCTGCCGAGACCAAGCACAATACCAAGCAGGCCGCCCAACGACGACAACACCACCGCCTCCACGAGAAATTGGAGAAGAACGTCGCGTTCCAGCGCGCCGATTGCGAGCCGGGTACCGATTTCCCGGGTGCGTTCGGTCACCGAGACCAACATGATATTCATGATCCCAATCCCGCCGACCAGCAGTGACACCCCTGCCACCGCGCTGAGCAACGCGGTCAACACCGTCGTGGTACCGGCCAGGGTATCAATGAGTTCCTTCATGTCGCGAACATGGAAATCATCATCCTGCCCTCCCCCACGGTTTCGGCGTTCGCGCAGCAACGACTCGATGGCCGCCTGAACCGAGTCGGTTGCCACACCGTCGATAACCGATACATAGATGGTATTGACGTCGGTATTGCCGACCATCCGACGTTGCAAGGTGCGCAGAGGGACGATGATGACATCATCCTGATCCTGGCCGAAACTGGACTGCCCCTTCCGATCAAGCACCCCGATCACCTGAAACGAGAGCGTCCCCAGCCGAATCGATTTGCCAACCGGCGATAGATCGCCGAACAGCTGCTCTTGCACGGTCATACCGACGAGGCAGACTCCGGCGCCCGAACGCTCCTCGGTATCGCTGAATCCTCTGCCTTCGGCCACCTGCCAGTCACGCACAACGAGATAG
>CAZSOA010000304.1:0-3198 GCA_964608305.1 uncultured Desulfofustis sp. | reverse complement strand
CCGATGACTCTGAAGAGACCGCCCCCGGTATGTGGTCGATCGCTGCCCTGCATTACCGGGATGAGCCGCTCGCCGGACTCACAGCTACCATCGAACAGCGGGGCGAAATGATGGCCCTCGAAGGCCGCCTGCAGGCATTGTTCTCCCCCGATCTGAACACCTCCATAACCGGATCGCTGCGCCCGGCCCATGGCTGGTTCGACCTGTACTGGCAGCTCCCGCCAACATTCGTGGACTCGACCACACTGCCGGCCGGGATCGGCTTGCCGGATGACCTCCTGGTCTCCGGGATCATCTCATTGGACGGTGCTTTGCTTAATCAGGGCCAGGGAATACAGGGCTCGCTGCGGGCAGAGTTGGACCAGGCAACGGTCCGCCTGATCGACCAGAGCCTGGCAATCACCGATCTCGACTGTGCGGTAACGTTGCCGCGCCTGCCCGATCTGCAGACCAGCCCGAGCCAGCGCTGCCATGCCGACCGGATCGACCTCGGCTCCCTGCGATTCACCGCTGCCGACGTTATCTTCCGCCTGGAAGATGCACAGACGCTGTTTATCGAAAAGAGCCGAGTCGGCTGGTGCGGGGGGGTGCTGGAGTCAGGCAGCCTCCGGCTGTCCGCACACCTTCACGATGTCGAAACGACGCTTTTTTCAAGCAGAATCAACTTCGCCGATCTGCTCAACCAGTTCGGCTTCGACCAGACCGAGGGACATGGCTCGCTCAACGGCCGACTGCCGATCAACTGGCACGACGGCAGGCTCCGGATCATGGACGGTTTTCTGTTTTCCACTCCCGGTACCGGTGGTATAGTGCGGTTCAACAATCCTGATCTGCTCCGCCAGGGTTTGGGAGATCTGCAGCAGGCCGGCGCTCTCGGGTATGCACTCAGAGCACTGGAAGACTTCACGTATAATTGGGCCCGGCTTTCGTTCAATTCGTCCGGAGACGAGTTGCTGATGGCTATGGAACTCGACGGCAAGCCGCGTGCGCCCCTTCCATACACCCTGCGGGACGGCCAATTCGTCGAAACGGAGCATGGCGATTTGCAATACCCCATCCGACTCGATCTCAACGTCCGTGTCCCGTTTGCAGAATTGTTGCAGCTCGGCCAGGAGCTAAAAACCTTTATGGGAAACAGATGACATGAAGCACCGATTTTTTTGTCTGTCAGCCATCGTTGTCGTGACCGGAACCCTGGTTGCCTGCACCCGGCACGAAGTCGAAATCAAACCGGTGGAGATCAAACCGATTCACATCACCATCGACGTCAACGTCAAAATCGACCGGGCCCTCGACGATTTCTTCAGTGATATCGACGAGGCGGCTGAACAGGTTCCGCAATAACAACCGACGGAACGGAGATATTCCATGTATTACCACCACCGCCCCGCCGTCATTGTCACCCTGATGATAACCACCTTCTTACTGGTTGCTGCCAGCGGCTGGGCTGCGTCGCTCAAAGACCGGATGGAAGCACGACTGCCGGCAATCGTTGCCTTGAAGGATCAGGGGATCATTGGCGAGAACGCCAATGGCTACCTCGAGTATCGCACCGGCAACAAACCCGAGCAGAAACTGATCCAGGAAGAGAACAACGACCGACGCGCCGTCTACGCGGACATCGCCGGCAAACAGGGCGTCGACCCTGCGCTGGTCGGCCAACGACGCGCCAAACAACTTGCCGAAAGAGGGAGTGCCGGGCACTGGTTCCGCAGAGCCGATGGTAGCTGGTACCAGAAGTGACCGGTCTCCCGCCCGCCATGACTTCGGCTCATGACCGTCTCTACCAGGCAGACACCGTCCCCGAAGATTTTTCGTTCAGCGAACGAGTGGTCGAGGTCTTTGACGACATGCTCGACCGTTCGGTACCGCATTATCAGGACGTCATCAAGGCTACCGCCCGGCTGCTTCGCCTGTACCTGCAACCGGGCGACACCGTCTGTGATCTCGGCTGTTCGACCGGCACCTCGCTCCTGCAACTTGCCCGCCTGCTTGCCGATAGAAGCCTCCAGCTGATCGGCCTGGACAACTCGCCAGCCATGCTCGAAAAGGCCCGGATCAAGGCGGACATGTACGGGCGACAGGATGAGGTCCATTTTTTTTTAGAAGACATAACCCGTCTGGACCGGCCGGCCACCGGGGCATTCATCCTCAACTATACGCTGCAGTTCATCAGACCACTGCAGCGCCCACCCCTGGTAAACACCTTGTTCGCCAACCTGCGGCCAGGCGGCGTACTGATTGTCAGCGAGAAAACAATCCTCGACGATTGCCGGTTGAACCGATCATTTATCGATATCTACCATGATCTCAAGCGCGAGCGCGGCTATTCGGAGCTGGAGATCGCCCGCAAACGTGAAGCGCTGGAAAATATTCTTATCCCGTTTACCGTCGAGGAAAATATCGCCCTGCTGCGCAACGCCGGCTTCACCCCGGTGGCGCCGTTTTTCCAGTGGTTCAATTTCACCTCACTGCTCGCCTGCAAACCGACCTGAATCACACCGGCACCATGGATTATTTTGCTTACCTGCCTGATGGTATCAAGCGCGATGCCATACAGACCATCCGCAGCGACCGGCAACGCTGGGCCATGCAGGAGAAAAAAGGGTTTCTCCGGTACCGTCGACCGTTTGAGTTCCTCAGCCGATTTCAAGCAACGATGTTTTTCGCCGACGATGACGTCGTCACTATCGGTGCAGCCGACGAAGTCTTGCCCGACGAGCGCGATCAGATCCGCGATCAGCTCAAGGCCTTTATGCCCTGGCGCAAAGGCCCGTTCTCGGTATTCGGCACCGAGATCGACGCCGAATGGCGCAGCGAGCGCAAATGGCGGCGGGTGCTGCCCCGGCTGCCCAACCTGCGCGACCTGGTGATTGCCGACGTCGGCTGCAATAATGGCTACTACCTGTTCCGCATGGCCCCACAGCGGCCTCGACTGGCGCTTGGATTCGAGCCGACAGTGCAACATTATTTCTGTTTTCAGGCCCTCAACGCCATGGCCGGGTGCGATCGGCTGGCCGTCGATCTGCTTGGTGTCGAACATATCGGCCTGTTTCCCGAGACCTTTGACCTCATCTTCTTGATGGGCGTCATTTACCATCGCAGCTCGCCGCTCGAGACGCTGCGCGATCTGTTCACCGCCCTGAAACCGGGCGGCATGCTCATCGTCGAAGCGCAGGGCATTCCCGGGGAGGAGCC
>CAZSOA010000303.1:0-3200 GCA_964608305.1 uncultured Desulfofustis sp. | reverse complement strand
GCCCATTCCGCAGCATTTATCGCTGTAGACCGTGACCTGCAGATCGGGAATGAGGCGCATCAACTCGACCGGTTCACTCGTCACCCCGAGGCTGCGCAGGTGGCACGGCGCATGGTAGCCGACCGCCATCTTGAGATGGCCGAAATCCGTTCGCAATGCGCCGTCTCTGTGCAGCATCATCAGGTACTGATGGATATCAACACAGGCCGCCGCCACCGCTTTCGCGTCGTCGGTGTCGATGATACGCGGATATTCGTGCTTGACTGCCAGCGCACAACTGGGCTCGCTGAAAACAATAGGCAGGCCGCGTTCAGCATAGGGCTTAAGAATGCCGATATTGTAGTGAATGTCGTCAAGAACCCGGTCCTGCCCGCCGGCGCTGATACGGGCGATTCCGCAGCATTTCAGCTCAGGCATGATGATCCCGATATCGTTATGCTCAAGCACTTCGACCACCGCCAGGCCTTCACCTTCGGGGTCGTTGAAGTTGGCAAAGCACCCGAGGAAAAACACCACTTCTCGGCCGGAGGAATGCGTATCCCGCTTTTTGACGAGCTTGCGCAGGGTCTGGTGGTGAAACGGCGGCAGGTGTCGTTTGGCATCCATGCCAAGTACTCGTTCCAGCCCCCAACGGACCGGGCCGAGCGAGGTCGCAAAATTGGCCAGCGGCGCCAGCATGCTACCTTGAGCACAGAGCAGGCGCGTGTCGGTAAGCACCCGATTGGTCAACCCTTCGCCTTTGCGCCGGACATAATCGGCCCGAGCAGCCATGGCCAGCCACGGCACATCGACTCCGGACGGGCACTCGGTCAGACAGCGCTTGCAGTTGATACACGAGTCCATGACCTCCTTGAATTCAGGTTCCGCAAGAATCGACGGATCGAGTTTCCCGGAAGTCAATTCCCTGAGCAGCGTGATCTTGCCTCGGCCTTTCGTCCATTCCTGCAGGCTTGCGTTGGCAATCGGGCAATAGGACCGGCATTTCGCACAGCCGGAACAATTCTCAATCTGCTCCTGATAAACGAGCTTATCAAACGAGGAGCCCGTCTGAACCAGCGCGAAATCAGGACCGAATTTTAGATCGCGGCCCAACGGATTCTCGTCGTCGGAGATGATCACCCCCGGGTTCATCAGGCCGTCGGGATCGAACACCGCTTTGATTTCCTGCATCGCCTCGTAGAGATGCGGGTATTGCCGACGCACGTAATAGCTGCGCAGGCGGCCGTCGGCATGCTCGCCGCTGACGGTGCCTTTGAGGCTGAGCACCAGATCGCAGACAGCGTCGGAGAGTGCCAGCATGGTTTTGACGTCATCGGGCTGCCGGGTGTCGAGAATGGCCATGGTATGCAAGTTGCCGTCACCGGCATGGCCGTAGATCGCCGCCCGGACCTGAAACCGATCGAACAGCTTGCGCAGCCCGCTGATGTATTCCGGCAGCCGGCTCACGTGGACGGCGGCATCTTCGATAAAGGCGATCGGCCGCCGCGGGCCTTTCATCCGGTTAAGGATCGGACCGGAAATACCGCGTACCTTGGTGAAGGTCTTCATGTCTGCAGCGTTGCGGGCCTGCAGCACCTTCACGGCCAGGTTGCGCTCTTCGAGCAACCGTTTTTTGACGCCGGCGAATTTTTCCTGCAGCATCTCATCGGTTGCTTCCTGAAACTCGATAAACAGCGATGCCTCGGTATGCTCCGGGAAATAGTCGGCCAGTTCCGGTCGTTTCTCCCGAGCCAGATCGAGAATATGTTTTTCCATGATCTCGACCATGGATGGTCCTTCCTCGAGGATCTGCAGGGTTGCCTCGCCGACCTTGCCGAGATCGTCAAAATAGACAAAGCCGCTTAACGCCTTCTCCGGAATCGGTGAGAGATGCAGCGTCGCCTCGGAGACGATGGCCAGCGTCCCCTCGGAGCCGACCAGCAGCGGCGTCAAGTCGATGGAGTGCTCATCGAGCAGGTCCCAGACATGATAACCGCAGGAGTTTTTACTCGTAAACGGCCGCTCCTCTTCCAGATATTGCTCATAGCGAGCGATGATCGCCGGGATTTTGGCGGTGATGTCGGCGGCCATGCTGCCCGCCGGCGCCGAACCGTCGGCATGCTGCTGCCGTCCGGTGCGCATGAGTTCACCGTTGGCAAGGATCAGTTCCAATTCCTTGACATGCGCCCTCGTGGTTCCGTATTTGACGGCATGCGGCCCGCTGGAGTTGTTGGCGACCATACCGCCGATGGTTGCCGAATCGATTGTCGACGGGTCGATCGGAAAGTAGAGTTTATGCGGCTTCAGATAGCGATTGAGGTCGGCCAGGACGATGCCCGGTTCCACCCGAACCCACCGCTTTTCGACATTGAGCTCAAGGACCCGGTTGAGATGCTTGCTGAAATCGATCAGGATGCCGGCGCCCAACTCGTTGCCGGCACGGCTGGTACCGCCGCCGCGCGGTGTCAGCGGTATTTTATAGGTGCCGGCGAAGCGGACCGTTTCGACAATGTCCTGTTTTGTCTTCGGTTGGACGATTGCCTGGGGTTTGATGCGAAACAACGACGCGCCGCTGCTGTACAGCGAGCGGCTCAATTCATTATCCAGGACATCACCGGCAATCTGTTGCTGCAGACGGTGAAAGATATTGTGTGTGTGTTCCATCGATGATTCCTTTCTGACCGCGAACGGCTTCCCCGGATGCGACACCGGAGAAGCCGTTCGTGGAGTGGTTGAACAAAAAAGGCGAATCAGGAGCGCTGCGCCGCCGCACCGGCCAGGTAGTCGATCGCCGCCTGTGCGCCGCCTTTGTCGTGCTTGATGCCGCCGAGTTCAAGCCCCATCTCGATTCCGGCAAGCGTTCCGAGCAGGGTCAAGTCGTTGAGATCGCCAAGATGGCCGATGCGGAAGATCTTGTCGGCGACTTTTCCCAAACCGCTGCCAAGCGACATGTTGAACGCCTGCAGGATAACGTTGCGCAGGGCGTCCGCCCCCTTGCCGTCGGGCATCATAACCGCGGTCAGGACCGGGCTGTATTCCTTCTCGTTCTCACAGAGGATTTCGAGCCCCCAGGCCCGAACGGCCCGACGAGTCGCCTCGGCGAACCGGTCGTGACGGGCGAAGACGTTATCCAGTCCCTCCTCCTCAAGCATCCGGATCGCCTCACGCAGGCCGAACAGCAGATTGGTTGCCGGCGTTGACGGATACCAGTAGTTGGCATT
>CAZSOA010000302.1:0-3277 GCA_964608305.1 uncultured Desulfofustis sp. | reverse complement strand
GTCCTTTGCTGAAGAACCAGCGTCGTACGAGCCGGTGTGCCGGGGAGAAGCCGAGCGCCAGTACCGCCAGCATATACGCCGCGGCACAAAAGAAATAGAAAACCGCGCCCGGCCCCATCGACGCGGTGCGATTCTCGGCATGATAGTCGGCAAACCAGGCCCCGAAACCGAGCGCCATGGCCACCACCGTCCAGCAGATCAGCGTCGCAGTGCCCAACGAGATCCACCACATCGGTCCGCTGATCTGCAGGAGATGGTTGGACACCGAGATGAGCAAAAAGGTCAACAGCGTGAATGGTACCACGTAAAAACAGTACTTGTACCAGAAGAAACGGGCCGGCGACAGCGGCGAGGTGAGCAGCACATAAAAGGCCCCGCCCTCCGCACCGATGGACGGGTAGACGAAGCGGGCAGCCAGGGCGGCGGCCAGAAAACCGGTAAGGCCGATATTGCCGAATGAAATCAGGTTGGCCACATAGGTGGAGCCGAAGGTCGATTCGAGCGGCAATGCCTTGAAGTTATAGAGATAGACGATAATCAGCGCGCCGATCATAAAGAATTGCGACCATTCCCGGGAGTCCCTGACGAACGAGATTAGTTCTTTGCGGAAGAGCCAGGAGCGGGCGCTCCGTTGTCGGGGGGGACGGAAACGACGATATCCGCCGAACGATTCCTGGGATTTCGAGAACCCGCTGAGAAACAGCCGTTCCATGAGCCATTCGCCGAGCACCAGCAGCACCGGCGGTGTGCAGAGCAATAATCCGAGCAGCAACCAGTCAACTTCCCGATCAAGCAGATAGACGCTCAGCAGATTCGCCGCCCAGCCGGCGGGCAACCATGGCCCGGCCGGGTTCGCCACTGCCGACAGATAGTCGACGAACTGCGCGTACTTCTCCGGGTTGACCAGATCTTCCGGACGCAGGAGCCGGAAGACCAGATAGAGCAGAATGCCGAAACAAAGTGTCAGATAGAAGATGATGTCCCGGGTTCGCCGGGCTGGAAACAGGGCCACCAGCGCGATGACCAGCAGCAGCGCCGAGCCGCAGGCAATCAGAGCGGTTGCCGGAATCGTTGCCAGCAACAGCGGCCAGTAGAGTGGCCCGGCTTGAAAAACGGTGCCGAACGCGGCAAAGATCGGCAGCATAAAAATCAGTACCATCCACGACGTGTTGAAAAACGTCGTCAGCAATCGCATCCGATAGAGTTCCGCCCAGTCGACCGGTGCCGAGACGATTATTTCATTGTCGCGGGACAGATAGATGGTGGAGACGCCGGCAATCATCGACGAGAAGACGAGCATCGCAAAGATGGTGATCCAGGCCATCTGGAAGATCTTCATGCTCAGGATGATGCCGAGTTCGCTCTGGGCGTGAAAGTAGGAGACCGTCCGCCAACTGATCAGGTACAGGACGATACACAGCGCCAGGCCAAGCAGAGCAATCGGTATGGTTTTCCAGGTGACGCCGCCGCCGCGAAACAGGCGGTTGCGGGCCGAGCGCAGATACGGCAGGAATAACCGGGTATTCATCGGAGTTCGCCACTCTTGTCTGCAGGGGCACCGCGTAACGCGGCAATCACCTGCTGCAGCTCAAATGCTCCGGTGAGCTGGAGAAAAAGCTCTTCGAGATTTTTATCTTCCAGGGCCGCCTCTTTTTTCAGTGATGGAACGGTGCCGCCGGCGATGATCGAACCCTCGACGATGATGCTGACTCGGTCACACAATTCCTCGGCTATCTCCATCGAATGTGTCGAAAGAAAGACGGTTGTCCCTTCCTTGGCCTTTTTCCTGAATAGTTCTTTTACGATCCGGGCACTTTTCGGGTCCAGACCGATCATCGGTTCGTCGACCACCAGCAGGGGCATATCGAGCATGAACATCGAGGCCATAATCAGCTTCTGTCGCATCCCGTGCGAGTAGCTTTCGATCAGGTTGTTTTGCCATTGCTCCAGATCGAACAGAACGAGGTACTCCTCGGCGCGATCAAGCACGGGGGTACCGGTATCTGATTGTGGGTAGAGGCTGCCGATAAAGCTGAGGTATTCGGCGCCGGTCAATTTTTCATACAGGTACGGCCGGTCTGGTATATAGCCGGTCAGTTGGCGGCAGCGTTTTGCCTGCGCTGCCATATCATGACCACAGATCTGCACCGAGCCGGATGACGGCAGCAACAGGCCGGCAATCATTTTGATGGTGGTGGTCTTGCCGGCCCCGTTCGGGCCGAGAAAACCGAAGATTTCGCCGCGCCCGACCCGGAGATTGACCCCGTTGACGGCGCTCAGCTTGTCAAAGTGTTTGCTCAGTCGGTCGACGACGAGGGTGGGGGGAGGGTCGGTGTGCATGGGGTCGGTTTGTTCTATGAACATGTAGATTCAAAAATAAAGCAGCTCCAGGTATTCGTTCGATGCTGCCGCAAGCAGTGCGCCCGTACCGGCTTGGATACGACTTTCATGCGTTGTTGTGGATTCTTGTCATGGCGTTAGTCGTCAAGTGGTTCGATCTGCAGATGGTTGAGCAGGGCGCCGATCCGGATCTGTTCCTGCAGTTCACCTTCGACGAATTTGAGGTGTGTTAGATCGGCTGGAAACTGGTTGGTGGTGGTGTCCAGGCTGATCCATTGTCCCTCCAGACAGACTTCGTTCCAGGCATGATAATAAAAGGCCTCGTTATGCCAGACCACGCCGACGGCGATCTTGGTTGGGATGGCGGCGGCCCGGGCCAGCGCCGCAAACAGCGAGGTATGCTCGTTGCAGTCGCCGATGCCGGCCTCCAGGGTGCTCACCGCATCGGGAATACCGATGACCGGTCGTTTGTCCAGGTAATGGTATACCCAGTCGGCCAGGGCCCGGACCCGTGCCGTCGCCGAATCAAGCCCGGTGGTTATCTCCTGGCTGCGGGCGATGATCCGGTCGTCATCGGACTGGATGTACGGACTTGGCAACAGATGCGGGTGCGCATCGGGACAGGTTGCTGCAGCGCCTGCCGTCGGTTCCTCGGGGATTGTTTCGAGTTCGATGCCGAGCACATCATTGACAAAGGTCTGCCGGCCTGACGTCAGGTCGAAGTCGCCGTCTGCCGGCAGTGTCAGTCGGTAGCGCATCCGTTTTCGGTCTCGCAGATCCGGCATCGACCCGGTCACCGGCACGGCGACGCTGGCGAGCAGTTCGTCGCCCGGTGGATCGATCATTTTTGCCCGGAATTCCGGCTCCCTGATGAACACGAATCCGGCCGGTGATTCTTCCTTGACCACAGTGCCGGTATCGTCGAGCCAGCTGTTGA
>CAZSOA010000301.1:0-3279 GCA_964608305.1 uncultured Desulfofustis sp. | reverse complement strand
CTGCTTTGTTGCGGTCTGCCTGTTTCTCTTTCTTACCTACATGATTATCGAGGGCTACTCGATCGTGCAGATGATCGATATGAGCCGGGAGGCACCCGGCGGATCGGCAGGGCTTCGGGAAGGGTTACGGTGATCAGCGAAGGAGATCCGTCCGTTGCCCGTTTTTAGCGAGAATGTCACCGCTGTCCACATAGGCGTAGGCGCTGTGCTTGTGGATTGATTCATAGCTCTCCACGCCGGCCGAGAACCAGATGATATGGGGGTGTTCGATGGCTCGAACGGCAACTTTGCGGACCACGTCCTCAACGAACATCGGGTTCTTGAAGGCGGTCTCCGTGACAAACTTCTCATCCGGGCGTTTGAGCAGCGCGAACAACTCGCATGACGCGCATTGTTCGACCAGGCTGATCAGATCCTCGGCCCAGATCATCTTCGTAAATCGGGCGCTGAGGGTTACCTCGGCCCGCTGATTATGGGCGCCGACCTCGCTGATTTCTCGTGAACACGGGCAAAGGGTGGTAACCGGCACCTTGACGGTCAGCAGAAAGCCGGCGTCATCGCCGATTCCGCCGCTGAAGACACACTCATACTCCATGAGGCTGCGCGTTCCTGAGACCGGGGCCGCCTTTTCCAGATAGTACGGGAAACTCATATCGATCCGGGCATTGCGGGCGTTGAACGAACGTCGGACATCGTGCAGCAGCGCGGGAAAGGTGTCGACGCTGATCCGGTCGATATGGCGGTTGAGAATTGCGGTAAAGGTCGTCACGCAATCGGGCTGCAGCATGGTCGGCAGGCCGACCCGAAGGGTCACGGAGGCCACGGTATGCTGAAGGGCGCCGTCTTTTTGCAGGACCGTAATCGGTACCTTGATGTTCTTGACTCCGGCGGTTTTGATGGTCATCGACATGTGGGTTGAAAAACGGCGTCGGGCCACCGTTTCGTTTTGCCGGCTTCGTCACAAACCGTCCGGCGCCTGCGATGCTCCGGCAGGGCGATCAGCGTAACGCTTTCGATCCATTTTTTACCTTGTTTTGCCGGTCAATACCACCAGAAATATCCATGACCGGTGGTCTCGCCCAAGCCGGCCGACTATTCATTTTTCCATGCGTTTGCCTCCGGTTCAGTGTAGGGTATTAGTTTTTGGATACCGCGGCAGCAGCGGCGGTACTCGTAGCGAACCACACCGAATGAAGCAGGACAGATGATCGCAGACACAGCCGCGGTACGAATAGACAAATGGTTGTGGGCCGCACGATTTTTCAAGACCAGGAGCCTCGCATCCCAGGCCGTCCAGGGCGGTAAGGTCCACGTCAACGGCGGGCGGGTCAGGCCCTCGCGGATTGTGGCGCAGGGCGATGTCCTGGAGATCAGGCGAGACGATAGCTGCTTCACTGTCGTCGTTCAGGGGATCACCCCGTATCGGCGACCGGCCAAAGAGGCGCAGCTGCTGTATGCGGAGACCGAGGAAAGTATCGCCAGGCGCGCCGAGGCGCGGGAATTGCGCCGGTTGATCGGGGCACCCGCTGCCGCACCGGCCGGCCGGCCCGATAAACGAGATCGCCGGAAAATTCGCCAATTCATCAAAAAAGCCTAAGCAGGGAGGACGGCATGGGGGAGATGCAACGAGCATTGATCAGCCTCACGGATAAGAGCGGCATCGAATCATTTGCCACCGCGCTTGCCGCGCGCGGCATCGAGATTTTATCCACCGGCGGTACCGCAAAAAAGCTGCGCGACGGCGGTATCACCGTAATCGACGTGGCGGATTTTACCGGCTTTCCGGAAATGCTCGATGGCCGGGTCAAGACCCTGCATCCGAAGGTGCACGGCGGCATCTTGCATCAGCGCGCCAATGACGAACATCGGCGGCAGTGCCTGGAGCACACCATCCTGCCCATCGACCTGGTGGCGGTTAACCTCTACGCCTTTGAGAAAACGGTGGCCGACCCGGATTGCCGTCTCGCCGATGCGATAGAAAACATCGATATCGGTGGACCGACGCTGCTGCGGGCTGCGGCGAAGAACTTTCACGATGTCACCGTGGTTGTCGATCCTGCCGATTATCCGCTGATACTTGACGAACTGGCAGCCCATGGCAACACCACGGTAACCACCCGATTTCGGCTGGCCCGGAAGGTGTTTGAACTGACTTCGCGCTACGACACCGCCATTGCCGCCTGGCTCAACCGGATCGATGAAAGCTCCAACGACTATTTTCAAGGAACCTGAGCGATGCTGAAGATGGCCGTTCTCCTGTCCGGCAGCGGGCGCACGCTGGATAACTTTCATGAGCGGATCAAGGCGAAAACGCTGGCTGCCGCCATTACCGTGGTGATTACCAATGTTGCTTCAGCGCGTGGCCTGGAGAAAGCTCGACGCTACGGGTACCCGGCCCATGTCGCCGTCGGCAGCGAGCAGACCAACAGAGTGCTTGCCGACTACGAGGTCGATATCGTCTGTCTTGCCGGCTACCTGAAACTATACACGCCGCCGCCAGCCCTCCGCCGGTGTGTCGTCAATATCCATCCGTCGCTTATTCCGTTGTTTTGCGGTGCCGGTTTCTACGGGAATCGGGTGCACCATGCGGTCAAGGCGCGGGGGTGCATGGTCAGCGGCTGTACCGTCCATTTCGCCAACGAAGTCTATGACGAGGGGCCGATCATCGTTCAGCAATGCGTTTCGCTCGATTACCAGGACAGTGTCGAGGACATTGCCGCCAAGGTGTTCGGCGCCGAGTGCGAGGCCTATCCGCGAGCGATTAATCTGATCAACGAGAAGGGGATCGACTTCTTCTGGAACAGGGTGTCGTCATGAGTACATCGCGCCAGGTCATCATGAACGGCGAAGAGATTCGCATCGCGCTGCAGCGGATGGCGTTGCAGATTCTTGAGCACAATCAGGGCGTCGCGCGTATCGCCATCGTCGGCATTCATACCCGTGGGGTCTTCCTGGCCGAACGAATCAGGGCAATTCTCGCCGATCAGTCGTCGCTGCCCACCGTGTATGGGACGCTCGACATCACTCTCTACCGTGACGACTGGAGTCTGATCGCCCAGCATCCGGTGGTCAAGACCACCGCGATTGATTTTGATATCGAAGGGATCGATCTGGTGCTGGTCGATGACGTCATCTACACCGGTCGAACGATCAGAGCGGCAATGGACGCGCTGATCGACTACGGTCGGCCGCGCACCATTCAGCTGGCCTGTCTGGTCGACCGGGGTGAGCGCCAGCTGCCGATCCAGCCCGATTATGTCGGTCTCGTCACCGCAGTCC
>CAZSOA010000300.1:0-3301 GCA_964608305.1 uncultured Desulfofustis sp. | reverse complement strand
ATATTGTGTCAACTATTTCTCCAACATTCTTCGCTTGATTGGATAATTCATTGGCAAACAAAAATACTTAAAAATTCTGCAATAGTCAAGAACGGAACATCGAACAACGAAAACAATCGAAAATTTCCGGGTCAAGGCAACCCAACAGCGTGCACCCCGTTTGGTTGCAGCCGCTGCCATCCCTTGCGCAGAGCCGGGCTTCTCCTTACCGTTGTTGATAATGACTCTTCGCAAGGGAGACCAATTAATGACCTATCAGCAGCTTTCGATTGAGGAACATCGCATCGCCGCAGAGCCTTTTTACCTGCCGATCGGCGATGAAATCACGGTCGGCCTGGCCGCCGCCGCCCGTCGCCTGCCGCTATTGCTTAAAGGGCCGACCGGTTGCGGCAAGACCCGTTTCATGCGTTACCTGGCATGGCGACTCGAGCGACCGTTGATTACCGTGTCCTGCCACGACGATTTGTCCACCTCCGATCTGGTCGGCCGCTACCTGATCAAGGGTGAGGACACGGTCTGGGTGGACGGTCCGTTGACCCGCGCCGTGCGGGTCGGCGGAATCTGCTATCTCGACGAGATCGTCGAGGCCCGTAAGGACACGACGGTGGTGATCCATCCACTGGCCGACGACCGCCGGGAACTGCCGCTGGAAAAACGCGGGGAACTGGTATCCGCCCCGGACGAATTTCTGCTCGCGGTGTCGTACAACCCCGGCTACCAGAGTGTGCTCAAGGACCTCAAGCCGTCGACGAGGCAGCGATTCGTTTCGCTGTCATTCACCTATCCCGACGAGGAGCGTGAGAGCCGGATCGTTGCCACCGAGGCGGGCATCGAGCGCAACCTGGCCATCCGCCTCGTTCATCTCGGCCGGATGAGCCGTGGGCTCAAGGAGTCCGGCCTGCCGGAAGGCGCCTCGACGAGGTTGCTCATTCAGGCGGGCATGCTGGTCCGCTCCGGGATCGACGTACGCACCGCCTGTCGGGTCGGGATTGTTGAGAGTCTCACCGATGACCCCGATCTGCTTGAAGCGCTCGGCGAAATGGTAGCGGCGGTTTTTTGAAGGGAACCGGGCGGAGTGCGGTGATGGCTGGTGATGCATGAACGAAAACGAGTGTAAGAATCTCTTTTATCGATTGGTTCACCCATCGCATCCCAACGAATGGGAGGTTGATGAACTGCTCGGGCGGCTGGCTCGACTACCGGAGACGCAGCAGGAGCTTTTGCTTGCTCAGGTGGGGGCGATCTGGCCGGTCAGCCATTCGCTCTGTCTGGCGTTTCTCGAGGAAGGAAGTCGGCAGGTGGCGGTTCCCGAACATCTCATGGGCTCCTGGGTGCGGGCGCTGCTTGCCGAATACGAAAGCGGCGGCCTGGCTGCGGCGCGGCTGCTGTTGCGTGACGGCGGGATGGGTTTTCTCGCAGCGCGGGAGGGGGCGGGACGGGTCAGTTTCGAGCGCGTCGTCCCGTGGCTGGCCCCGTTTCTGCGCGGGCTGTTTGCGTTGCCGGTGGAACTGGCCAAAGGACCGGTTACCGTCACCGACTCGGTGACGGTCTTCCTGCCGCCGCACCTCGGCGTGTTTGCCGATGAGCGAAGTAATGGAGAACTTTACAAGCTTCTGGCCGGTCTGCATTGCGGTCTGATCGGCCAGGGTATCGCGCGTATCGCGCCTCGGGAGCATCACTGGGCAGTCGTGCTGGAACGTTTCAGACGATCGGCTCCACCATCCGGGCACACCGGGATTGTCGACTATTTCACTCGATTTCCGCTGCCGGAACTGGCTATCGATCTGTTTTTTGTCGGGGCCTGCGGCCGGGTGGTCGCCGGCCTTGCCGACCGTGCTCCCGGACTGGTGCAGCGATGGGGGGAACTGGCCGATCGACTTGCGAGTCGTCTGCCGTCTGCGCCGGCCATGCTTGAGCAGCGGGTTCAGTGTTTGGCGTGGGCGGCAATCGGCGGCTCAATCGGCGGGGAGCCGGAGGAACTTCTCAATGAACGGTTGCCGGCGGATGACCCGCTGGATGATTTACCGGCATGGTACCAGACGGTAGCCGCTGGAGCCGACCGCTATCAGCGACCGCCGTTGCTTCATCTGCTCGGGCATCTTGATCTGCAGCGGGTGAACGAGCGCCGGACGCTGTTGCAGGCGGAACTGCGTGAGCGCTTCGTGCTGCAGCTGGCGCGCCTGCTGGCCCGGCAACGACATCCGGCGATCACGCAGAACGGCAGCCGGGGCGATGAACAGGTTGATGCGACGCGCATTGTCTGTGCCGAGACGTCTGATGAACGGGGTGACGGGAACAAGCGGTTCGTCTTGCAGATCGACAACCGATCCTGCGAGTTGCCCGAGGACGTGCAGCAGTTGGCAGCGCAGATCAATCAGGAGTTCGGCCGAATCCCGGATACGTATCTGGCCGCTGCGGTCGGCGTTGCCGGTTCGTCGCCCAGTTTCGCCGCCGGTGCAGCAGAGCATGACGGGGAATCGGTTGCCGGTGGCCGGCTCGTTGACGAGTGGGACTTTCGGCGTCACGGCTATCGGCGTAACTGGTGCTCGGTTTCCGAGCGGGATCTGCCCTCGGTACAATCCACCTTTGTGGCAACCACCCTGCAGAAATATCAAGGGCTGTTGACCAGGGTGCGGCGGCAGTTTGAGATGTTGCGGGTCAATGAATGCTTTGTGGGCCGGCAGCGGGAGGGCGACGATCTTGATCTCGATGCGGTGGTTGAAGCGCGGGCCGATCGGCGGGCCGGCCGGGCAGCCTCAGAGCGACTCTTCGTTCGCCTGCTGCGCGACGAGCGTGATCTGGCGACCTTGTTTCTCGTCGATATGTCGAACTCGACGCAGGGATGGGTCGGCACCGTCATCAAAGAGACACTGGTGTTGCTCTGTGAGGCCATGTCGATTGTCGGTGATCGCTGGTCGATTTACGGGTTTTCCGGGATGCGCCGAAGTCGCTGCGAATTGTTCCCGATCAAGCGTATGCAGGAACCCTATCACGATGCGGTCCGCCGCCGGATCGACGCCATTGCTCCGCGCGAATACACCCGGATAGGACCGGCAATCCGGGTCGCCGGCGAGCTTTTGCGTGGTTGTGCGGCGCGTACCCGGTTGTTGGTTACCATTACCGACGGTAAACCGGAGGATTACGACGATTACAAGGGGGAATATGCGATTGAGGATACCCGCAAGGCGTTGCTGGAATTACGCGGCGCCGGCCTGCACACCTTCGGTATCACCGTCGACCGGCAGGCCCGTGATTATCTGCCGCGGATGTTTGGCAGCAGTAATTATTTATTGATCGATTA
>CAZSOA010000299.1:0-3312 GCA_964608305.1 uncultured Desulfofustis sp. | reverse complement strand
GACGATAGCTGGGAAGGAGGGGAACCGGCCCGGGTGAGGCGTGGGTAGTGGTTTGTAAACTCGAGAGGGATACAAATGAAGATCGATCATGTGGGCATCGTTGTCGGGTCCATGGCAAAGGCCATCGACCAGTGGCAGACATACTTTGGTTACCGGCAGGCGACCGAGCCGGTGCTCAATACGCGGCAGAAGGTGGTCGTGGTCTTTCTTGAAAAACCGGGAAGCCTTCCCGTCAAGCTTGTCGAACCGACCGGTCCCGACTCGCCGGTCGCCGCTTTTGCCAGGCGGGGCGGCGGGCTGCATCATCTTTGTTTTTTGTGCGACGAACTCGAACCAGAGCTCGATCGTCTGAAGCAGGCCGGAGCGCGGGTGTTGACCGAGCCGCAGCCGGGCGAGGCCTTTGCCAACGAGAAGATCGCTTTTCTGTTTGCCGGTCAGGGGCTGAATATCGAGTTGATCGACACGCTCACGCGGGCCGGCAGGATCGGCTCACAGAGGCCGGTTGAGGATTGATTGAATCATCAGAGGGAACCTTGAACAACGTTTCGAATGATTCAAGCTTCCCCGTATCATCCGTTATTGTGGAGGACGATACCGCTATGACGCACGCTGTGGAAGCGCCGGACAAGATCAGCGAGGTACCCTGTTTTTTCAGCCATGAGACGGGTGCCGCCCTGTTCGGCGTCATCTACCACCCTGTCGGTGAGAGCGACCGTATGGAGGGGTTTGTTTTTGTCGATGCCTTTGCCGAGGAGAAACTCTGGGCTCAGCGTGTGATGGTCTCCTATGCGCGGCGGTTGGCACGGCTCGGTTACACCGTCCTGCGTTTCGATTTTCGGGGTCATGGCGACAGCGATGGCCGCTTCGAGGAGACATCGGTGTCCAGCCGCTTGGCCGATATCCGTTGCGCTGCGGGTTTTCTGCGGGAGCAGACCGGCGGGCGGTTGCAGAACATCAACCTGCTGGGGTTGCGCTTCGGGGCGACCCTGGCCCTGCTGGCCGCCAGAGATTTGCCCGGGGTACGGCGGCTGGTGCTGTGGGAGCCGATTATCAACGGTACCAAATACATGAAAGAGCTGCTGCGTAGCAACCTGGTGACCCAGACGGCCGTTTACAAGGCCATTCGGTTCACCAGGGATGATCTGGTGGAGCAGATGAAGCAGGGGGGGGCCGTCAACAGCGAAGGCTACCTGCTGTCCTATACCCTCTATGCCGAGGCCGAGGCCATCGATCTTCTGGCGGCTGAAGGCGGGTCCCAGGCCGCGACCCTGCTCGTGCAGATCGGTTCGCCCGGGCAGCCGGTAAAGAGGGACTTCGTGGCCATGCAGGAACGATTGGCCCGGTGCCGAGCGGTTGCCGTGGCCGAGGAGTCGTTCTGGAAAGAAATCAAGACATACTATGCCGAGGCGGGCGCGCTTTTTCAGGAGACAACCGCTTGGCTTGAAGGAAAATCATGAGCGGCAAGACTCCGGTACAGTTTCTCAACCGCAACCACAAGCGGCTTTTCGGCATGATCCATGCGGCCGATCCCGAGGCTGCCAAGCAAGAGCGTGTGATTGTCCTGTTGTCGCCGGGCATCAAGAGCCGGGTTGCCCCACATCGCCTCTATGTGAAGATGTCCGAGGCCTTTGCCCGGATGGGATATACCGTCTTCCGTTTCGACCCGGAAGGAATCGGCGACTCGGAAGGGGAGATACACGAAGATCTGATGGCCGATGTCCTCGGCGGGGTAGAATTCGGCAGATTTGTCGACAGCACCCTGGATGCGTTGGACTGGTTGGGGCGGGAGATGGGCGCGACCCGTTTCATCGTCGGCGGCCTGTGCGGCGGGGCCATCACCGGCCTGCTGGCGGCGGCCAAGGATGAGCGAATCACCGCTCTGATCGGGCTGGGGATCCCTTGTACCTCGTCGGCCATCACCAACAAGGACCCGTACCGGTTCATGAGCAGGGGGCAATTGGAGGGGTACAAGCAGGGGTATTTCAAAAACCTGTTGAGCCTGAAACGCTGGTGGCGGTTTGTGACCTTACAGAGCGACTACAAGATGATCTGGACGGCGCTGACGTCTTCCTCGAAAAAAAAGGATCATGGTACTGCCAGCGAACCGGCTGCCGAGGTTTCCGATCTGAACCCCTTGTTTCCGGAGGCGCTGTTCTCGGTTCTCGAGTCGGGGCGGCGGATGTGCCTGGTGTTCAGCGAGGCCGATCGATTGTACTGGGATTTTGACGAGAAATTCCTGCGCCCCCACCACGACCGGTTTGCCAGACACGCCGACTTGTGCGAAGTGCAGGTGATTGCCGAGGCGAACCATATTTTCTCCTTTCCCGAGTGGGAGCAGGCCATGATGCAGAAGGTGGAGGCGTGGCTGTCGCGGTGTGGATGATGTTCACCGGAAGGCTGAGATTGTCGGCAGGCAGGTGGTACAAACCAGCGGAGATCGACGTCAGATCGAAGGTTTCCGGCACTAAAGACAACAGGATGAGTGACGTATGCTCAGGCTGATGGCGATTGTCCGTGAGTATCGTGTACTTCTGCTGGTCGGCTTCATGCTGGTCGCGGTAGAGGGCGGAGTCCGGTTGGTGGAAGGCCATTTGTCCGGCAACGTCAACCATATCCTGGAAATACCCGCTATCGTCCGGCAGGTGGAGCAGGCCCGCCATGACGAAAATACTTTGGTATTACTCGGTAATTCACTGCTCAACAACGCCACTGATGAAGCGGTCTTGCGCGCGCTGCTGCCCATGGTCGCTTCCTCTGCACTAGCCAAGATCACTCCCGATGGCAGCGCACTGGCTGAGTGGTTTTGCGTGTACAACAATCACCTGGCGGCCGCACATGTGCCGGATGTGCTGGTTATCGGCTTTGCCTGGGCACAATTGAGCGATCAGTTTCCGATCAATGCGTCACGGCTTGGCGGCTTTTTCTGCGGCATTGATGATAGCGATCGGATGGGTGCGACCGGATTGACCGATCACCGCAATTATCTCCGCTTCCTGGCCGGTAAGGTCTCCCACGTATACGTGAATCGGGAGCTGATTCGTAATCGCTTGCTCAGCACCGTTATCCCCGATTACGAGATCATAACCCAGCGCTTGAACAGTGAGGAGCGGCAGCGGGGTGGTCCGGGGCGTACGGTGTATACCTATTCCCTGTTGACCGATTTGCTCGCCAGTATGCATGACGCCGGCACTCGGGTGGTGTTGATCGCCAGTATGCATGACGCCGGCACTCGGGTGGTGTTGATCGCCATGCCGGTTGAAACGCCCTACCAGATAGACGAAGGGCTGCTGAGAGAAACGGAACGATTCGGCG
>CAZSOA010000298.1:0-3382 GCA_964608305.1 uncultured Desulfofustis sp. | reverse complement strand
GGCCGCGGTGATCAGGGGCTGCCGTTCCTACCGGCTCACCTACGGCAACAGCGATGACCTGGAGCGGTGGTTTGGCCCCGGGAACCGATCCTGGCTGCATGGAGCCCCGGCAGATGCGGCCCCGCCCCGTTCTTGAACTGTGCGCCCGGATCACCGGGCACGACGAGCAGCACCGGCTGCTCCGCCAAGCCGTGCCTGCGGTCGGCAACTGGGATGAGTTGCTGCAGCGGGCCGAACAGCAGGGGATGGCGCCGCTGCTGCACCATCACCTGCAGGCGGCCGGCTGCCCGATCCCGGAAGAATCGGTCTGGGCGCTGACCGCCCTGGCCCGCCGGCATGAGCACCTGGCACGGGTTCGCAGCCAGGTGCTGCGCGAGTTGCTGGCCGTCTTCCGGGAGGCGGGGCTGTCCCCGCTCGTTATCAAGGGGGCGGCGCTGAGCCGGACGATCTATCCCCATCCCGGCCTGCGGCCGATGCGCGATATCGATCTGCTCTTCCACCCCGATGAGGCGCATCATGGTCAGCGACTGGCCAAGAGCATCGGGTTTGCCGTCTACGGGACGCCGGTTCCCGACGATCATTATCACCTGCCGCCGCTCATCAAAACGGCCGGCCCCCTGCGGATCTGCCTGGAGATCCATCGCGGGCTCTATCCCGATTGCCCGCCGTATTACCCGCCCGTCGATGTCGCCCGGATGCTGGCCCGGGCCCGGGCCGGCGAGCTTGATGGCGAGCAGTTTCTGACACCGGGTCTCGAGGACACCCTCATCTATCTCTATCAGCATGGTTTTCGGACGCCGTTGAGCTACGAACCGTATAAGCTGATTCACGCGGCCGACCTGATCGGGTTTGTCGAACACCATGGTGCCGACCTGGACTGGCAGCGAATCAGGCATGAGCAGCCGGCTCTGGTTGCCGCGCTGGCGGTGCTGCACCATCTGACGCCGTGGCATCCCGAGCGCACCCCGGATTTTCTTGCCCGGAAAACGCGCAACAGACCGCTGCGAACCGAACCGTTTCGGGGGTGGCCGCAACGCAAGCTGAAGCAGTTCAAACAGAACAAGGTCGGTTTTGCCGGTATCTTCACCGCCACCTTCCTGCCGCCGCGCTGGTGGACGATGGTTTATTACGGCGCTGACGCCTGGTGGCAATGGCTGTGGTGCTATTGCTGGCGCCACCCCCGTCAGGTTTTCTGGTGGGCGCGGCTCTATTATACCCTGTCGCTCCCGGTTGCCGGCCATGACGGAGCGGCTGTCGGCCCTTTTGGCCGGCGCTGGAATGGGCTTTGCGCCGTGCTGCAGAAGTTCTCCCGGAAGCGCTGAACGGCCACAGACCGCTCGAATCCCATCTCCGTCATCATCACCGCGCTTGACCACGCCGTTCTTCGTGGTAGAGCTGTGCTGAACAATCCGACGCTCGTGGTGATTTTTTTCCATTTTTTTTGAACCGATCCACCGTCGTTCGACACTCATCTATACCATCATCACCCGTACCCGTCGAAGAAGAGAAGGGGCGGCTACCGCCACCGTATGCCATCAGAGGAGATCAGGGAGACGCCATGAAACAGGGAAAAACCATCGTGACGATGCTGCTGGGACTCAGTGTCATCGGGCTCGGCCTTCTTGTCGACAGCCACGTTGACGCCGCGGAGACGAAAGCGGCGAAACCGGGGATCCAGGCTCTTGAACGGCCGCCGGCAGGCCCCGGTGGTGTCGCACCGCGGCTGCTGCCCGATTTGATTGTCGAGCGGTGCTGGCAGGCCAAGGGCTGCCGGTTTATCTGCCGTTTTAAGAACATCGGCAGCGGCGCGATCCCGGACGATCGGCACGCCCGCTCGGAGGCGCACATCTCGGCGGGCTCGGAAAATCCGCCGATCAAAAACCCGATTCGACTCAAGCGCATCGATCCGGCCGGCAAACTCAAATCGCCGGGCGGATCGGTGGATTACGACACCGGCTGCGTGGCCACGGCAGCGGCCACCGGATTGGTCTGGATCGACACGAATCACCAGATACACGAAGCAAACGAAACGAATAACGGCGCCAATCCACGCCTTATCAGGTGTACAAAATAACGCCGTGGTTGCGCTTTTGTCTGCCTGGCATGTCGAAGCCGTTGCAGTGACCAATCATCAAGCGGCAATCGTTTTCCTGGCCAAGACGGTTTGAAAGCGGTACACAATAATTATCAGGGCTTCATCAGGCCGGGAGGCGCGATGCATCGGTTCGGCACACAAGCATATCAGCAGTGGTCGCCGCAGTCCAAGACGGTGTTGGCACTGGCAACCGTTGGTGCCGCTGCGCTGCTGAGCTGGGGCGCCTATCCGGTGATTGGTTCACCGGTGCTGATCTGGGGAGCGCTCGTGCCGCTGATCCTGCTTTGCCGTGTGCTGCCGCCGCCGGCCGCTTTTTGCTGCGGCCTCATCTACGGCGCGCTGAGTATGCAGTTGATCTGCCACTGGGTTTACGTGGTGCCGGGCTTCCGCTGGTATCACGGCTTGCCGCTGGCGCTGTATCTCGGCCTGTTTCCGGCGCTCTGGTGTTTTTGTTGTGCGCTCTTTGGCCGCCGGCACCTCTCCTTTCTGCTGCCCGGCGCGGCGCTCTGGGTGCTGCTCGACTACGTCAAGGCCCATGCCGGTTTTTTGTCCTTCCCGTGGGCCTCGCTGGCCCACAGCCAGTACGAATTGACGTCGCTGCTGCAGATCAGCTCGGTTACCGGCGAGTACGGTGTGAGTTTTCTGATCGTTCTGGTCAATATCGCGCTGGCCGAGTGGTGGGTGTTTCGAACGTCAGGGGTGGTCGTGTCGGCCACCGTTCTTGCTGCCGGCGTGACCTGGCTCTGGGGGAGCGCCCTGCTGATGACTGCGTCGCCTCATCCGGAACAACAGATCGCAATTGGTGTCGTCCAGCCCAATATTCTTCGCGGGGAACGGGAAGCTGCAGAAGGTCGGGCGGCAGCATTTGGTCGCCTGGCCGCACTCACCAGATCTGCTGCAGCACCTGGCCCCGATCTGATCGTCTTGCCGGAAACGGCGCTTCGGCTCGACCCGGATAATGACGACCACCTGACTGAATTAACGGCTATCTCCCAGGCATCCGGTGTTCCGATCCTGTTTGGGGCCGCGGAAAGCGAGAAATTCGAGGTTTCCTCAACGCATCAGGACAGGGCGGGGTTCAGCTCCGCAGGCCGGGTTCGGCTGCACAATTCCGCATTCCTGTCGCTTCCCGGCACCGTCGACCCGACACCACCGTATCGTAAACGTGTCCTGGTTCCGTTTGGCGAATACAACCCCGTGCCAAGCTGGCTGAAGCTGCCGACCTGGTTTGTCTCGGCAACGGGGGAGGTGAGCGCCGGCGATGTGTCACGGTTGTTCGTTTTGCCG
>CAZSOA010000297.1:0-3413 GCA_964608305.1 uncultured Desulfofustis sp. | reverse complement strand
CGGGTATGATCTGTTCAAGGAAGCGAAGATCAGAGCCTTTATCCATGCCCAGCCGGATTCGCAGCTGCGGCCGCAGCTACTCAAACGCCTCTATCCGTACCTGGCCCTGTCGCCGACAAAATCGGCCGAGTATGCCCGCACGTTTTTTGGCACCGACGCCGATCCCGGCGACCCGTTCTACGCGCACCGCCCACGGTGGCGCACCACCGCCGGGACCCATCTGTTTTTTACCGAGGAAGTCGCCGCCCATGTTGCCGACCCGGACCGGACGCTGGCCGATCTGTTGCCGGGGCTCATCGGGCTCGACTATTTCAATCGGGCCCAGTACCTGGAATGCCGGCTGCTGCTGGCAAACTACCTGCTCAGCTCCCAAGGGGACCGGATGGCCATGGCCCATTCGGTGGAGGGGCGGTTCCCGTTTCTCGACCATCGTGTGGTCGAGTTCGCCGGGACCATCCCGACCCGCTACAAGATGAAAGGACTCAATGAAAAGAACATCCTGAAAAAAGCGGTGGCGGACATTGTCCCCGCGGCAATCGTCAGCCGCACCAAACAGCCGTACATGGCGCCCGACATCCTCAGTTTTTTCGGCGATCAGGAGCCGGATTATCTGCACGATTACCTGTCCGATGATCTGCTCACGGCGGCAGGCCTTTTCCGGCCGGCCGCCGTTCGTCAGCTTTGTGCCAAATGCCGGAAGGGCAAACGGCAGGGCTTCAAGGAGAACATGGCCTTTGTCGGTATCCTGTCAACGCAGATCCTCTATGAGACGATGGTGAAATCGTTCCGCGCCGAGACGCCGGAACGGCTCGGAACGATCAAAGTGGTGTCGTAACGACCCCCTCTAACCCGATCCCTATGGTGATTATGGAAACGACCATTGCAAGAATACGAGAATTCATTTTTGAACATTTCCTCTTCGATGCCGACCAGAGTGTTTTACAAAACGATACGTCGTTTCTCGAGCAGGGCATCATTGACTCCACCGGCGTGTTGGAAATGGTCGACTGGCTTGAAGAGGAATTCGCTATTTCGGTGCAGGATGAAGAATTGATACCCGAGAACCTCGACAGCGTAAACCGGCTGGCTGCTTTTATTACCCGAAAAACGCCATGACCACCGGTAACCTGGTCCATGCCCTGCTTGCCGACGCCGCTGCTGCCAATCCGGATAAAACGGCGGTGGTTGCGGGCGGGCAACGGGTCTCCTACCGTGAACTTGCTCGTTTTGCAGATGTCGTGAGCCGCCGGCTGCTGGCCGCCGGTCTGCGTGCCGGCGACCGGGTGGCCCTGCTGACGGACCAGGCGATCGACTATATCGCCTCGTATTTCGGGGTACTGGCCGCCGGCGGGGTGGTGGTCGGGTGCAATACCCAGACGTCTGAGCGAACGCTTCGCGATGTACTCGACGATTGCGAGCCGGTGGCGGTTCTCTCTCACCATCGGTTCAGCAGGTATCACGGCCTCTGCGCTGCCCATCCCGCAGTGCGACTGGTTGTCTCCGATCCCGGCGGACTGCTCGACGAGTCGCTGCCGAACCCGGACCGGCCCCCGATCGATACGGAGGATCTGGCACAGATCATCTACACGTCCGGCACTACCGGCCGGCCCAAAGGCGTCATGCTGCGGCATCGCAACCTGGTGGCCAATACCCGATCGACCGTTGCCTATCTGGGGTTATCGCAGCAGGATACGGTGATGGCCGTACTGCCGTTTTTTTATTCCTACGGCAATTCGATCCTGCTGACGCATATCGCCGTCGGCGGCACGCTGGTGGTGAACCAGAGCTTTTTGTATCCCAACGTCATTCTCGAACAGATGGTGGCCGAGGGGGTCACCGGTTTTTCCGGGGTGCCGTCCAGCTTTGCGATCCTGCTCAACCGCTCCGGTGTCCGCGATTATTCGTTCCCGGCACTGCGCTACCTGACGCAGGCCGGCGCGGCCATGGCCCCGGCGCTTGCACACCAGTTGCAGCAGGTGTTTCCCGGTGTCGCCATCTATATCATGTATGGCCAGACCGAGGCAGCCCCGCGGCTCAGTTATCTCGACCCGAAACGGATTTTCGACAAGGCCGGCTCCATCGGCACCGCCATCCCCGGCGTGCAGCTCGAAATCTGCCGGCCCGACGGGAGTCGCGCCGAAGACGGCGAGATCGGTGAAATCGTCGCCTCAGGCGACAATATCATGGCCGGCTACTGGCGCCGCCCGGAGGAGACCGCCGCGGCGCTGCGCGACGGCAGGCTCTGGACCGGTGATCTGGCCCGCCGGGATGAAGAGGGTTTTTTGTTTATCGAAGGCCGCAAGAGTGCGCTGATTAAATCGGGTTCCCATCGGATTTCCCCAAAAGAGATCGAGGATACGATCATGGAGCTGCCCGGTGTGCACGAAACGGCGGTGATCGGCCTGCCCGATGCGATCCTGGGCGAGAAGATCGTCGCTGCCATTTCGTTGCAGCAGGGCAGCGATCTGGCTCCAAAGACGGTGATCGGCCATTGCCGCCGGCTGCTGCCGCCATTCAAGGTGCCGCACGAAGTCGTCTTTGTCGATGAGTTGCCGAAAAGTCCTACGGGCAAGATTCAGTCGGCGGAGCTGCAGGCCCTTTTGACCGAGTCCCGTCAATAACGGATTTCCGCGACATCCTCGATCAGCAGCGGCGGGCGATGCAGATAGGCGGTGGTCGCCCGCTTGGTGTCGATATCTTTAAAGACCCGTTCCACCTGCTCGGCACTCAGCCCGATTTCTGCGGCAACACGGCTTGGCGGTAGCTTGTGGTTATGGGCGTAAAGGCAGATGTCCATTTTGTCGTAGGGCAGGCTGAAATAAAATTCATCCTGACCCTGGGCCAGCGAATAGGTGTCGGTGGTCGGCGGTCGGCTGCGGATTTCGGCCGGAACACCGAGGTGTTCGGCCAGGCGATAGACCTGGGTTTTGTAGAGATGGGCGATCGGTTTGATATCGGCGGCGCCGTCACCGAGTTTGACGAAAAAGCCCTGGTCGTACTCGAGCCGGTTCGGTGTGCCGGTGACGGCGTAGTGCAGTCGGTCGGCATGATAGTATTCAAACATCTTGCGGATCCGCTGCTTGAAGTTGGTGGCGGCGACGATGCCGAGATAGGCGGCAAGCGGCAGGCGCTTTTTCACCGTCTCTCCCGAGGGGGACTCGGCGACAATGGAAAAAACCGTATAGCCGGAATTGTCGACCACATTGGGGATAACGATTTTCGATCTCCAGCGGTTGTCGTAATCCGGGATGACCTGTCGTACCGCCTCATCGTAGCGCTCGTAAAATCTGACCGCCGCCAGCGGCTCCGAGATGTCCTCATGGATCCGCTGGACCCCGAAGGTGTCGGCCAGTCGGCTGCTCAACTCAAGCGTCTCGGCGGCGGAGTGGCGCTCCGGCATTTGCAGGGCCAGC
>CAZSOA010000296.1:2060-3448 GCA_964608305.1 uncultured Desulfofustis sp. | reverse complement strand
ATCCGGTTTGGTGAGCAGGTAGCCGCCGGTCGCCGGATCGGCGGTGATGGTTGCCTGTTTGCCGGTGTGATTGACCCAGGCGCCGGCTCCGTTGTCGGAGAAATGGATCTGGCGGCCGTCGGCGCGCCGGTAGATGATCAGGCCAAGAGTTGATTCGATCTGCAGTTTCTCGTCGAAGCTCAACGACCAGCCATAGCCGAGGCTCGAGACCTCGCTGCTCTGGCTGTTGTAACTGCGGGTCAACGACAGGGTTGCCACCGGGCCGGAGAGGGAAATGTCGGTTTCGCTGAGAAATTTATTGCCCGTCGAGAAATTGATGCCGTGCCGGGCGATGTAGGGGCTTTGGGATGCCGCGGCGGGGCCGGCAAGCAGGCTGAGGCAGAACAGGAGACAGAGCAACAGGCGGCAACGGAGCGCGAAGTTCATGGCAGGATGGCGTCGGGTCACGGATGGGTCGGTTGCGTAGTTCACGTTACTCTCCAAACTCAAACGGGCAGCCCATGGCCGGGATGACCATACCTCGTTCCACCGAGGCGGTCGCCCCGTTGGCGGCACGGGCGAGGATCTTGACCATGATCTCTTTCTGGCCCCAGATTGATTTCTGCAGCCGTCTGCCGGTAAAGTCGGCGTATTTCCAGCCGATCTCCGTGCCCTCGTAGGATTTGACGGAACCGTGCTGGGTGTAGGAAGGAACGTGCAGTTCCCTGATAAAGATGGTCAGCGTCCCTTCGTTGCCGGCGGTATTTTCCTTGAAGGTTGTCGTGCCGTAGATGTCGATGGTGTCATCGGGGTGGCACTTTGACCCGAGAATGACTGGGACGGGGGTGTTGTCGATGGTGAACGCGAGGTCGGCGTGACTGGTGGCTCCATTGGCGGCGACCGCCTGGGCGCGAACGACGTAGTCGCCTTGCCCCCATGCACCGGCGTTGGCGACTGAACGGACGATCGCGGCCCAGGTCCAGGGCGTGCTGTCCGGAGTGTTGAAATTGAAATTGTAATAGTTTTGTCGGTTGAAGCCGCCGCCGTTTTTACTGAGGTAGATATCGACGCGGCCTTCGTTGCCAAACGGATTTTCCTTGAAGTCGACGGTCCCGCGAATCTCCATGTCACCTTCGGTACCCGATGATGTGATGGTGATTTCCGGGGTGTTGTCGATGGTTACTTCAAATGAGGAGGAATCGCAGATATTTTTGGAATCGCAGGCCGTTGCTGTATATGTGTGGACGCTTTGAGCCAATGTCGCTGCATTATGGATGTCAGACCAGCTGGCACTGCCATCACCTGATACTGCAGCGAACCGGCCTCCATTCCGATAGACGCTTAGTGAGCCTCTGCTGTTGGTCCAGCAGTCAGGTGGTTTCTTGTTGTTGCAAAAGGTGTGGGTAGTA
>CAZSOA010000296.1:0-1960 GCA_964608305.1 uncultured Desulfofustis sp. | reverse complement strand
GCTGTTGGTCCAGCAGTCAGGTGGTTTCTTGTTGTTGCAAAAGGTGTGGGTAGTAAAGCTTGCCGTCGCGCTCACCGTGATCGCTCCCTCGTTGCCGGAGACATCGATTGAGGCGGAAGTGGCCCAGCAGGTTGCCGGAATCAGCAGGAATAGCGCGATCAGCAGTGCTTTCAGCAGCGGAAACAGTAATTTTCGTACATCGTGGCTCATGGCTGATTGATCTGGGAAGGATTATTGAAAGACAACTTCCTGCCAGGTATGGACGAAGTTGGCGCTGGTGGCGCAGATGATCAAGGTGACCGATTCTTCCGGGAGCGGTTGGTTGTGCTGTTCAAATGCCGCGAGGATCGTATCCCGGGAGATGGTGAGTGGGGTGGTTTCTGCGTTCACCGCCAGAATGACTGACCGGGCAAGGTGGATCTCAACCGTACCGATGGGGGTGCTCGCGGATGGGGGAAAGCTGGTTTCGATTGTCTGTAAGCGGTGTTCGCTGTCGTGTGTTGCGGTTATTGCAGGGGGCAGCGCTTGAACGATAAACGAGGCGGAATGACGGGTGAAACCGCCATTCGGGCTGTGGGCCTCGATGGCGAGCAGATGCTTGCCGGGGGGCAGATCTGCTTTGTGGATTGCTGAACCGGATAATTCTGAGAGCTGAGCGGACCGGGATGTTTGTTGTGAGGCTGGTGAAATCGTGATGAGCGGGCGATTGTTGAGGTAGATGTCGGCTATCCCGGAAGAATCCGGTTGGATGGCGGCGAACGTGACGGTGATTTCCGGGTCGAACACGGTGTCGTTTTCGTTGTCTGCTGAAATATGGACGAATGGGGCGGTATTGAGCGTGAATGCTCTCGTGTAGCGGTGGATAGCTCCCTCGAAATCCCTGATATTGAGTGCGATGGAGTGCTGGCCGTCGGGGATGGTGGCAAGGGGAATGTCGGTTTCGATGGTGGTCTGGTTTTCTGTTGAAAACCCGTCAAGCACTCTCGTTTCATCCATATCGAACCAGTACTCCCAAGCGATAGGCTCGGCAAATTCCTGCTTGTTCTCCTGATCGGGAAAAGAAACGTTCAGATGACTGGTGAGGCGATTGGTGTTAGTCGTCAGGGTCCAGGATATGCCGGCATTGTCTTTGGCGGCATCGTCGGCCGGCAACAGGATGATCGCTTCATCGATTGGGCGAGCGGCTGTACACGGCGTGGAAAAGACAATCACCATTGCCAAGCAGGCAAAAATATGAACGGGTAGGGCAGCGGTCGATAGAATCACGAAACACCTCCAAACAGGTTGCCGACAGAACTGAATACGAAAGAAACATCCGTCCGGTTTAGCCCGGAAACGGAAAAGAACAATGATTGCTGATTGTTCTAGATAGTGCAGATTCTGAGTCTTTACTGTTGAGGCAAACGTTTGTAAACAAAAAAATCATTAATATCAGGTTGTTGTGTTGTTTCTGCAGTTCTGGAAAGACCAGAAGGTGTCAGAGTTTTTCCGCGCTATCGAGGACTTTTAAAGATAAATATTTAAGAATCGACTGGTTAGGACGGTAGATAGAAACGGTTATTACTTCTATCTAAAGATTGGTCTGTCCAGAGGAGTTTTTTGTGACATTTTTTTTGCAATCCATCCACTCGTATTTATTATATTTTTGTGATGCATCAAGCATCAGGTGAAATTGTCGATGCCGGCCCTTGGTTCGAAGCTGACCAGATATAAAGGATTCATTAGAGTGTCAGGAAAAACTGGTGGACCAGTGTCGTGATGGCCTCGATGAGATTGCCGGAAAAGTGGTGCAATCGAATTTTTCGCAGCGAACAAAGAAGATCCTTGGTATTGCGGTTGTAGTCTGCCGGGGAATGTGCGTGCATCTCAGCGGTGGATAACTATTGGGAACCTTGAAAAATTGCTATTTCGCCCAATCTCATCGTTGCGCAATCACATTTTATCCTCGGAATATCATGTA
>CAZSOA010000295.1:0-3452 GCA_964608305.1 uncultured Desulfofustis sp. | reverse complement strand
GCCTTGCATATTCGGCCAGCTTATCGACACCGACCCGCAATCCGACCTGATAGAAGTAGACATCACAGGATTCCGCCAGGGCCCGCCTGATATCGACGGCACCGTGACCGCTGCTGCGCCAGCATCGATACGTGCGATTGCCGAACCGATAGTGACCGGGGCAATAGATGGTTGTGTTGCGGTCGATGGCACCCTCGGCCAGACCGGCCAGAGCGGTTACGACCTTATAGGTTGATCCCGGGGGATACGCCGCCTGCACCACTTTATTAATCAGCGGATGACGCGGATTGTTCAGAAGAGCATCCCATTTCGCCCGCGAGATACCGCCGACAAAGTCGTCCAGATGAATCGTCGGCGTGCTTGCCGCCGCCAGCAGCCGGCCGGTATCCACCTCCATCACGACAACGGCGCCGGCCTTGTCGCCGATCGCCATATATTGTTCGGCGGCCTGTTGCAGTTCGGCATCTATGGTCAGTCGGATATCGTTACCCGGCAGCGGTTCAACGTTCTTCAGCTGCTGCTGCTCGAACCCACGGGCATCGACCTCGGTGGAACGACTGCCTTTCTCACCACGCAGATCCCGCTCGCGCAACAGCTCCAGTCCTCGCTTGCCGACCAGGTCGCCCCCCTCATAGACCCCTTCCTCATCGCTCTCAAGCTGCTGTCGGTTGATTGAGCCGATATAACCGATGGCGTTGGCGGCCAGGTCACCGTAATGGTACGTGCGTACCGGTCGAACCTCGATGCGCACCCCGGAGAATTTGTATTTGTTGTTCTCAAGATAGGCAAGCGTCTGCCAATCAATATCCTCCTTGAGCATGATAGGAAGATGCCGCGGTGTCCCTTCCGCGTCGCGAATCCGTTTCCACAACATCTCGAGATCCGCCTTGAGGACGGGCGCCAGCCGTTTCAACACCTCGTCGATGCCATGCGAGTCTTCCCGGATCATGACCACATTGAACGACGGGCGATTGGCCACGATCTCCCGGCCGAAGCAATCAAGAATATGACCGCGTGGCGGCGGCAGCGAGCTGATGCGCACCCGGTTCGTTTCCGCCTGGCGTTTGTACTGCTCTCCCTTGTTGACCTGGAGGTACCAGAATCGGGCAACAATCGGGAAGAAGAAGGCAAGCACGACAATCGGCGCAAACATGGCCCGGCGCTTGAGCATGATAAGCGCCGTATCATCCCGTTCGCTCAACTCTTCGATCTCTTCGTGAAAAAACTTCTCTTTCATAATTGCTATCTGAACCGGTTGCCGGTCTTCCGACGAACGATGCGCGACACGGTCCGGCGCCGCTGCAGATATTCAAAGCAGCTGTTAAACATCACAAAACAGGGAATGGTCGCAACCATGACAATCACCGTTTCCCGAATCAACCGCCCCCAGGACCACGGCGGCAGGGATTCCGGGTCGATCAGTGAAAGCACGGAATAGAGCGTGAATTGCACGGCAAAATAACCAAAACCGACTAACGGCACCTGATAGGCCGCCTCTTTTACCGGGCTGTTGTTGGTGAGCACAGCAAGCAGGCCAAAGATAAGCAGGTATTCGAAAACAAACAGACCGGGATAGCTGCCGGCAACCACATCCATCATCCAACCGCAGGAAAACGCAAGCAGCAGGCCGCGCAGCCAATCGAACCGATAGGCGATAAAACAGACAAGGATATAAACCAGGTCCGGCGCACCGAGCCAGGCCGGAATCATCTGCAGAATCGTCGTCTGCAAAACTACCAGCAGCACTGCGCCGCAAAAGAAGAATACGGTCTGCATAGCCTCGCCTATCGTGCATCAGAAAAGATTTGCTCCTGCGTAACCGACTGCTGCAGAGACAAATTGAGCTGCACGAACTCCAGGCGCTGAAAGTCGACGCTCGGTTCCACGGTGATTTCCAAAAACATTCCTCGTTTGTTCCGCTGCACGTCTGAAACGATACCGACCGGAATACCGGAGGAATAGAGCCCGCCGATACCGGCGGTGACAATCCGATCACCCCGCTCAACATCGGCGTTTTTCAGAACATAGTGCAACACATAGCCGTGTTCGCCGGCACCTTTGAGGATGCCGCGCACCCGATTTTTCTGAACGAAGACATCAATGGCACTGCTCGGTGCAATGGCCAGCAATACTTTACTGTAGTTGCTCGATACATGAATGACCTGGCCGACGATGCCGTGCGCCGTCAGCGCTACCATGCCTTCCGCCACCCCATCCTTCTCGCCGCGATCAACGATAACCGTGTGAAACCAGAATGCCGGGTCCTTGCCGATGACTCGCGCGGTGAGTGGCGGAAACTCAATGCCTTGACGGAAATTCAACTCCTCCTGCAATCGCAGGTACGTCGTATAGGCCTCGCGGTATTTAGCAAGATCCTCTTCGTACGCGGCAAGCAGAGCTTTCAGGCGCATGTTTTCCTGGCGAACCTGCAGCAGGTCAACATATCCGGTCCAGAATTGCCGGGTCTCGCCGGCTGCTCGGGAAAAAGCGGCCTGAAGCGGGCCGAGCGCTTCCAGAGTCAGTTGATGGAAGGCACCGAACCGGCCCCCCAGTGTCGAAGCAAACAGCAGCAGACACAGAGACAAGAACAGCGCGTAGAAGAGCAGCGTCCGGAAACGCAGTGGCTTAGCCCTGCTTTTCCTGTCCTTGGCTGGTGTATTCACGAGTATTCACGGCAGTATACCGCCCCTCTTCTCCAATCAGAAGAAAGCAGGGCGGTACCTCGCATCATTCAATCAATGCAAACTTCTTTCAGGATCTCGATATTATCGAGTGCCTTTCCGGAACCGAGTACCACCGATGACAACGGGTCATCTGCGACAATGATCGGCATCCCGGTCTCTTCCTTCAGGCATTTATCCAGATTTTTCAAAAGGGCTCCGCCACCGGTCAGGACAATACCCTGATCGACGATATCGGCAGCCAATTCCGGCGGTGTTACTTCCAGGGCGACCCGAACCGCTTCGATAATAACATCAACCTGCTCGGCAATAGCGGACTGAATTTCATCGGCGCCGACGGTGATGGTTTTCGGCACACCGGACACCAGGTCCCGGCCTTTGATATCCATCGTTTCGTAGGGTTCTTCAGGCATCACGTTGCCGATGGTGGTCTTGATCAACTCGGCGGTCCGCTCACCGATGGCCAGGTTGTGTCGCCTCTTGATATACTGCAGGATAGCCTCGTCCATTTTATCGCCGGCGACACGCACCGACTTCGCATAAACGATGCCGGCCAGCGAAATCACTGCCACTTCAGTTGTGCCGCCACCGATATCGATGATCATATTCGCCGTCGGTTCCGTGATCGGCAGATCGGCACCGATCGCCGCAGCCATCGGCTCCTCGATCAGATACACTTCACGAGCTCCAGCCGATTCCGCCGATTCCTTGACGGCCCGTTTCTCGACCTGGGTAATACCTGACGGAACGGAAATAATAATTCGCGGATGA
>CAZSOA010000294.1:0-3485 GCA_964608305.1 uncultured Desulfofustis sp. | reverse complement strand
GGAGCCGGCCGAAGATATCGCCCTTGCCGAGACCCGCGATCTGTCCTGCGCCTATTTCTATTTCCTCTTGGGCAACCATGCCGAAATCGGCAACCGTCTTGCCGAGGCACTCGATGCCTACGAAAAGGCCCTGGTCTGCGACCCGACCGCCGATTATATCAAGCAGAAGCTGCCCCTGCTGTTTCTGAAAATGGGTGACTCCGCCCAGGCCAAACAGCTACTCGAAGCGGATCTCAACCGACACCCGGAAGACACGGCCCGCCGCGCCTTACTGGCCTCCATTCACATCCAGCGCCAGGAACGGCAAGAGGCCATCGAGCAGTACCGGGCGATCATCGGCTACGACCCGGCCAACGGCCAGATCCTGCTGCGGCTTGGCGTTCTGCTCAGCCAACTGGGGGAGTATGACGAAGCCCGCTCAATTTTGACCAGGTTGCTGGCGCTTGACCAGGAAACCTATTTCGCCCATCTCTATCTGGCCCGCATCGCCACCCGGCTCAACGACCACGAGACGGCGCAACACCACTACCAGGCGGCGCTTGATCTCAACTGGTCCGCCGACCTGGTCTATGAAATTGCCGACTATTATCAGAAAAGCGACCAGTACGAACAATCGATTGACATCCTGCGCACGGTCCTTGCCGACAATTCCTCCGACGAACAGGCCCGGTTGGCCATCGTCCAGGCGCTGCTCGCCCTGAACCGTGAAGAAGAGGCGATCGCCGAACTGGGGCTGGCCCGCCAGTTCAGCAGTTCACCGGAGCGAATTTCAGTAGTACTCAGCCGGCTCTATCTGCGCCTTGGCGATCAACAGCAGGCCATCGACAACCTGCGGGCGGTACTCGACCAGTCGGAAAGCAGCGAGGCGAGGTACCTGTTGGCAATCATCTATGCCGAACAGGAGCAATTCGACGAAGCCCTGACGCTGCTTGACGGTATCGCCGATGATGCCCCGGAGTTCGAGGACACGATCTTTCTGAAGACGAAGATTCTCCACGATACCGACCGCTCCGCCACTGCATTGCAGATGCTCGAAAGGTATCTGGCTCACGGAGGAAGCGATAAACCGATGTTCTACCTCCTGGCCGCTTCGCTTAACCGGGATCTGGGCCGAGACGACCGCAGCCTCGAATTGTTGCTCGAAGGGCTCGAACATTTTCCAGACGACGAACAGCTCCTGTTTGAATACGGCCTGCAACTGGAGAGGAGTGACCGCCTGGACGAGGCTATCGCGGTGATGGAACAGGTCATCGCCCGCAATCCCGACCACGCCGAGGCGCTGAATTTCGTCGGCTATTGCTGGGCTGATGCCGATCGCAACCTGGAGCAGGCGCTGGCGTATATCAAACGGGCCATGGTCCTGAAGCCGGGCAACGGCTATATCCAGGATTCACTCGGCTGGGTCTACTTCCGGCTCGGCGACTTAAAGCGGGCCGAAGAAGAGTTGCTCGGCGCCCTGCAACTGCTGCCCGACGACCCGCATATCCACGACCACCTCGGCGACCTCTATCACCGGCTCGGCCAATTCGATAAAGCCCGTGCCTATTACCTCAACGCCCTTGAATTGTTCGATGACGAAACCAAACAAGGCACGGTCCGCAGCAAACTTGAAGCCCTGCCTGCTCACGAGTAGACCGGCCCGGCTCGGCTGGCTGCCGGTGCTCGCCCTGTTTCTCTTGGCAGGCGGCTGCGCCCGGCAGCCCTGGGGGGATCTGGTCGATGAGCACCGGCACACCATGCTCAGCGCTCAGTACGAGAACTTCCAACGACAGACACAGCGCTGCAGCGACGGGTATGACGGCAACCTGGCCCTCACCTGGCGTACCCGTCTCGAACAGGTGTCCCTGGCCGGATACTACCGGATCATGGACCCGTCGTTCCTGCGGTTGACCGTCGCCAACCCGCTCGGCCAGCCGCTGCTGGTGCTTGCCGCCGGCACCGGTCAGTATCAGGTGCTGCATGTCCCGCGGCGCACGTTTTATGCCGGCAGCATGCGCTCATACGGGTTGCGCAACGGGATACCGTTGCCGTTTTTATCCGGGACCTGGTTCTCCTGGGTGACCGGGCGACCGCCGAGCGTCGCCCAGATCGCCGCCATCAGGGACGACGACGGCGCACGCGGGATCTGGTTTGCACTCGTCACCGCCGACGATCGCCGGCAACCGCTGGAGCACCTCCTGTTCGATCCGGCGGAACAACAGATCCGCGAACGACTCATCGTCGACGCCCGGGATGAGCTCTTGGCTCGCGTGACCTACCAGGATTGGCAACCGATTGATGGTTGCGCGCTGCCGCACGATATTGCAATCACCGGGCTCAGCTTCGGCACCACCGCGCACCTGCGCTTCAGCGATGTGGCAGCGACCACGTTGACCGGGGCCGATTTCCGGCTCCGCCCGCCACCCAACTATCTTCGGGAACTGATGCCGTAACGCTCAGGGGGTCGATTGCAGATTGACCGGCGGCGGGGTCGGCGGGGGCTCGTCGGCGAACTCGTTGATAACGATAACAAAAAGGTTGTCTTCTCTGAAAAAGACCTGCTGGAGATCGTAATTCCGATTGGGTACCATATCCAGGACAACCCGGACCTTGTCCGGGTTGTTGTGTCTGGCCACCCGGATGCGCTCAACAAATGCACCGCCGGTCGCAATGACCGGAGGAATGGAACGCTCGAGCGCCGTGTCGAGAAAATCACAGACGACACGCGGCGTGCCTTTCTCGATACCGAAGACGATGGGCGGGTAGAAGTCGTTGAGTTTGAACAGCACCATTTCGCTGCGACTGTCGGTGCGATCAAACGTGATATCACGCAGCAATGGGTCCTCACTCACCTGCCGTTGCTGCTCGACGCCAGCGAGCAGCGAGCCGATATCGGTGGCTGCTGTGTCCGTCGTCTCCTGCTGCGGCTCGGACGTGGGAAGCGGCGGCGGGGGTGGGGGCGGCGTGGTAACCACCGCAGGAGGCGCAATCACCTGTTCGACGGGCGCACCGTCCTCCGTCTTCGTCGGCGGGAGCGGCGGCTCACCCGATACCGTCGGGGCTGGTGAATCGGCCGGCTGTGCGGAGGGACGCTCGGCTGCAACAGCGGCCGCTTCATGGGGAAAAAACGTAATGCTGAGAATGTTTTCCTGGACGAGGAAGTCCTGCTCGAACTGGTAATCGTCCTCGCCGCTCAGGTCGACGACCACCCGGGTTTTCGGCGGATCGTCATGGATACCGACCCTGACGCCCCGAACCAGGTTGCCCTTCGTATCGGTGAGCCGGTTGATCAGGTCCGAGTAGCGGGTATCGATAAAATCAAATACCAGTCGGGGTCGTTCGCCCTTGATCTTAAAGACTTTCGGGATGTGCGCACCATTGAGCTTAAAGACGATTTTTTCGTGGTTATTCTCGTCTTTTTCATAGGTTATCGACTCGATAACGGCCTCTGTCGGCGGCTGCTCGGCACCAGCAATCCCGACGCACGAAACGACGAATAACACCAT
>CAZSOA010000293.1:0-3508 GCA_964608305.1 uncultured Desulfofustis sp. | reverse complement strand
TCCTGCCGGTGAACGATGGCATACGAGCCGGTGCCATGTCCAAAAACCGGCTGTTTCTTGATTAATTGCAAACTGACATACCACCAGTCAAATCGTTGGCCGATGGAGGTCCGGGCCCGCCCGGGTTTGTAGGACTCGATTTCCTGGATCACCTGTTGGACGCGTCCGGAGAAATTATCCGAAGTGACGTAGACCAGCGTGATGACGCCGCAGATCAGACCGATGCCGATCATTGTTTTCACTACCGTGAATCGCTGACAGCAATACAGTGCCATCAAAAAGATAAAAACGAGCATCCCGGTTCGACCCGGGGCGACATAGAAGAGGTTGATCGTCGCCGCGAGAAAGATCGCGACCCAGATGAGTTGCCAGCGACTCGCAACGTGTGCTCGATGCACGGCCCAGAAGGCCAGGACGGCCATGAAAAAGCTGTGGGTGATATGGAACACCACCGAATGTCCATAGCGTTCGCTGGGGATCATTCCCAGCGCCATGGCGTACGAACTGAACATGAGCAGCAGACAGCCGGCGATAAAGCAGTTCTCGGCTCGTCGCGCTGCGGCAACAGACCCTGAAAGCAGGGCGTATACCACCGGGAGCAGAAATAATTCCCGATATTTTTTCAATACCTCGAGTGCGTCGGGCAGCGGTGCCGGGGAGTAGCTGATCGCGGCCGCCATCAGCAGAAACAGCAGCAGAGCGAAACTCAATGGCGGATGGCGGCGGCAATCGGCAAGCAGCGTAAGAAAACTGCCGGAAAGCAGCCAGCAGAGCAGGGCAAGAATGGAGAAGAGGCCAAGCAGCGAGGTTGAGAGCGGTGTGAAAAAACAGGCCAGCCAGACGCACGCGGTGCCGATCTGCCTAATGCGCTGCACTATCGGGATGTTCTGGTGCAGGGAAAGCGATTCGGTCATCAGCTGAATTGCATAGTGTAGAGTAACTCGTATTCTCCGTGCTGAGCAAGCAACGTATCGTGAGTGCCGTCCTCGACAATCCGGCCGTTTTTGATCACAATGATCCGATCGGCATTCCTGATCGTCGACAAGCGATGGGCGATAACGAAGGTGGTCCGGTTTTTCATCAGATTCTCCAGCGCGCTTTGCACTTCCCGTTCTGATTCCGCATCAAGGGCCGATGTTGCTTCGTCAAGGATCAGAATCGGTGCGTTTTTCAGTAAAGCCCGGGCTATCGAAATTCGCTGACGTTCGCCGCCCGACAAGCGAGCACCGCCCTCTCCGATGATCGTCGCAAAGCCGTTCGGCAGTCGCTCGATGAATGGCAGCGCATGTGCTGCTGCCGCGGCATTGCGTAGGTCCTCATCGGAGCAGTCCAGCGTGCCATAGGCAATATTGTTGCGCACCGTATCGTTGAACAGGATCGTTTGCTGGGTAACCATGGCTATCTGGTCACGCAATGAATGCATGGTCACCTCACGAATATCGCGACCGTCGATGACGATGGAACCGGAGGTGACGTCAAGGAAACGGGGAATAAGGTTGGTAAGAGTGGTCTTGCCGCCACCGCTCGGGCCGACGATGGCCAGCGTCTGGCCGGCCGGAACAACGAGATTGATATCGGTGAGGGCCTGGGTGGCGTCGCCATAGGTAAATTGTACGCTGCGGAACTCGATGGTATCACAAAAGCGGGGCAGGACGGTGGCGCCGGGTTTATCGGAGATCATCGGTTTGATGTCGAGTATCGTGAAAATTCTGGTTGCTGCCGCCAACCCCTGTTGAATTGCCGAATTGACTTTACCGATCCGTTTTATCGGGTCATAGGCGACGATTAGCGAGGTCATCAGCGCAAAAAATTCGCCGGGGGTCATCGATCCGTTGATTACCAGGCGACCGCCAAACCAGATAAACAGGGCCAGCGCCAGTCCGCCGATCAGCTCCATCAGCGGATGTTGCATGCACCTGAACTTGGCGTCTTGAACGGTCACCTGGAATAATGTCTCCAACTGTCCGTTAAATCGATTCTTTTCATGATCCTCCATGTTGAATGCCTTGACGATCCGATTGCCGGTAATGGTCTCGTAGAGCACATTGGAGACATTGGCCGTTTCTTCCTGGGCCTTGATGCTCAGTCGGCGGAAGATCTTGCCGAAGACGATGATCGGATACGCGGCCAGCGGCAGAACGGCAAAACAGAACAACGCCAGTCGCCAGTTGAGGTAAAAAACAACGCCGAGCAGAACGATGACCGAGAGAAAATCCCGGAGGATACCGACCAGCGAACTGGAAACCGCCTGCTGCATCAGGGCAACATCGGAAATCACCCGGGATATAAGCGTACCGGTCGGGTAGCTATGAAAAAAGCTGAGCGGTTGCAGGTGGATATGGCGAAACACTCGGGAACGGAAATCCTTGATCACCGACAGGCCGACCCGTTCCAGCAGAAAATTGTAGGTGTAGTAGAACACGCCCTTGACGGAAAAAACGACGACGATGGCAATCGTCAACGTATAGAGATAAAACGCGTTTTTATCGATAAAGATCTTGTCGAGCAGGTCCTTGACCATATAGGTCTGGACGCCGGTCAGCAGGGCCACGAAGACCATGGCGATCATCGAGATTATCAGTTTACTGCGGTAGGGGCGCAGAAAACCGAACAACCTGCGCAGGATCTCTTTGTTGGAAAGCATGAGAGGCAGACGTGAGCGTTGATTATCAAGATAATGATGAGTCGGCCTGCACCCGGAAAGCCGGATAGCAGTACGATTCCCTCACGTTTGTACACCAGCGCCGGGGGAAAACAAAGCACTATTTACTTCGATGAGCCGATAAGATCGGAGAAATTTCTTTTAATCTTGTCCGGATAGCCGGATTTTTTCCAGAGCCGGTGGAAGAGGCTGAACCATTGTTCCGGGTGGTTGCGGATGGTCTGTTCGTATCCGCTGATTGCCCGATTGCTGATTGCTGCAATGGCGGCATCGTCAATGGTTGCATAAGACGGCAGTTCAACCGGGCGAAAATCGATATGCAGGCGACCGTTGAGCAGATAATAGACGCTCGTGAAGAGTGGAGCACCGGTTTTCAGGTGGAGCAGGGCAGCGCCCCGGGCGCAGGCAAACTGCTTTCCGAAAAAGGTGACCGGCGTACCGTTGTCGGTATAATTTTGATCGAGGCTGACGATCAGGATGCGGTTGGCACGCAGGGCATCTTCATAGACTTTCAGTTTTTCCAGACTGTGAAGGTGCTCAAGATTCGTGCCGTAGCTTTGCCGCTGTCTGACGAAAAAGGCATCGCAGTACGGATTACTCTGCTGTTGGTAGATCAGGCTGGTGGGACGCGGGCCGCGACTGAACCAGGCGAAGTATGCCTCGAACCAGCAACCGTGATAGGTGGTGCAGATAACGCCTTGCTGTTTCTCCCGGGCGTGGTCGAGTTCGGCAAGGCCGGTGACAACTGCCTGGTCGATAAGAGTGCGCATCTGCGGACGGTTGATGACCAGAATCATGCCGGCGGCAGCGAGAAAATGAGCATATGCCGCCCGCAGAATGGCAAGC
>CAZSOA010000292.1:0-3563 GCA_964608305.1 uncultured Desulfofustis sp. | reverse complement strand
CGGTTCCTGCCGGTCCAGCTTCTTAACGCCCCCCAGGCCGGATCCTTTCAGATTGCGGCCGAGCTGCCGGTGCTGCTCGGTTTCGGCCAGGCCCGGCACGGCCACGTCTGGCAGGATGACCAGGGCGATGTCCGCTTCCAGCCAACCCCCGGATTCAGCGGCACCACCTCGTTCTCGTTTACCGTGCAACTACCCGACGGCACCATCGAGACCAGGCAGGCGACAGTCGTCGTCTCGCCCGTCAACCACCCGCCGGTACTTGTCGATGACCGCATCGTTCTGCAGGAGGGCGAAGCCTTCTATCTTGATCGGCTGCTGCACAACGACCACGACCCGGACGGCGACCCGCTGGTGCTTGATCACCTGCGCGGCGTCACCAACGGCGAGGTGCTGCTGCTCGGCGGCCGTCTCGTCTTTGTGCCCGACCCCGGATTTCATGGCGACGTCGCGTTTTCCTATTGGGTCCGGGATCACGCCGACGCCTATCCGGCCATGGCCTTTGCCTGCCTCAGCTATGTTGATGTCAATGACGGGGTGCAGACCGGAGACGATCGCTTCCTGATGCTCGAAGACACCGTGCTCACCACGTCGATCGACGAGCTGCTGGCAAACGATGTCGAGCATGACGGCGAGCAGATATCCTTTCTCGGCGTTGCCGATGCCGGCCGCGGCTCCGTTGTCCTGCAACCGGACGGGGCCATCCTGTTTACCCCCAACCCCGATTACGCCGGCAGCGACGCCGGGTTTTCCTACCAGGTGAGCGACCAGTCGGGCAACCGCTCCACCGGTTGGGTCGCCATCGAAGTCCTGCCGACACGTGAGCCGCCGGTGGTCTCGTCAACCACCAGGGCGCCGATCAACGAAGACGAAGTGCTCGTCTTCACCCCGGAAACAGTGGCCTCTTTTGTCCATGATCCCGACGGCGATCCCCTCCACCTGGATCGTATCGACGTGATCACCGGCGGCTCCGTAACCATGGTCGACGGCCATTATGCGTTTGTGCCGGACCCCGATTATTATGGGCCGGCAGCCATCACCTACCGGGCCGGCGACAACCACCGCGGCACGGTCGAAGGCCGGCTCGATTTCTCCATTCTGCCGGTCAACGATCCCATCGACACCGGTGATGACCGGTTGGCAACCCGCGAAGATCAGCCGGTGCAGACCACGGTCGCCGACCTGCTCGCCAACGATACCGATGTCGACGGCGACGTCTTCACCTTCATCTCGGTGGGCGAAGCGGCGCACGGTGCGGTGCTGCATCACGACGACGGGAGCATCGTCTTCACCCCTGAGGAGGACTATGCAGGCCCCTCTGCCGGTTTTCACTACCTGGTTGCCGACAGCGAGGGGCTTATCTCCACCGGCTGGGTCGCGGTGGCCATCGAACCGGTCAATGACCGGCCCCAGATTATCGCGCACGCGCTTGACCTCCTGGAGGACGAACCCCTGGTCTTTGCTGCGCAGACGGTGGCGCGCTTTGCCGCCGATATCGATGATGACCCGCTGACGGTGATCGATTGCACCATCGTGTCCGGCGGCGGTACGATCAGTGTGGAAAACGGGCGCTACACCTACACCCCGGCGGCCGACTATTTCGGCCCGGCAGCACTGCAGGTAGCCGTTACCGACGGCGTGTCGGAACCGGTGACGACCGTGCTCGAGCTGTCCATCCACCCCGTCGATGACCCGACCCATTTCGGCGCCGACCGGCTGCTGACCAGAGAAGAACAGTCGGTCTCCGTGACGGCGGCCGAACTGCTGGCCAACGACCATGACGCCGACGGCCCGCTTAGTTTCATCGGCCTCGGTGAGGCCCGGCACGGCAGCGTAGCGTACGACGGGCAGGGCGGGATCGTCTTCACCCCGGAACATGATTATTTCGGCGATGCCGCCGGCTTTTTCTACCGGGTCGCCGACGCCCAGGGCTATGAGGCTGCCGGGTTCGTCACCGTGCAGGTTGAAAACGTCAACGACGCGCCGCGAATCATTGCCGAGCAACTCGTTATCAACGAAGATGAACCGCTTACTTTCACCGCCGAGACGATCGGCGCATTTCTGCATGACCCTGACGGCGACCCGCTGACGCTTGCCAGCCTGACGGCAGACGGTGCCGGACACATCGAGTCGGATGGCGCGCTGTTCACCTTTGTGCCGGACCCGAACTATCACGGCCCCGGCCTGGTAGTCTACCGGGCGGCCGACGGCAACGGAGGCGAGGTCGCCGGTGAGCTGCACCTGGTCATTGTGCCGGTGGATGATCCCACCGATTTCGGCGACGACCGCTTCACCATGCTGGAAGACACCGTGCTGAGCACCTCGGTGGCCGAGTTGCTGGCCAACGATACCGACGCCGACGGTCCGCTGCAGTTTGTTGCGCTTGGCGAAGCGCGGTTCGGCGCGGTGAGCCTTGATGGTCAGGGGGCCATCCGGTTTTCCCCGGATCCCGATTACTTCGGCGATCAGGCCGGCTTCAGCTACCTGGTGCGCGACCCCGACGGCAACGAGGCCGAGGGCTGGGTGACGGTCGTCGTCGAAAACGTCAACGACGAGCCGATCATCATCGCCGATCACGTATTTCTTGATGAAGATCAGCCGCTCATCCTCACCGAAGACGTGCTTGCCCGCTTCGTCATCGACCCGGACGGTCAGCCGCTGCGCTTGACCGGCATCGATTCGGTGGCCGGCGGCCGGATCGCCCTGGCCGGTGATACCTACACCTTCATCCCCGATGAGCACTTCTACGGCGAGGCAGCTTTCACCTACCAGGCTGCCAATGACGACGGGGAAACGATCTCGGGCACGCTGGCCATCACCATCCTTCCGGTCAACGACCTGCCGATTATCGCCCCGGTCCGCCTCACCGGCAGCGAGGATCACCCGGTCAGCGTTGCGCTTGCCGAGCTGCTCGCCGGTGCAACCGACGTGGAAGACGGCACCGACCTGCGCTTTGGCGGTTTTATTGATGCTACCAACGGAGACGTCTATCTGGATAGCGACGGCGTCGTCCACTTCCTGCCGGACGACGATTTTTTCGGCAGCGCCTCCTTTACCTACCGGGTGCTGGACAGCGAAGGCGGAGTGGGCACCGGCGAGGTAAGCATCGCGGTCGCCGGCGTCAACGACGCCCCGGTGGCGGTCGATGATGAGGGTATCGTCGCCTGGAGCAACAACCGCTACGAGAACGTCTACCTAGCGTCGGTGTTTTTGGCCAACGACTATGACGTCGACTTCGACCCGCTGACGATCATCGACGTCGGCCCGGCGAGATTCGGCACGGTTTCGCTCGATGGCGCCGGCAACATCCATTATCTCGCCCCGGAAACTGAGTGGGTGGGCATCGACTCGTTTGTCTATCGCATCAGCGACGGCCACGGGCAGACCGCCGAGGCCACGGCGCGGCTCGATGTGAAGATCAACACTCCGCCGGATGTCTACCCGGAGCTGATCTGCATTGAAGAAGATGTCATCGTCACCCTCGGCGCCGCCGAACTGCTCGCCAACGATAGCGATATCGACGGCGATCCCCTGGCGGCCATCGCCCGCCGTTATTCCCGTCGGGT
>CAZSOA010000291.1:0-3566 GCA_964608305.1 uncultured Desulfofustis sp. | reverse complement strand
GCAGTTCCTGATCAACGGGAATGACAACTTCAACAGCTACTACGGCAAGATGGTCTCCCGGGTCGGCATCGAGACCAACCAGAATACGCTGGCCATCTCCGGCGCCCGGGACGCCGTCGACCAGCTGGAAAACCTGCGCGACGGCTTTGTCGGCGTCTCGCTGGAAGAGGAAATGGTCAGCCTGATCCAGTATCAGCGGGCCTTCCAGTCCTCGGCCAAGTTTCTCACCACGGTCGACGAGCTGATGGACTCGCTGATCGCGATCAAGCGCTGATAACGGCCGCCTCCGAGGAACCACGATGAAAGTCACCGAAGCCTCCACCTACCGGTTGATGAACACCAACCTCAACCGGATCACGACCACGCTCCAGGACCTGCGCAACCAGGGCGCCACCGGCCGGAAACTGAACAACCCGTCCGACGACCCGTCCTCGATCCGCCCGGTACTCACCGCCCGCACCCAGATCCGCCATACCGAACGCTACCTGGAGACGATGGGCGTCACGCTGGACAAGATGCAGGCCACCGACGGCCACCTCGAGCATATTGAAAACATCATGCAGCGGGCCAAGGAGATCGCGATCAACGCGGTCAACAGCAGCCTCTCCGAGTCCGACCTGGCGACGCTGGCCGACGAGGTCAACCACCTGCGCGAGGAACTGCTCGACGTCGGCAACGCGATGATCGACGGCAAATACATCTTCGCCGGCTTTGCCGAGACCACCCGGCCCTTTGTCGCCAACGACCTCTACGACCCGGCGCTCTACGACCCGACCGACCGGGCCACCTGGCCGTATCTCTACCAGGGCGACAACAACCCCACCGAACTCGAGATCACCCCGAACGAGTACCTGCAGGCGAACCTGACCGGCAACAACCTCTTCCTCGGTATCTCCGATGCCAACTGGGAAGGCGGCGCGCTCGAGTCCGATCCCGGCCGGGTCGACCTGTTCTCGGTGCTCACCCGGCTTGAAGAGGCGATCCGCGCCGGCAATGTCGACGATCCGGCCGGTCCCGGCGGCGGTATCCAGGCCACCATCGAACAGCTGGAGATGGGCGCCGAGCAGGAACGGCGGCTGCGCAGCCGGCTCGGCAACCGGGCCACCCGGGTCGAGGCGGCCATCGGCCACCAGGAGACGGTGCTCGTCGATCTGCAGCAGATCCTGTCACGCTATCAGGACGCCGACGTGATCGCCACCTTCAACGCCATCGTCCAGCAGGAGACCGCCTTCCAGGCCGCCCTCAACGTCACGGCGCGGGTCTCGAGCATCTCCATTCTCGATTATTTTTAGTCCCTTGTCCCCTGTTGTTTGACTTTGCTCGGCTGACATCATAAGATAGGGCAGCGGACGGCGCACCGTTGCAACCCGCCGGCCGCATCACGCACCCGATTCCCGGAGAAGAGCATGCTGGTATTGTCGAGAAAGGTTGGCGAGGGGTTTCTGATCGGCGACGATATCCTCGTCAAGATCGTCGAGAGCAAAGGGGGCACGATCCGCATCGGCATCGAAGCGCCCCGGGACAAGAAGATCTACCGTCAGGAAGTCTTTGAGAAGATCAAAGAACAGAATGTGGCTGCGTCCCAGTGGCAGGGCCTCGATCTGGAGACGCTGAGCAGCTCCATCACCACCAGGAAGAAATGACATGCACACGATAGAGACCCGTTTCGGCACCATCGAGTACCAGACCGACCACCTGCTCCATTTCCCCGCCGGGCTGATCGGGCTGCCGACCCTGCACAACTTTATCGTCATCCCGCCGAAAAAGGACGGGCCGATTTTCTGGATCCAGTCCGTCGACGAGCCGGACTACGCGTTCATCCTCACCGACCCGACCAACTTCTTTCTTGATTACAAGGTGGCCCCGGACGACGCCGAGCGCGCCACGCTGCGGATCGATGCAGAGGACGACTGCCACGCGCTGGCGGTGGTCACCGTCACCCCGGAGCAGGTGATCACCCTCAACCTGGCGGCGCCGATCCTGTTTGCCCCGAAGACCAACCGGGCCATCCAGGTGATCCTCGAGGACGGCAAGTACCAGACCAAGACCCCGCTGCCGGAGATCAAGCAGGAAGAAAACAGCGAAGAGAATCAAGCCGATCAGGTGGCGCGCTAAAGAAATTCCCGGCAGCGGCCGATACGGAGGTAGATGTTGAGCACCTATCCCTGTTCACCGAAAGAGGAATCTTATGGCCCTGACCATCAATACCAATATCGCGTCCCTCAACGCCCAGCGTAACCTCGGCAAAAGTCAACTGGCCCTGGCCCAGTCGATGCAGCGCCTCTCATCGGGCCTGCGCATCAACAGCGCCAAGGACGACGCCGCCGGCCTCGCCATCTCCGACCGGATGACCGCCCAGATAAAAGGCATGAACCAGGCGGCGCGCAACGCCAACGACGGCATCTCGATGGCCCAGACCGCCGAGGGCGCCCTGCAGGAGTCCACCAATATCCTGCAGCGCATCCGTGAACTGGCCGTCCAGTCGGCCAACGACACGAACAGCGCCTCGGACCGCGCCTCGCTCAACGATGAAGTCCAGCAGCTCAAGGCGGAACTGGACCGGATCGCCCGGACCACCGAGTTCAACGGCCGCAAGGTGATCGACGGCACGATGACCGAGGCCACCTTCCAGGTCGGCCCGAACGCCGGGGTCAACCAGACCATCTCCTTTTCGATCGACAGCGCACTCGCCGAGGCGCTCAGCCACGACGGCACGATGATCGAGGCCAACACCACGGTGACCGGCGCCTCGATCACCAACCCCGGCGCGGTCGATCCGAGCACCATCGAAGTCAACGGCACGGCACTGGAAGGCGGCCCGTTTACCTCCGTTGAAGAGATCGCCACGGCCATCAACACCGCCGCCGGTGGAACCGAGCCGATCGCCACCGCGGTGAATACGCAGTCGCTGGCCTTTGGCGCACTGACATCGACGGATGACACGACCGCATCGTACACCCTTGACATCGACGGCGACATCTTCACCATCACCGGCGGCGATGTCACCGCCGCCGCCGTCGCCGCCGCTATAAATGCGAATGCGAATTACACCGCCTCGATCAACAGCGAAACCGGCGCCATCGACATTGCCCGGGTCACCGACGACGGCTCGCCGATGGTCATCAGTGAGATAGTGGTATCACTTACCGGTGACGGTTTTGCCGACGGCACCTACCACGGCCAGATCAGCATCACCAGCGACGCCGAAGTCGTCCTCACCGGCACCGGCCTGGCCGCCGCCGGCCTCAACGAGGTCGGCAACGTCACCACCACCATCGATAACGTCTCGGTGAGCACCCGCGAAGATTCGTGGATCGCCATCCAGTCGGCGGATGCGGCGCTGATGCAGATCGACAGTATCCGCGGCGGGCTCGGCGCGGTCCAGAACCGGTTCGAGTCGACGATCGCCAATCTCAACAACGTCGCCGAGAACCTCTCCGCGGCCCGCTCCCGGATCCTCGATGCCGACATCGCCATGGAGACCTCGGCAATGACCAAGCAGAACATCCTCCAGCAGGCCGGCGTGGCCATCCTCGCCCAGGCCAACCAGACGCCGCAACTGGCGC
>CAZSOA010000290.1:0-3591 GCA_964608305.1 uncultured Desulfofustis sp. | reverse complement strand
GAAGCCGTCACGCAAAGGGCAGCGCCGTTATTTTTCGCAGAACGATATTACGTGGATCAATTGTGTCCGATCGATGATTCATCAGGAGGGAATTTCCATCCCCGGAATCAGGAAACTGTTGCGCTATGCACCATGCTGGGAGATTGCCAATTGCCCCCGGGAAGTTTGCGAATCATGTACCGCCAGTGTTGACGTAGCGGTCCCACGCTCATTGCGGCTGGCCGGTGATCCGGAGGCGGAAAAACGAGCGAAAGAAAAAGACCTGGCGATTCGTGCCGGAAAGGACCGAACGGAGAAAGGGGAGGAGAGCGACAGCAGGACCTCTTCACACTAAAGGGGGCCTTGAAAAATGATCCACCATCTACCCCAAGGGGGTGTTCTCGCCCGCCTGCTGACGCGGGAGGACGGGTACACCCCCTCTTTTGTTACCTTCATCGCCGGCGGTCGTTCTCTCCCCGGTTATGGGCAGTCGGCCAGGATTTGTGTTGTCTTTGTTCCTGCTGTTGCCTATTATAGCATGCTGACAAAGTGAAGGCCGGCTGTCGGCACAAGCGGAGAGCAAGGAGAACAATTCATGGAAGAACGATCATATGTGTTGACCATGCTGGTCGCCAACAAACCGGGGGTCACCTCGCGGGTTACGGGACTTTTTTCCGGTCGCGGCTATAATATGGAAAGTATCTGCGGCGCACCAACCCATGACCCGGGTATCTCGCGCATTACCATCAAAACCAAGGCGACGCCGGATCAATACATCGACATCCAGAAACAGATTAATCGATTGATCGATGTCATTAAGCTGCGTGACATGACGATGGAGGATAAGGCCATCAAGCGTGAAATGGCCCTGATCAGCGTCGAAATTACTCCCGAGAATCGCACCGAACTGATTCAGATCGTCGCTATTTTTCACGCCAAGATCGTCAATGCCGGCATTGATTCGTATATCGTCGAAGTAACCGGGACCGAAGATAAAATTAATGCCATGATCGATCTGCTTCGCCCGCTCGGCATCAAAAAGCTGACGCGATCCGGTGTGCTCGCTCTGTATCGTGAACTCGACGAATCACACCGCTCTTCCCGATGATGCCGTTGCAGATGAATGCGAAAAAAAACAGCAGATCCGAGCATCTTGTCGCCCGTCGTATGGAGCGCATCGTGCCTTTTTATGTCATGGATCTGCTGGCGCGTGCAAAAGAGCTCGAGGCGGCCGGTCGGTCTGTTATCCATATGGAGGTCGGTGAGCCCGATTTTCCGGCTCCGGAGCCCATCATTGCCGCCGGTAAAGCCGCACTTGATGCCGGCAAGACCGGCTATACACCGGCGGCGGGTATCCCTGAGCTGCGTTGGGCAATCGCCCGTCACTACCATGATCGGTTCGGCCTGACGATCGATCCGAGCCGGGTAGTTGTTACACCGGGTTCGTCGGGGGCCCTGCAACTCCTCATGGGTGTTCTGGTCGATCCGGGTCAGGAGGTATTGCTGACCGATCCGGGGTATCCATGTAACAAGAATTTTGTCGAATTTGTTTCCGGTGTCCCGGTGCCCATCGCCGTTGGCCCGGAGACCGGCTACCAGTTGTCGGCAGAGCTGGTCGAGGCGAACTGGACTGATCGGACGCGGGCGGTACTGGTTGCGTCGCCGGCCAATCCCACCGGAACGGTGCTGTCGAAAACGGAGCTGCAGCGGATCTATCAGGTCGTCCGCGCCCGTGGCGGCGTTTTGCTGGTGGACGAGATCTATCAGGGGCTCATCTATGACGCTCCGGTGCATACCGCCCTGGAGATCGCCGACGATATCTTTGTGATCAACAGTTTTTCCAAATATTTCGGGATGACCGGCTGGCGTCTCGGCTGGACGGTCGCACCGCTCGCGTATCGGCCGGCTCTTGATTGCCTGGCCCAGAATATCTTTCTTTCCTCTTCGGCGCCGGCCCAGTACGTCGCATTGGCTGCATTTTCCAGCCAATGCCTGAACATTTTCGAGCAGCGTCGCCAGGCGTTTCGCGAGCGCCGCGACTTCCTGTTGCCGGCGCTGACGCAGATCGGATTTTCTATTCCGGTAGTCCCGGACGGGGCATTTTATCTCTATGCTGACTGTTCGGCCTTAACCGATGACAGTTTTTCTCTTGCCTACGACCTGCTGGAAAAAACCGGGGTGGCCGTTACTCCCGGCAAGGATTTTGGGACACATCGGTGCAAGCAGCATATTCGTTTTGCCTATACCACTGATATCGAGCGTATGGGTGAAGGGGTGGAGCGGCTCAGGCGGTACTTTCAAGAAAAACGATGATCCACGCAGACAGCCGGGCGGCAAACGGTGCACCGCATACGTATTCTTTGCTGTTACCGATAAACCGGGGAATGATGGTATCCCTGCCGGCCGGAAGACCAAGGGGGGATTACCGGCCATATGACGAAGGAGGTCTTACATGAACAATGCTCAAATTCTTGCCAAAAGCTTCGTTGATTTAGGGGTCAAGCGGATCTTCGGTTTTTCCGGGGCAACCATCCTGCCGGTGTTTCACGCCATTGACGAGTACGGAATCGATATCGTCGTCGGCGCCAATGAACAGTCCTGTGCGTTTGCAGCCGGCGGATACTCACGATCGAGCAGCGAAGTGGGAGTGGCGGTCGTGACTTCCGGGCCGGCCATCACCAATACCCTGACCGCTGTTGCCGATGCCAATGCCGATTCGATTCCGTTGCTGGTCTTTGCCGGCCAGGTGGCTCGGACGAAGATGGGGACCGATGAGTTCCAGCATATCAATGTCGCCAGCATTTTTGCCGATGCCGCCAAGAAAGTCATCCTCGTCAATGAGTTACACAGCGTCGAAGAGGTTGTCAAGGACGCTTATTTCCTCGCCAAATCCGGGAAACCCGGCCCGGTTGTTATTGATTTTCCGTTTGATATCCAGTGCAATGAAGGTACCTATCGGGCGATCGATCCACAGCGCTTCCGCTACAAGTATGATGAAGAGCATCATCTCGGGGAAAACCAGTGCCGACAGTTTTTTGAGCTGCTCCAACAGGCGAAGCGGCCGTTGCTCTATATCGGCGGCGGCTTGAATTCCGCCGAAGGCAGCGCAAGAATCCGCGCATTTAATCGTCGCTACCGGGTACCGTCGATCTGGAGCCTGATGGGGAAGGGGGTTCTCAACGAGAAAGGTGACTGGGCGCTTGGCATGCTCGGCATGTTCGGGGTACCGGCTGCAAACATCGCCATTCAACAGACCGATCTGTTTGTTGCCTTCGGTATTCGCTGGGATGATCGGGTTTCCCAGAAAGTGGGCGAAGCAGGGCTTGAAGCGGATATTGCCTATTTTGACATCAACCCACAGAAGGTTCAGGAGGTCCGTTTCTCGCGGAATCCTCGCTTCTCGTTTATCGGCAAAGCGGAAACCGCCCTTGACGACCTGCTCAAATATGCCGAGCAGCACGATATCCAGCTCGATATCGGTGACTGGCAAAATTATACGAAAAAACTCAAGCAAACCTATCAGCTTGATTACAATCGGCGAGCCACCGCTATCCAGCAGGCAGAGGTGATGGAGTTGCTGTCCGGTTTTATCACCGAACAGACGATTGTAAC
>CAZSOA010000289.1:0-3617 GCA_964608305.1 uncultured Desulfofustis sp. | reverse complement strand
TGCCATTCTTTGTTTTCCCGCCCATTGAGAATCCACGAGAGGAAGGCATGGCGTTTTTCCATCTCGCCGACCGATGAGCCTTTCTCAAACAGTGCTCCGGTCGGGCAGACCTGCACGCACTTGCCGCATTTCGTGCAGCTGATGCTCTGGCCCCACGGCCGGTTCAGGGCGGTAATGATGCGGCTCTTGGTTCCCCTGCCCATAACGTCAAGCGTGTGAGCGCCTTCCACTTCGTCGCAGACCCTGACACAGCGCAGGCAGAGGATGCAGCGGTTGTGATCAAGCGTGAAATTGCTGTGGCTGGCATCGATCGGCAGATCAGGCGTCATGTACTCGTACCGGACATGATCGACGCCCAGTTCGGCTGCTTCGTACTGCAGTTCACAATGGCCGTTCATGACGCAGACGGCACAGGTATGGTTGCGTTCGGAGAGCAGTAATTCCATGATTATCCGACGATATTTGACCAGTCGCTCGCTGTGGGTATAGACCGACATGCCCTCCTGGGCCGGGGTGACGCAGGCGGCGAGCAGCCGATTGGAACCCTTGACCTCGACGAGACAGAGCCGGCAACCGCCGAGTTCGCTGATCCCTTCCATATGGCAGAGCGTGGGAATGTCTATTCCCCGTTCCCTGATCACCTCGAGTAGTTTCTGGTCGCTGCGGGCACTGACCAGTTCGTCATTGATATGCAGGGTAACGACGGACATTATGACACCTCCGAATCGGTTTTCGCCGAACGGGCACGGCGCAGCAGTTCCTCAGCCAGGTGTAGTGGGGGAACGTCGGTGAACGAACATTTGCCGGCCGCACAGGTACGGTTGTTGATATGGGCTTCGTATTCCTCACGGAAATATTTCAAGGTGCTGAGCAGCGGGTTGGGTGCCGATTGCCCGAGACCGCAGAGGCTGGTCTCTTTCATCATGATGCAGAGTTCTTCGAGTCGCTCCAGGTCCTCGGGGGTGGCGCTGCCGTTGGTGATATGCTCGAGCATCTGGTGCAACTGAACGGTACCGACCCGGCACGGTACGCATTTGCCGCAGCTTTCGTCCATGCAGAATTCCATGAAAAATTTGGCCACATCGGGCATGCAGCTGGTATCGTCCATGACGACCAGGCCGCCGGACCCCATGATCGAACCGAGTTTGCTGAGGCTTTCGTAATCCACCGGGGTATCCAGATGCTCGGTCGGGATACAGCCGCCGCTCGGGCCGCCGGTCTGGGCTGCTTTGAACTGTCGGCCGTTGGGTATGCCGCCGCCGATGTCAAAGACGATTTCCCTCAGGGTGATGCCCATCGGCACTTCGATCAGGCCGGTGGTCTCGACGGTTCCGGCCAGCGCGAAAATCTTTGTCCCTTTGCTCTTTTCCGTGCCGATGGAGGCATACCAGTCAGCGCCGTGCTCGATGATCGGCGCGACACTGCCAAAGGTTTCAACGTTATTGATCAGCGTCGGAAACCCCCAGAGACCTTTCTGGGCCGGATAGGGGGGCCGCGGCCAGGGTTGGCCGCGGCGGCCCATGATCGAGGCCATCAGGGCCGTTTCCTCACCACAGACAAAGGCGCCGGCGCCGATCCTGATATCGATGCGGAAGCTGAAACTGGAATCAAGCACCCGGCTGCCGAGCAGCCCGCGGCGCTCGGCCTGGCGAATGGCGGTTTCCAGGCGCTTGGCAGCGATCGGATATTCGCCGCGAACGTAGATGAACCCTTGCTCCGCGCCGACTGCATAGCCGGCGATGGCCATACCTTCAAGCACCCGGTGTGGATCTGATTCCATCAGGGTACGGTCCATGTAGGCGCCGGGATCGCCTTCATCGCCATTGGCGATCACATATTTCTTATCACCCGGAGCCTTGCGTACCAGGTCCCATTTCAAACCCGATGGATAGCCCGCCCCGCCGCGGCCGCGCAGGCCGCTTTTGACGATTTCCTCGCACACCTCCATCGAGGTCATTTCCCGCAACGCATGTGCCAGAGCGCCGTAGCCACCTCTGGCCACGTAGCTCTCCAACCGGTTCGGGTCGATCAGGCCGCTGTTGGACAGGACGACTTTTTTCTGTTTGCTGAAAAAGGCGATGTCGGCCGGCAGGATATTCCGGTCGGCCGGCTGGTCGCTCTTGCCGGCGTGGGCCAAGGCGATTTCGCGGGCCAGTTCCGGGGTCACCTGCTCGTAGATGACGTCTTCCCGGCCGTTAATCTGCACGGTGACCAGTGGTCCGCGGCTGCACGGTCCCATACAGCCGGTGGAGGTGACGGCAACGTCCGCCTCCAGCTCATGCTCTTTGATGATGTCTTTGAAGGTTTCGATAACGGCGGTGGCGCCGGAGGACAGACAGGGCGTGCTGGCGCAGCAGAGCAGCCGGCAGCGGAATTCCTGCTGTTTCTCTCGTTCGCGCTCCCCCATGGCCTGCAGTTCTTCTCGATTCATGATGCACGCTCCTCCTGCTGCTGTTCTTCGGCGATGGTCATCGCGACGTCGTCTGTCGGTTCCGCAGTGACGATCTCTTTGAGTTTCTGCAGAGTCGACTCCGGCGTCTCTTTGCCGAGCACTTCATTATCCACCACGAGGACCGGGGCAAGGCCGCAACTACCAAGGCAGCGGGCGGTGGCCAGGCTCAGTTTGCCGTCGCTGGTGGTCTGTCCAGGAGCGATTTTGTATTCATCCTGGATCACCGAGACGATTTCGGCCGCCCGTTTGACATAGCAGGCCGTTCCCATGCAGACCACACAGGTATGCTCACCCTGCGGTTCAAGCGAGAAGAAATGATAGAATGTCGCGACACCGTAGACCCAGCTTTGCGGCAGTTTCAGTTCGCGAGCAATATAGATCATCAGCTCGTCGGTGAGGAAACCGAACGCTTCCTGGGCGGTGTGCAGTACTTCGATGAGCGCGTCCTGCTGGTAATGGAACCGCTTCAATGTGCGGTCGACCAGCTTGTAGCGCGGATCGGTGTGCTGCGCATCCGTCTTGGCCGCGATTTTTCGTGTTCTGCTGACAGCCATAGCTACCCCCTTCGTTTTGGAAACCTGTGGTTTCCGCTTCCTGTTGGTCAGGCTCGCTCCGGCTGCTTATCGCTCAAGTCAGCGACGATCGCCGGCGGAAAAATGTCCAGTCGGCCTGAAGACAAATAACTGGTCAGTCCAGAATTACAGGACTGAATTTCCGGTCAAATATGATCACCTTCCGTTGCTGGCATCACTGTGCGAACAATACTACCTGTTATTTGAGCAGACCGATAATCTGTGATTTGTTTGTCGTGACCGTTCATGTATCCATAACATGCACAGTGGCGCTTGTCGTTTCGCTTAGCTTCTCGTGGTCTCAATTTTTTGGTCAGACCAAAATCATATATAGCATAAAAAGGCCGGTAAAAGCAAGCCATTCACGACAGCATCGCCGTCGAATTGATGGAGAATTGCCCGCGCGGCGAACGAAAAAAACGTTAGATCAGATAAATCGTTCGGGGTCAGCAGCGGTCAGAAGATGGCGGGTTGTGATCGGCGATTGATGCGATGGGGCAGCGTACGGCTGACGCCTTGAAGATGGCTATAACACTGCCGCCGGGATGGATGTCGAGTTCAGTCACCGATTGCGGAACGATCTCGGCGATCAG
>CAZSOA010000288.1:0-3630 GCA_964608305.1 uncultured Desulfofustis sp. | reverse complement strand
TCGGGATGGTCTGCTTTTTCCGGCTCATCATGCCGTCGATCCACATGGAGTTGTTTGCCAGCTTCCCGCCGAAGGCTTTTTCGATCAAAGCGGGATCGTCCGACAGGACGACGAGGTCGGTGCCCTCCTTGACGACGTCGGTCAGCATCAGTAGAACGCTGTGACGACCTTCTGCCTTAACTGCTTCCATGGCCTTGAGCAACTCACCGCGAACAGTGGCGACCTGGTCGATGGTGGCAAGCTCCAGCTGGCCGACGCCAACTTTATTGCCTTTCATATCGAAGTCTTTATAGTCGCGGAACAGCAGGTCTTTGGCCGGTACGCCGTCAACGGCGGACTTGGCCTTGAGCATATCCATGAACAACCCGTCGGTGTCGGCAACACCGGCGACTGTCTTGAGTTCGGCTACGGCGGCTTTATCATCGTCGGTGCAGGTCGGCGACTTGAAGTTGACGGTATCGCTGAGAATTGCCGCCAGCATGCCACCGGCGATATGCTTCGGGATTGCAACCCCGGCATCCTTGAACATTTTGTTCAGCACGGTACCGGTGCAGCCGACCGGTTCAGCCCGGAAAAGAATCGGGTTATTGGTGGTAACGTCACCAATCTTGTGGTGATCAACGATGGCAACGACTTCAGCCTGAGCCAGATTCGCCGGGCCTTGGGCCAGATCACTGAAGTCAACCAGCGCTACCTGCTTGCCGGCTGCGTCGCTGATCTGCTCAGGCATCGGCAGACCAAACCGCTCGACAATAAGCTTGGATTCAGGATTGAGGCCGTCAGCGGCGCATTGCATACAAGCCTTGGCATCTTTGCCCTGGGCTTTCAGCAATTCGGCATAAGCGATGGCTGAGGTCACGGAATCGGTGTCGGGGCTCGAATGGCCTACTACGCAAATCGTCATGGTGTTTCCTCCAAAAATGAAGTTCTGTTTCAGATGCGATAAACTGCGTGAAATAAACAAACCGGATCAACCCAGTGCCTTGGCCCGTCCGGATTTGTACGCCGATTGTAATGCTTCGTCGCCTTGCTTCAGCCAACACGCCTTTTGCCAAACAGTCTTAACAAAAGCATCCGGACAGTTCGCACAAGGCTGTGCTGTGACGACATTTCAACAGGCGACTAGCATAGTGTTTTCAAGCAATTCAGTCAAGGAGAAAAGGGCGGATCGGCCGGCGCTCGCAAAACATTCGATACGCCCGATCAAGACCGATAACCTCCTGATAGTCAAGGTTTTCAGTCAACTATCCGAGGCGGAATTCGTTCGTGACTTCTGAGCTGAGAAACGGTATAGTCGGTGACGAACAGCTTGACACTGATAGCACTTCCGTCTTCTTGCTGAAACATCACTATGACCGACCAGCAACAAGCTCCTTTACCGAAACGACGTGCCGGGAAAAACCCTGGGCTCATCATCATTGTCCTGCTGGTTCTGGTCATTCTCGGTATCGGCATTGTTTTTCTCCTCTCTCCCGATCTCTTCCGCTCAATCGTTTCGGATTCCGGCGATCAGCCGGTCACCGTTTCCGAGCCTGTTCGGTCAGACGCCATTGAGCAACCGCAACCCGCAGCGGTAATCGAAGATGAAGCGCAGGAAACCGCTGCACCGGATGGAGGTACCGACGGCATCCGGGTTCCCGCCGACGCACCAGACAAAGAGGCGGATGGGGGGCCGGGTTTGCCGACCATCGCACCACTTGACCAATCGCCAGGCGCCGGACCGGACGAAGCCATCGCCAGCGTCGATCGGGCGCAACGGCACTGTGAGCAGCTTTCGGCCACCGTCTCCACATTTTTTGATACGCTTGATACACGAGCGTATATGCAGCAATTCGAATTGGAAGAACCCGGTCGCATCTATTTCCCGCAATTGATCCAGCGACTGCTGGATAACCCCCCGGTGGTCACGGGAGAGACCGACGATCTTTTCACCATCCTCCAGAATACCGCTCATTTTTTCCGGATACTTGGCAAGAAAAATATCTTTGTACTCAAAGGTATCCTGGATCGGGAAAAAGACACCTTCGAACAGGTCTTGGCTGATTTTCATACCCTCACCTTCGCTCCGGATTGTCTTCGCGATCAATTTAATCTGAGCATCGAAGCCGAGCCGCTCTATCAGTATGCCGGCTTCTTCCTGAACACCATGGGGGGGCGCCTCTATCTGTTCCGCCGGGACTCGATGTCGCGCATGGTTGTCAGTTATTACGCCATTCTGACCATCGACCAGGCCAATCGCGAAGGGCGCAACAAGTTCGGCATCGAACTCAGGCCGGCAGTCGATAGCCTGGTAGAAGAGATCGAGACAAGCACGATCGATTTACGGCTGCGCAACCGTTACCTTGACACCTTGTACGAATTGCAGGAACGATATCCGTAATCGATGGTAACGTACTGCACGCGGGCCATCAGCAGCACTGCACAGGTGATATGACCAGCATCTCACCCGCCTTTGTTTCCGGAATGTACCAACGGTATGCCGGTGCACCCGGGATCATCACAAACCCATCCGCGTCACGGCAATCGAGTGCCGACCGGCAAGCGGAGACCACGGCTCGGCCAACCGATCAAGCGCCGTACTCGCCGCTCAGAAACCCCAACGAGATTGCCGCGCAGGGGCGTCGCCCGACCGCGGTAGACCAGAAAAACATGGTCGATCAAATACTGTTGCGGGAGCTTCAGGTTCGCGATCGGGAAGTGCGGGCACACGAACAGGCCCACCTCGCCGCTGCCGGCCCATACGCTCGAGGTGGCGCCTCGTTTGTCTATCAACGGGGCCCGGACGGCAGACTCTATGCCGTCGGTGGTGAAGTAGCCATTGATATCAGCCGGGAAGCCACACCCGAGGCAACCATTGTCAAGATGCAAGCGGTACGGCAGGCAGCACTGGCACCCGCCAATCCGTCAGCGGCCGATCGGCAGATTGCCGCGCAGGCAAGCATGAGACTGGCCGAGGCGCAACAGCAATTGCGTCTTGCCGCTTCAGAAACTCAAGGCGGCAACCGATCCGCGGCTGCTCCTGATGGCCTTATAGACCGGCAGATGCACGGTGAGATTCTGAGCAACAGACGCATGCGCGCCATCGAAACCTATCGCTCCGTCAACGAACTCTTGTAGTTCACCCCTGGTGATCGAGGCTGTCATGCAGACCGACCCGTTGCTTGCTTCCCTATTTTCTTTTCTAAGCTCCAGCCCGACAGCCTTTCACGCCACCGACCAGTTGCAGCGACGTCTTGTTACGGCGGGTTTTTTCGAACTTTCAGAAGGGCAACCGTGGAATCTGCAGCAGGGCGACAAGGCGTTTATCGTTCGTCATGGCGCCTTGATCGCGCTGTCACTGAGCCGGTCCACGCCGTTGACCGAAGGGCTGCGTATCATCGGGGCACACACCGACAGCCCAAGCTTGCAGATCAAACCAAATCTGCGAACGGGTGCGTCATCTTATCTCCGGGCGGCGGTCGAGCCATACGGCGGCGCCCTGCTCAATTCCTGGTTCGACAGGAATCTATCTTTGGCCGGCCGGGTTTGCTATCAATCAGCGGACGGCGCCACCGGTTCGGCCCTGGTCGATCTGGTCAAACCGGTGGTTTGCCTGCCCAGCCTGGCAATTCATCTCAACCGGAAAGCCAA
>CAZSOA010000287.1:0-3643 GCA_964608305.1 uncultured Desulfofustis sp. | reverse complement strand
GAAAAAATACCCGCCCAAGGTTCTCAAAGGCGAACTGGGCACAAAACCGAAAGTTTTTTATATTCGGGAGTTTACCCGTGTCTAGCCTGACACTGCAGACCGACCTGCCGGCCAGGGGAGTCATCTATCGGCTCCTTTCGGTCTGCTTTTTCGAACCGGAAGAAGAAACCAGGGATATTCTCACGAACCTGGTGGGCCAGAGCGGCCTCCATTTTCCCGAATTTCTGGAGCGCTCGCAGGAATTGCTGACGGCGTTCGGCGCAACGCCGGACGCCGTAGCCGAGCGAAAGATCGAGTACACCGGCCTTTTCGTCACCGCCATCGACCGGACGGTGCTGCCGTACGGCTCCATCTATCTGGAGGACGGCAGGAAAATGATGGGAGAGAGCACCGCTGCGGTGCAACGGTTCTACGATCGGTTCCAGTTGGCGGTGACGGCCAAGGAGGTCGCCGACCATATCGCCATCGAACTGGAGTTCATGCACTTTCTGTCCTGCGCAGAGCCGGCCGACGAGCAAAAGCTCGCTGCGCTGGAAATATTCAGTGAGACCTTGGTCATCCCCTGGTTGCGTCCGTTTGCCGACGCCGTCCAGGATTCGGGGAAAAGCCGTTTTTACGCCTTGTTGACCGGGTTGACTGCCGATTTCGTCGCCGCCGGCCTGTGAGTTGCCGGAACACGGTCGTGCATGTTGTCCGCAGTTTTTTCGCACTGACTCCGCCGGCAGGCTGTCACTGTTTGAGGCGCAGCTTGATAAACAGTTCAACGAGACTGCAACAGGCCCTATAGTGAAGTTTTTTCATACCATCACGGTGACGGAACCGTTTCCTCCGCCATCCCTCGCTGTCGACAGATGCCTCTGGCAGCGGTGGCATTCCTGCGGATGCCGCCGCTGCATCGACAACTGTCCGCAACGGGCACTGGAACTGGCAGACGGCATCCTAGCTGTGAATCAGGCTGCCTGTTCGTCATGCATGCGTTGCACCGCCGTCTGTCCCAACGACGCGCTGCTGCCTGTTCATGGCGGACACGATCTCATCAACACCCTGGTCGGCAGAGACAGCCTTCTCATCTCCTGTATCCGGCAACCACGAATGCAGACTGAAGAGCATACCGTCCACTGTCTCGGACAATTCACTGACGAAGCATTACTCGCCATCGTTCTGCTGGGACCGCCGGTTGTCCGCTTCAACACAGCCGCATGCAAGACCTGTGTAAACAGCCGGAGCGCTGCCGCCGGTGTCGACACGCTGAAACGACTGCAACAATTGCTCGGGTCCGCGTCGCGCACAACTATCACCTTCCTGGAGGAATACTCCGCCGCCTCTGATGGCACGACCGGCTCACGGCGTGATTTTTTCGACGCTTTAAAGAACATGAACACGCCTTCAGGAGCAGGAATCGGCAGCGGTCTACCGGACGAGCAGGAACCAATCGACAACCGCCGCCGGATTCCCCGGCGGCGGCGGTTGTTCCTGAAACTCTGGGAACGAATCGACGCAGAAAGACGCGAACTGCTGAGAACCACCTGCTTTCCCCGACTGAGGCGCAGCAAGCACTGCGAACCATGTCCCCGCTGCTCGGGAATCTGCCCAACCGGAGCGCTTGTGCTTGACGATGAGGGTGCCGTCGAACAGCTCATGTTCGACGGCCGACTCTGTACTGCCTGCGGACTGTGTACAGCCTTCTGTCCCGAGCAGGTTTTATCATTGACCTATCCCCTCTTGTCGGAACAACGGGTGGGAGAGCCCGGTTATTGCGATACCTGACCCCCGCCGACGACTCACCTGCCCTGCCTTTTCTACCGACTAAACCAGTGTTGCGTCTTGAGACAGAACTTTACGAGCAGCAACATCACCGGCACCTCGATCAACACCCCGACCACCGTCGCCAACGCGGCACCTGAAGAAAGGCCGAAGAGCATGACCGCGGTGGCAATGGCCACCTCGAAATGATTCGAGGCACCGATCATCGCCGCCGGTGCGGCGTCCTGATAGCTGAGCCGCAACAGGCGCGCGGCCCCGTAACCGATGATGAAGATCAGAACGGTCTGCAGAAAAAGCGGCACGGAAATCCAGACAATGGTCAGCGGGTTGGCGAGAATCACCTCACCCTTGAAGCTGAACAGCAGCACGAGGGTGATCAGCAGGGCGGTGATGGTGATCGGGGTGAGTACATGGAGGAACTTCTCCTTGAACCAGGTTTCGCCTTTGGTTCTGATGAGCCAGGTGCGCGAGAAATAACCGGCCACGAGCGGCAGTGCCACATAGATGCCCACCGAAAGCAGCAGGGCCTGCCAGGGGATGGGCAGGCGACCGACGCCGAGCAGAAACCCGCCGAGCACGCCGTAGAGCAGCAGCATGACAAGAGAGTTGATGGCCACCATGACCAGGGTCAACCCATCATTGCCGCGGGACAGGTAGCCCCAGACCAGCACCATCGCCGTACACGGAGCGATACCGAGCAGGATGCAACCGGCGAAATAACTGCGCCAGAGCGGCACCTCAAGCATCTTGATCCCCTCGTGCAGGACCACCGTTCCCGCCCCGTGCTGGGCGCCCACCGGCAGATCGAGGCCGAACGGCATCTTGATCAGATCCATCGCCTCGGCGCCGATCAGACCACGAAAGATAACACCGAGAAACAACAGGGAAATCGCATACATGGTAAAGGGTTTGATCGCCCAGTTGATAAACAGCGTGAGCAGTACCGGTTTCCCACTCTTGCCGGCCCGGACGACACCGCCGAAATCGATCTTGACCATGATCGGGTACATCATGAAAAACAGGCAGATGGCGATCGGAATCGACACCACCGGTGCACCGTTGACGGTGATGGCCATATTATCAAGCGTTTTTGCCAGATCAGGGGCCCAGGTGCCGAGCAGTATCCCGCCGATGATGCACAGTCCCACCCAGACGGTCAGGTAACGCTCAAATAGGCTCGACATTCTTCGTTCGGCAAGCTCGGTGTGCTGGTTCTCCATAGTATCCCTCTTTTTCTGTTTTTCCGGTTGGTTCACCCACACCGCAAGCGCCGGAGCAGCGATGCTGCCGATAAGCACCTCGGCGCGTCTGCGGCGTCATCAGTTCAACGTGCTTCGAGAATGCTTGGCAACCGCTTGATGTACGCCTTGATCTGATCGCGAACCAGTCGATAACAAGCCACCTGCGCCTGTTCGTCGCCGCCTTGCTGAGCTACCTCTTTTGCCAGGCGGGGCGGATCCGGGAAACCGGCATGGATGATCTTCGTTCCGCCCGGAAAGAGCGGGCACGATTCATGGGCATGATCACAGACCGTGAACACGTAATCAAAGTGCCGGTCTGCCAGCTCGTCGACGTGCTTCGATCGATGCGCGGAGATGTCGACTCCGGCCTCCGCCATCACCCGGACCGCCCGTTCATTGAGCCCATGGGTTTCGATTCCCGCGGAATGGGCCTCGATCATGCCGGGAAACAAATAATTGGCCCAGCCTTCAGCCATCTGCGAACGGCAGGAATTGCCGGTACAGAGAAACAGTATCCGCAACGGATTGTTCATGACGATGCTCCGCGATGTGGTTATCAACAGAGTCGATCCGGTCGTGTCGCACAGAGCGTCCGACGATAGACCTGGGGCAGACGGTCACGCATCCACCGCAGATCC
>CAZSOA010000286.1:0-3668 GCA_964608305.1 uncultured Desulfofustis sp. | reverse complement strand
ATGCCTTCCCCCGTGCTGAGACCGGCCAGAGGCACTCGACCTTGCCGTTACGGACACCGACATACCAATCATGCACGTTGCAGGTCGGGTCACAATGGCCGGGAACCAGTTTCAGCTTGTCGTTGATCTTGAGCACCCCCTGGGGATCCGTGACCACGCCATGTTCATCGGAACACTTCACGTAGGAGACGTCTTCGCGCCCGAAAACAAGCGGCAGCCCGCTGTCGACGGATTGCGCCTTGAGCCCGGCGTCGACAATCGCCTTGTCGGCCTTGGCGTGACTCATCACACTGGTCAGGATAAACAACGCGTTTTCCCATTCGCCCTGATCGATCCGCTTGCCGTCCTTGTCGAGAATCCGCCCGTAATCGGCGTCCATGAAGGCATAAGAACCGCACTGGAGTTCGTTGTAGACCCCTGAGGTCGACTCGAAGTAGTAGGAGCCGGTGCCGCCACCGCCGACGATATCGCATTCGAGCCCGACGGCTTTCAACGCCTCGACCGCGTCCTTGACAAGCGCGACCGCAATCTCGATCTTGGCCTGACGCTCCTCGTAGCTGTCGAGATGCTGCATCGCTCCCTGATACGCTTGAATACCGGAAAATTTCAATCCGGGGGCGGCAGCAATCGCCGTGGCGATCTCAACCACGGTCGGGATGTCGGTCACCCCGCAGCGGCCGGCGCCGCAGTCGATTTCAACCAGGCATTCGATTTCGGTACCGTGCTTGACGGCAGCCGCCGATAAATCGGCGACGTTACCACGATCGTCAACGCAGCAGATCGTCCGGGCGCCAAGCTTCGGCAACCGCGCCAGACGATCGATCTTGACCGGATCGCAGACTTGGTTCGACACAAGGATGTCCTTGATGCCGGCCCGGGCAAACACCTCGGCCTCGGAGACCTTCTGGCAGCAGACGCCGCAGGCACCGCCCAGACGTTCCTGCAGTTTCATCACGTCGACCGACTTGTGCATCTTGCCGTGGACCCGGTGACGCATGCCGTGAGCCTTGGCGAAATCACCCATTTTTTTGATATTCCGTTCCAGTGCATCAAGATCGAGGATCAGGCAAGGGGTCTGAATATCGGCCTCGTCCATGCCGGGCAGTGCCGGCACATCATAGCCGATTTCAAGATTATCGAGTTTTATTTCCATGTTCAGGTTCTCCCGTTAGAGCCACGGCAACGTATCGAGGTCGACGTTGCCGCCGGTGATAATGACCCCGATCCGCTTGCCGCGAAACACCTCGGGGTTCTTGATGATGATGGCCAGCGGTACGGCGGAACTGGCCTCCATCACGATTTTCATGCGTTTCCAGGTAAGCTTCATCGCTTCGATGATCTCGGTTTCCGAGGCAGTCAGGATATCGGTCACATAGTTCGAGACAAAGTGCCAGGTATTTTCCTTCAAAGGCACCTTGAGTCCGTCGGCAACCGTTTCCGGCGCATCGTCGGCGATGATCCGGCCGGCTCTGAAACTTCGATAGGCGTCGTCGGCCTGTTCCGGCTCGGCAGCGTAGATTTTGATTCCCGGTGCGATCGAACTGATGGTCAGGCAGGTGCCCGATACCATTCCGCCACCGCCGATCGGAGCAACGATGGCGTCGAGATCCCCAACCTGCTCAACAAGTTCGCGCGAGCAGGTGGCCTGGCCGACGATCACCCGCAGGTCGTTATAGGGATGGACGAACTCGGCGCCGGTTTTCGCCTGGACGGCGGCAAACACCTCTTCCCGGCTCGAGGTCGACGGCTCGCATTCGGTGATGCTGCCGCCATAGCCAAGCACCGCATCTTTTTTGGCCTGGGGCGCGGTCCGCGGCATGACCACATGACACGGTATGCCCCGCCGGCCCGCTGCGTAAGATAGCGACAGGGCATGATTGCCGGAGGAATGAGTGGCAACCCCGATGGCGGCTCGCTCATCAGCAAGCCCGAAAACTGCATTGCAGGCGCCACGCACCTTAAACGCACCCGCCTTCTGGAAATTCTCACATTTGAAAAATAATTGTGCTCCGGTCAATGCATTCAAGCAGCTCGACGTCAGAATCGGTGTCCGGTGAATATAGGGGCTGATCCGCTCGTGGGCGGCAACCACGTCATCAAACGTGGGCCAGTTTTTATTATTCATAGAGATCCCCTCACAGGAACATGGCAATTCCAGAAATGAATGAACATAGGCAAAACAAGGGGGCAACGAATCTCTTCTTGCCATCTTGTAAAACTGGTAAGACCAACACAATGTAGCCATTTGCAGAGATGGATGTCAAGATTTTTGTGGCAATAATCAGGGCAACACAAAGCCAATAACCCGTTAGCGCACTGGCTTTACCAAACAAAATTCATGAACCACAAAGTGCACTGTGCTACCAGTTTCTCCCAATGACCAGGTGGCCCCGTCGCTTCTAGCCCCCATGACTGAAAGCTACAACGAGGCATGAAAATCTTTCGGAGATCTTCCCGGCCGGTTTGGAACTGGCCGAGGCCACATCGTGAACAACCGGCAGGGCGATCGTCGAACCGTCCCGACCGAAGGCCGTCATGGCAATAGCCAAGACGATGGAAAGATCGCGCATAACCACACCGAAGACCTTGGTAATGGCATCTTCGCGGCTGTAAAAGAGTTTGCCGACAGGTCGTCATGCCGATTTGTCATCGTTACCCACTCCCTGGCCCGGCATGTCACATCTCCGCTCCGGTATCGATGAACACGTTAGTCAATCGCAATATCCACCAGCAACTCGTCTCCGATCCGATGCAACCCTTTTTCTATCTCCTCGCGACTGGAACCCTTGGGAATCTGCACCTCAATGCGCATTCGGTACATGGGTGCACCGCTCTCCGGCGACGATTGCACCACCGAGTTCAGACTGCTGATATTAATTTGATTATCCGCAAGAAAACGGCTGATCTTGTAGACAATCCCGGCATGATCGAGGCCTTCGACCGTGATCGTACAGGCATCCGAGCCTTGTTGCTCCGCTGTTGCCGTTACCGGTCCGACCGGCCGGAGAAACGCAGTTATCCCTTTGTCGCGCTCAAGGCGGCGGCATTCTCTGTTCAGCGTCTCCTCCAGGTTGTCGCCGCTGTTGCCGGACAATGGCGAGAAGAGAAAAATCAGGGCAAACTCGCCTGCCAGATTGGCCATCGCCGACTCTTCAAGATTGCAGTTGTTTTCATAGATAACCTGGGTAATATCGGCGACGATACCCGGCCGGTCCTTGCTGAATGCAGTCAAGATGAACTTGTCAGGCATACCATCCTCTCTTGAACCAATTATTGATCAACAACCGTCCCCACGCAGGTTCTGCCGGAACCGTGCTCCTTTGCCACAATTCAGCAGTCCCGGTTTCCGCACAGCACCCGCCCCACTCGTAACCAGCATCAATCGCGCTGCTGCGCTGATCAGACTCTGATCATTTCTGTAAAAAAGTGTACTCCATGATTCATGGCGAGTCACGAATTCAGAATCGATCGGCTTGCCAGCGTGGAAAATGAACGTACAATAATATACAAGCTGGCCATTGGACGCCTTTTGAACATATTGCCTCCCTTTTCATCTGCCGCCTATGACACTCAGCACCCTGAAAATCCCGCGCATACTGCACCAGACCTGGAAGACGCCAGATATCCCGAGTGAGTGGCACAAATTAAAGATATATAAAATTGATAGT
>CAZSOA010000285.1:0-3676 GCA_964608305.1 uncultured Desulfofustis sp. | reverse complement strand
CATCAAAGCGGGTAACCTCCCGGGGCCTGAGGAGGTGACAGCCGATAATCACCGCCAGATTCAGATCGTTGTATTGATACACCAGCTGCTTTTTGATCGTCTCTTCGCCGATGTCGTCGTGCAGCACCGTGAGAAAATGCTTAACCTCGGCGGTGCCGTTGTACATCAGGTCGTCCTTTGCGAGCAGTGTATTGATCTCATGTTTGAGGGTCGGATTGTCGGCGAGCATACTTTTGGCCTTCTGCAGGCTGGCAAAGCAGCAGTTGCAGATGACCATCACGTCGAGCCCTTTTTTCTCGGCAATGGCGAGATTGCGTACCGACGGTAGGAAATAGGCGGTTTCGTCGACGTTACGGACCGGATAGCCGCAACAGGTAAACGCGGGAACAATCTCCAGCTCAATGCCAAATTTCTGCAGAACCGCGGTGGTTGAAACGGCGTATTGCTCGATGCGGATCGGGATGTTACAGCCCTGGAAAAATGCCAGTTTCATGCGTTGCCTCCCGGTTCGATGTCTTTGATGGCCGTATTTTTCAGTCGGTAGAAGATGTCGGTCAGCGCAACCTGGTTGGGGCAGTGCTCCTGGCAGAGGTAGCAGGTCGAGCAACTCCAGATCATCCGCGCTCCCATCGCCAGCTCCTTGTTGCCGATACCGAGGCTGTAAATGATCTGGTGCGGCAATAGATCCAGGTGCTCGGCAGGGTTATCGTAGAGCCGGACTACCGGGCAGATATTGGTACAGCGCTGGCACGAATAGCAGCTGCGATAGCTGTTGGTGCCGACGGCGACCGGTGTGGCAGGCGTCAGGCTGGCAAGATCCGTCAGGCTGCGAAACCGTTCCTTGAGCAGGGAGTTGAGTTTTTGTACCGCCTGCAGGTGCTCGTCGACGAATCGTCGGGCAATTGCCAGCGGGAATGAGAAATGACTGAGCAGCGACGTTTCCGGAATGCCGCGGTTTAACAGGTGATACCGGGAACTGACGAACAGCTCGCGGAGATTGATGCCCGACGGGCAGACCGTTGAACAGCGGTCGCAACTGGTGCAGATGTAGAGGCCCTTCTGCAGATGGTCGAGTGTTTTTTGATCAACCTGCTCTCCGGCGGCGACCTTTTTTAAGAGTTGTACTTTTTCCGACGGGAGAATGAAATCGTTTTGGAACGACTCGTAAAACATCAGCGACGAGCAGAGTTCGCTGCAGGCGCCGCAATGGGTGCAGGCCGACAGGCCGACCATCTGGCGATTGAGGGTGTTCGCCGGCTCGGCCGGATCTTTTTTGAATCCGAGCACTCCGTTGACCAGCAGCGAGACGGGAACGGCGATCACATGGAACATTTTACTGAACGGCAGCCAGGCAAGAAACGCAAGACAGGTCAGAACGTGCAGCCAGAACAGCATTGCGACGATCCTGCCGTCCCCCAGGGCGTGGAAGAGCGGGCCGAAGACCTTGGCCAGGCTGAAACTGATGAACGCCCCGGAGGCCGGTGCATGACATTCAGTACAGCTGCGGGAGCTGATTTCCCGGCCGGCCTCGACCAGCGCCGGGTCGTATGGTCTGACGGCGTTTGGCGAAAACAGCCCTTCCTCGGCGGCCCAATAGGTTTCCAGGGCCAATTCTTCTTCGTCGTCGGCAACGTCACCGAAATCGACGACCATCTCGGCGAAGGCCGTGTACGATGAAATCTTCGCGCCTTCGAGCAGAAAACCACTGATGACGATGGCCGCTACAAAAGCCAAGGCCTGCCAGTCGCTTGCAGCGCTTTTGACGCGCTGCGGTTTGTCCGTCAACCGGCGATACACGGCAATGGCCAGGCCGATTACCACAAGCAGGCCGAAGAGGTTGCGCAGGCTGAGATAGGGTTGCAGCGTTGCGTAATACCCACGGAAAAAATAGTCGCTGACACTGACGCCGAGTCCGTGCATGAACAGCAGCGCAATGAAACCGACAAGGATCAGCGTGTGGGCGACCCAGCGCCGGATACTTGCATCGAGCAATCGTTTCTGCAGCAACACGTCACGCAACAATGCCGTACCGACGGCAAGTATCTTGCCGCTGAACAGGGTTGCAAAAACACCACGTACGGCTGCCGAAAGGCGGGCAGCCGCTGGGGGCGTCTGGCCGGCCGGCCCGATACCGTGAGTGAACCAGATACGCCAGCGGTAGACGACGCCGATAGCGAAAATGACAAGGGATAGCGTAACGAGGATCTTCATAAACGTTCCCGCACTGTGTGGTTGCTCCGGGGCTCCCGGTTGTGATTGTTGCGTTTGGCGTCAGTCGGACACGGGCTTCACCTGGCGCATAGCAAAAGCGCGCGCAGCGTCGTCCTCGAGCTGGGCCGGCCTTATCTGAGTCTGGTCACCTCCCGGAAAATACAGTCTTTCGAATTGCTGTTCGCGTAAATAGCAACGGGACGGGCGCTTGGTGCAACAATGGGACTGCTCGCCAAGCATCGGGTGCCCGGTGAGTGCTGCCGGAGCCGAGGGTCGGCACGGCTGAAGATGAAGACGGGCATCCGTGCAAGCTGCTCGGATTTGTGTCCGAAAATTCTGTCAAGGTGTACCTGCCGATTGAAAAGAGTATCAAAAAACCGGGCCTTGTCAGATCGTGCCGGCTTTCGCGGTCAAAGACCGGAAAACAAGATCGACTCTACCGGCGGAGGTGGTAAAAGTCAATTCTCTTGCAACACTGATCAGGCCGGGGAAATGGTGCTCAAAAATCGTCTCGGGCGGGCTGTGAGATATTTTTTTGTCCTTTTATTTCAAGTATCTGGGCTGTAAGAGTGGAGTGGTCCTCCGGTCTTTGCAAGACGATGGACACCTTATCAATAAACGTGAAGGCAAAGTCCAGAGTGGTTGAAGCTCACGATCGTGCCGATTGCTTGCGAGAACCGGAAATTACGCGATCTTCGGTGACGATCCGGTCGACCGGTTCGTCGTGTTCAGCCAGTGGCAGGTGCTCGACAACCTGCAGGGCAAAGGCCAGCGCAATGCGCCCGGCTGTCGGGACCTGGGCGAGCAGGCGATCGTAATAGCCGCCGCCGTAACCAAAGCGGCCGCCGTGTTGATCAAACACCGAACCCGGCAGGATGATCTGGTCAAGCGCTGCAGGGGGTACGAGTCGCTGCGGCAACAATGCCTTCCGCGGCTCGGGGATGCCGCAATAGCCGGGCACCAGATCTCGTTCAGGGTCGGTGATCGTGATGATGTCGAGTCGTCGCTCCCGCACTCTCGTAAGCGGCACCGTGACGTGTTTGCCACGCGCAAGCAAGGCACGGATGATTGGCATGGTTTGCACCTCGCTGCGAAAGCTGACATAGACACAGATTGCCGCAGCGGACGCGATCTCTTCCAACGCAAGCAATCTGCTGCGAATTGCATCGCTTTTAACCGTTCTTTCAGCTTCGCTGAGACGATCCCGGGTCGCGAGGATAGTGGATCTGAGGTGGTTGGTATCGTTCATGGTCTGTCCTTGGGAGTTAGGTGGGTGGCAATGCTGATGGCGTACCGGGTAGCGGCATGCGAGTAACAACCGGTGCATGCCCGTATGAGGGGCGGGGGTGCGTTGCTCATGAGCGGCGGGTTGTCTGCAAAAGTCATCGGAGCCGTTCGAACCGTCAAGAAATCAGGATCAATGCCGGTTTCCAGCATACCGCCGATGGGGAGCCGGTCACAAGCA
>CAZSOA010000284.1:0-3695 GCA_964608305.1 uncultured Desulfofustis sp. | reverse complement strand
CTCCAGGTGACGCGACCGCTCGGCCCGCCGTCTGATTCGGGTCAACAACGTGGTGAGATCATCGTTATCAGCCACCCCCAGCACACCATGTGCGAGGCAGTAGTCGATATGCCGCATTACCATGGCAAGCCGGTGCTCGAGATCACCCTCCTCCGCCACTCGCCGGAACCGATCATCCACCGACGGCGACCGGGACAGAAAGACACTGCAATCGACAAAGGCCGGCACTACCGTGGCGTGCGACAAATCCTCGACGGCAGCGGCGGCAACACGCGGAAGGTCCGCTATTGAACCGGTGGCGGACAGGACTCCGTTGGTCACGGCCAGATACACATTGCGCCGAGCTTTGGTGTCGCATCCGTCAAACAAGGTTCCCACCACGATATAACGAGTTGAATCCATCATTCACCGATAGTGTGTAACGGTATCATGCCTGCCACGGCCTGCGAGGCGGCTTCCCCCGGGGTACCGTGAACTCGGGTAACGGTGTGTCATTCTCCACTGCGCTACCCGGCAAATCTGGTATAATGCACACCGGTTTAACGATAAGCACCGTTGTCGTCGATGCCGGTACCATTTGCGAAATCCGCTGCGAAGCTCCGGATTACCGACCGGAAAATCGGAGCGGCGGCGATAAAACCTTTCCCCTGCGGCCGGTAATCGCTGCGGCCGGCAAACGATAGTACGCAAGCACACCACCGCCGAGACCGTCTGATGGATGAGCCGACACCACGATTCCAGGAGTTGTTTTTTGCAGTCTATGAGGCCCTGCCTCGACAAGGGCCGGGGGATCTGGCCAGCGCCCGAAAGGCACTCGACCTCTGCCGCGACCTTCCCCCGGGGCCGACCATTCTCGATCTCGGCTGCGGCGTCGGCGGCCAGACGCTCCACCTGGCCACGCTGACGACAGGCGTAATCACCGCCGTTGACAGCCATGCCCCGAGCATCAAGCGACTTGCCGCTATTGTTGCCGAGCTCGGTCTTGGTCGGCGTATCCAACCGCTGGTCGGTGATATGGTCGAGTTGCAGCTGCCACCAACGCATTTTGATCTGATCTGGTCCGAAGGCGCTCTTTACAACATCGGTATCGACCACGCACTCCGTTATTATCACTCGCTGCTGCGTCCGGGCGGTTATTTCGTCTTTACCGACGCTGTCTGGCGCAAGGATGACCCGCCTCCATCAATCATGGCCGGTTTCAAGCAGGATTACCCGACCATGGGCGGGGTAACCGACCTGCTGGCGATTATCGCCACGACCGAATACGAGTTGATCGACCATTTTCCGCTGCCGGATGAGGCCTGGTGGACCGACTTCTACACCCCGATGGAGCGTCGGATCAACGAGCTGCGCCCCAGCTACCGCGCCGATGCCGAGGCAGTCGCACTGCTCGATCAACTTGCCATGGAGCCCGAATTGCATCGCCGCTATAGCGATTATTATGCCTACGAGTTCTTTGTTCTCCGTCGTCGCTGATTCATGAACCACCCCATGATCCTCTCCGTGCCACGGCTGATTAACCCGACCGCAGACGGCGTTTTCTGGGACAAACCGCCGTGGCACGAAGTCTTCGCCGAGACCGTCGGACACTTCATGGGCAAACGCCCGGCGCACGCCGTGGAGACACGCTTCAAGATTGCCTATGACACAACGGCGATCACGCTCCTGTTCCGGGTGACGGATTGCTTTATCCGGGCAACGGCCACCGGCCATCAGCAACCCGTCTGCCGGGATAGCTGCGTCGAATGGTTCTTCACCCCTGGTGACGATCCGGCTGCCGGCTATTTCAATATCGAGGTCAATTGCGGCGGCTGGATGCTCTTTCATTTTCACCCGCACGGCACGAGGATTCCTCATATCGAAATCCCAGCAGCCGACTGCGACGCCCTGGCTCCGTCTCACTCATTGCCGCGCACGGTCGATCCCGAACAGCCGGGGCCGATCGTCTGGACGGTCGGTTATTCGATCCCATTCGCCCTGCTCGGCCGCTACTGCCCGGTTTCGACACCGCAACCCGGAACCGTCTGGCGTGCCAATTTCTATAAATGCGCCGACCAGACGTCGCAACCGCACTGGCTGACCTGGGCACCGGTAGCCGCCCCACAGCCCGATTTCCATAGGCCCGATGCTTTCGGTACCCTGCTGTTTCGATAACAACCGGCAATTCGGTTAGCCGCTGCCACGCACATGGCAGCGGCGACAAGGAGGGGACAATCCTGCTTGCTTTCTCCGACCCGGAAATGCTATCTGTTTAGTACGGAGGGGTTCTGATGAGCGACCAAGGCAGAAAAATCGTTCGTGAGCTGGTGGCCCGTTACGCTTCGCATTTTCCGCAGAAGCGCTGCGGCCGGCTGATCGAGGACACCTCGGAATTCATGGGCATCGGCCACGGCGATGTCATCGCCATCGGCGGCAAACATTATCTGGTGCTGCGCGACGAGGCCGAGCGCCGCTTCGGCATGGAAGACCCGAAATATTGGGTGAAGCGTTGCGCGGAATTGGAAACGGGCGAACGCAAAATCCTCAAACTGGTCTTCTATGAAACCTTCCCATTGAAGATCGGTGATTTTGAGATTCTCTGTCACCGCAGCCCACGAAAAGAAGCCCGGATACTCGAGCTGGTTTCCGGGGATACCCGTTTTATGCAGGGTACATCGATCCACGATACGAACGGCAACGATGTGCGGATCCTCGATATCATCCGCGGCAAACAGCTCGATACACTGGTCGAGGAGATCGAGGCGAGCCACGAGCACTATTTTTTCGAGCAGCTACCCGAAATTCTCAACCATTTTATCGGCGCCTGCGAAGCTATCGCCTTTTTACACAGCCATGGCGAAAAGCACGGAGATATCCGCCGCGACCATCTCTGGATTGAAGCGGGAACCGGACGTTATCGCTGGATCGATTTCGACTATGCCTTCGATTTCCATGAAAACCCGTTCGGACTTGACATTTTCGGGCTGGGGAACATTCTGCTGTTTCTCACCGGCAAAGGTGAACACACAAGGCACAGCATGACCAGAGCTGGATTTTCCAACGCGGTGCTGGCAGCGCTCACCCCGGAAGATTACTCGCTGATGTTTCCCCATCGCCTCAGCAACCTGAAAAAATTGTTCCCGTATATTCCTGAGCAACTCAACAATGTGCTGCTGCATTTTTCGGCCGGTACGTATGTCTTCTATGATCGGGTCGAAGAACTGCTGAGCGAGTTGCGCCCGTGCCTGAGTCATTTCCGATAATTCGTTTTCTGATTGAACCCTCGGGAGGATGCCATGGATTGGAAGAAGATACTTATTGCCGTGGACGGTTCAGAAAATTCAGCGCGAGCAGTCAGCTATACCGGTGACATGATGACCGGCAACCGCAGCGTACAGATCATACTGCTCTGCATCGAACGCTTCCCGGATCGAGACCTGTTCGCCGACGACGAAGCCTGGAAAAAATGTTGTGCCGAACAGCGCGAACTATTACAGCGGTTCCTGGGCGAAGCCCGCACCATGCTCAAAGACAAGGGCATTGGTGCAGACTCGATCAGTGAACGCTACGTGGTCAGTTGCTCGTCACCCTTTGCCGACCGGGCCGCCGCCCGCTGCAGTTTCGGAACCTCAATCGCCCAGGAGATTCTTGCCGTACTCAAGGAAGAACAGTTCGGCACCGTCGTAGTCGGTCGCCGCGGTGTATCAAAAGCCGAG
>CAZSOA010000283.1:0-3768 GCA_964608305.1 uncultured Desulfofustis sp. | reverse complement strand
TACACGAGGAAATAGCCGTTCGCCGCAGCGTCGAAGAGGCGCTCAGGGAAAGCGAGGCGCGGTTGGTCAGGGCCCAGCAGGTGGCCAAGATGGGCGACTTTACCTGGGACCTGGAAACGAACGAGATTACCTGGTCACACGGCATGTATGATCTGTTGGGATATTCCCCTTCAGATACGATCGATTACAACCTGGTTACAAGCAACGTCCACCATCCGGAAGACCGTGACCGGATCGCCGAGTGGTTACAGGCGGCCCTCACCGCAGAAAGCACCGTGCTGCCGATGTACGAATATCGGATCGTGCGCAAGGACGGACACGCCATCCATATTCGCAACCAGGGTATCATCGAACGAAGAGCGGAAAAAAAACCGCGCATCTTTGCCACCATTGTCGACATTACCGAACACGTCACGCATGACCGTGAACGCGAGCAATTGCAAAGCCAAATCGTCCAGGCCCAGAAAATGGAATCGGTCGGCCGGCTGGCCGGTGGCGTGGCCCACGATTTCAACAACATCCTCAGTGTTATTATCGGCTATACCGAGATTGCACTGCTGAAGGTGGCCAAAGATGACCCGCTTCATGAAGACCTAACCGAGGTGCTCAACGCCGCCAGACGCTCCACCGACATTACCCGACAACTCCTGACGTTTGCACGGAAACAGTCCGTATCTCCGCAGGTGCTCGACCTGAACGACAGCATTGCAGGAATGCTGAAAATGCTGCAGCGCCTTATCGGCGAAGATATCGAGGTGATCTGGCGCCCCGGAAAAGGCATGGCACGAGTCAGAATAGACCCCAGCCAGGTGGACCAACTGCTCGCCAATCTGTGCATCAATGCCCGCGATGCGATCAGCGGCGTCGGCACGGTAATCATCGAGACCGGCATGGCCGCGCTGGACGATGCGTTCTGCGCCGCCCACACCGGGTACAGCCCGGGCGATTATGTCACCCTGACCGTCAGCGACAACGGCTCCGGCATCGACCAGGAGACCATGAAGTACTTGTTTGAGCCGTTTTATACCACGAAAGAAGAAGGGAAAGGAACCGGACTCGGGTTGGCCACCGTTTTCGGCATCATCCAGCAGAACAACGGCTTCATCCACGTCTCCAGCGAACCCGGCCACGGGGCGACATTCTCCATCTATCTGCCCGCGTGCGAGGGTGCAGCCACACGGCAAGACCCGAGACACGCGACAAGCAACGACCTCGGCGGAACGGAAACCATCCTGGTGGTGGAAGATGCCGAGGCAATGCTGAAACTCGCCTCCCGGATGCTCAGCCAGCTTGGCTATAGTGTTCTTACCGCACACAATCCAGCAGAGGCAATCGCTCTGGTGGATAGGCAGGACACCCCCATTGACCTGTTGCTCACCGATGTCATCATGCCCGGCATGAACGGCCAGGAACTGGCTGAGCTGCTCAAGAAACGGCACCCGGCAATGAAGATTCTATTTATGTCCGGGCATCCGGCAGATGTTATCGCGGAGCGCGGCATACTCAAGCAGGGTGTTCATTTTATAGCAAAACCGTTTTCCCGGCCGGCGTTGTCACAGAAAATCCGGGAGACACTGCGTGCTGACAGCAAAGAGGGATAATACATCGATGAACGAGCTGATCGCGGAATTGATCACGGGAATAGAAGCGAATGAGGACGAAGCCTTCCTCGGTGCAAGCGAGGTTGCCGCGGCATCGTGCTTCGGCTTTGCCGTCTATCAGGCCCTTGAACCGTACCATGAACGCCTCGCTGCAGACCCTCCCGGCCCCGAAGACGTGGCGGCACTGAAGAGTGCTCTGGTGGCACGTATCACCTCATCCCCAATGCCCGCCACTGCCGCAGCATTTGCCCTGGGGAAGTTCCATGACCCGGCTCTGGCGCCGCTCCTGCGCGAGCAGCTGGCGCGCCACCTGGGAGAATTTCTCCGGTATAATGCGGCCATCGCCAATCTCATCGGTGCGCTGGACAATTCCGGAGAGACAATCATCCGTGACGGCGTTCACAGCATCACCGAGACGGACCGGATGATTAATGACGCCAGGGCATATCTGAGCCGGCATGGACAGGTTTTTCCGTGGTGAAAAGACGGTTTCGCATCAGCGAACGTGCCGGCCTGTTTTTCCATGATAATCCGATTGCTCCCTGAGAACCCAGATGCTTGTTGTCGGGCGAACCTGCCGCCGACTGCGGAACGCAGCCAAGCCTTCTCGATGCAGCCTCCGCCAGAACCGCCCTGATCGAATTCCGCTGTTTGTATGCTTTGCTGTGCCCACCGTTCCGGGGGCATAACGATCCTTTTCACCCGTACGTTCAACTCCAAAAAACGACATGATAAAACGCTATCCGTATCGCAAAGTCGATGCCTTCACCGCGGGAGAATCGCGGGGGAACCCGGCCGCATATCTCAACCTTGAAAAGGATACCCTGCCTGATGAGACCATGTTGAGCATCGCCCGAGAGCATAAGGGTTTTGTGTCCGAGGTGGTCTTCTGCACCGCCTCCGATACTGCCGATATCAAGCTCACCTACTACGCTTCCGAGTGTGAGGTCGCCTTCTGCGGGCACGGGACAATCGCCGCCATCTACGACCTCATCTGCGATGATGCACTGCCGTGCAAGAAACCTGAGCTTTTAATTGAAACCAACCGCAAAGGGGTCCTGCCGGTACTCAACAGGATCGCGACGGACAATGCCGTTTTTATCACCGCCCCTGAAGCGACCTGGCATGAGGTGCCGGCGACCAGGGAGGACATCGGCGCCGCGCTCGGCACCGATGCCGCGTGGATTTCTGATGATCTGCCGATTGATTGTATCGACGCCGGGTTGCGAACCCTGATCGTACCGATCAGCACCTTTGAGCAAACGATAGCGCTGTTTCCCGATGAAAAGATCCTGAAGCGTTTTTGTCTGGATACGGAAATCGATATCGTTTTGATCTTTTCGATGACCGCGCGTTGTCCCGAATACCATGCGCACACCAGGGTCTTTGCCCCGAAATTCGGGTATCTTGAAGATCCGGCAACCGGCTCGGGCAACAGCGCATTGGGCACCTACCTGCTCCGCAATCATCTGTGGGACGGTCGGATGGCCCGCATCGAGCAAGGGGGGAACGACATCATATACAATGAAATCAAGTTACTGAAACAGGGCAACGCGATCCTGTTCGGCGGCAAGGCGACCCGGAAGATCGACGGAGTCTATATCGTCTCGTGACCGTTTGATGACACGCACGCCTGCACCCTGCCGGCCATTGTCACACAGGATCGGGTGAGCCGATCGAAAAACTCGGGTCGCGTGACAATGGCCGCCTGGCAACGGGTTATTGCCGGGGTACGACCAGCGGTGCCTTCGGCTGCTGGATGGTAACCGGCTGGATTTTCTTCTGCTCGGGTTGCTGCAGCGTCTTTGCCGGTTGTTCCGGGGCCGGTTGACCCTCAACTTTTTTTATCGCATCGGTTTTCAAAACCGGTTTTTCCTTGAGTTGCATCGACTTGGCGGCCGGCGCCGACGGGGGCGGCGACCCGACAACCACGGTACGCCAACCGCTCCACAGGGCCTTGTCGCCCTCTTCCTTGACCCGGAACCGATAGGTGCCCGGCGCCGGAAAATGAAGCCGGCTCGTTTTTACCGTTCCCCCACCCGCCGTCAGCGCCGCTGCCGACGGCTGCCGTGAAAAAGACGACGCGCCAAACGCCTGGTATTCCACCTCCCAGATCAGGGTGGCATCAGCCGCGCTCACCTGGGTGCTGATCGGGATCTGACCAATT
>CAZSOA010000282.1:0-3770 GCA_964608305.1 uncultured Desulfofustis sp. | reverse complement strand
TGTTGAGAAACTTCTCAACCGAAAGGCGACCAAGCAGCATATGGCGCAGGATGACACCGGCCCGGTAGGCGGCTTCGACATCGCCTTCGTCGCGGGCCGACTGCATGACCTCGGTCAATTTTTTCTCCATGTCGGGTCCGATGACGATGAGTTCCTCGTTGACCAGCCGGTGGCGCTCTTTGACCAGTTCAACGACCTGTTTGAACGCCTCGTCGTAGGTTGCTGCGTCAGCTTCCTGTCGGGCAATGAGGGCCGCCCGTTCCGGGTTTTTTATCTGCTCTTTGGCCTGTGCCAGGAACTCTTCCATTTTCGTATGAAAGCTGCGGTACTCTTCGATGTCTTTGTCGCTGTTGGTGATGATGTAATCCTTGATGTTCATCCGCATCATCAGGGTCTGGGCCTGTAAGCGGGCGGAGAGATTGTTGTTGCGGGCCAGACGCCGGTATTCGCCAAATCCGTCAGCTACGCCGCTGAGGCCCCGCCAGCTGACTACGGAGACGATGATCAACAACAGGATAATGGCTCCGAAACCGCAGCCGATCTTCATTGCCAGATTCATTTTCTTGAACATGTTGCCAGCTCCATTGGTGGGATTCGTGATGGCGTTGCCGAACAGGCCGGTCCCGCTCTCCTTTAAGTCAGAGATGCATAAGCACATCTCGTGCCAATGCCGCTGTTTTTTGTAACAGCACGATACGGTAGTTTTTTTTGTGAGAGGGGTACCCTTTCTTCGGGTCGCTCCGGGATGATGCCGTGTAGAAGGCGGTAGTTTTGCCTCCTACCAACACCCAGTTCGTCGAGTACGGCCGATGGCAACCGGTGCAGACGAACGTTTGGTGATGTCCGATTTCTCACGTCTAAACAGATGGTTGGAAGAGAAATCGAAGAGAAGGGGAATGGTGTTGCAACAGGGTGGTGATGATACCACCCTCGAGTGGTTGTTGGTGGTTGTGTCAGTCGCTATCGATATCGATGTCGGGGAAGTGCTTGCGTGCGCATTCCTGGCAGATGCCGTGGCTGAAAGCGGCGTCGGAGTGTTCTTCGATATAGGCTTCCAGCCTTTTCCAGCTACCTTTGTCGTCCCGGACATTCTTGCAATAGGAACAAATCGGCAAAATGCCCTGGAGGGTCTTGATCTCCTGGAGCGAGGCGTTGAGCCGAGCGATGACCTCCTGTCGTTCCTTAATCTCTCGGCGAAGCTGCCGGTTGACCCGGCTCAGCTGCTCGGTTCGTTTTGCCACCCGTTCCTCAAGAAGATCGTGTTCGCGGCGAAGTTGGTCGGACATGGAGTTGAAGGTCCTGGTCAACTCGGCCAGTTCTCGCCCCTCCGGCTCGTCTATCTGATCTCCCAGATGGCTCGTGTCTCCGGCTATCTCGGCGGCTTTGCTCTTGATGCGGGAGAGTGGGTCGAAGATCCAGCGCTTGCCCCAGAGAGCGATAATGCCGAGCGACATAAAAAGCATAACGGCAAGCAGCGCGGAGAGCCCCAGCGTGTGTCCGCGTACCTCGGCATAGGCGGCCTCCAGCGGGATGCGTAGGGATACGGCCGAAACCACTTCGCCGGGTGAGCGGTTGTAGCTCCGTTCTGTCCCGTAGGTTTCGACCAGGTGCGCCGGGGCCTGCTCCGGCGTGTTGTGACAGCGAAGACAACCCGGCTCCATAACTTCGCCCCGCCGTAAGATGACAAAGTAGGGTTTGCCTCCGATTTCCCGAACCCCGGTGAACTCGTGCAGACCCCGATTCTCATTGAGTTGTCTTATGAAATCGCTTTCAAAAGGGTCCGCTTCATTGACCGGATTGCGGGCGTTTATGGCGCACTCCTTGTATGTGTAGGACCTGCCGGCGGCGATCTCTCGATACAGTTCATCGATCTCACGAACGGCATAGGTGGAAGACATCAGGGCCGGTTCAAACGAGTCCGTTAACCCGGCGGCCGCCAGAGTTTCAAAGAGTTTCGGTTTGAGTTGCTGACTGAAATAGCGGTGGATGGCCAGATTGCGCTCCAGGATGATCATGGCCTTCTCCCGGGCTTCTCTCTGCGCGTGTCTTAGCAGATGCCCGTTGACAAACAAAGTGGCGATTATGCCGCTGAGACCGGTGACCAGGACAAACAACACGAACAGGCGAATGGTTATACGTTTCTTTTCCTTCATTGTCTCAGTTCGTCTCCCTGCACGTGCAGAATGAATGGCGATGGTTGGCGATGTGGACGGGTTCCGGCCAGAGCAATGCCTTTCGGTAACCGTAAGGCCTTTTCGGTTTATCGAGAAAACGTGAGAGAAAAGCTGCTGGACAGGGCTATTGCAGGTGGTATGCCACTTGGTGGTTTTTTTTAACCATATGATATTACTTTTTATTGTTGTTTGGTCGAGGGGAGGTTGGCGATCCGGCAGCCCGGTCCAGCACCGAAGGCGGTCGAAATACCTCCCCGGCATGTGTGTGCTACACCCTCCCGGGCTAAACCAAGGTGTCTCGATCTCCAGTGATCACGGTCAGGCGTTGAGGACTTCCCGAATCATGGTGGCGAGCTTGTTCGTCGAGAACGGTTTCTGGATGAAGCGTACCCCCTTGTCGAGCACGCCCCGGTGGGCAATGACGTTGGCGGTATAGCCCGACATGAACAAGGTCTTCAGGTGCGGGTGCTGGTGCTGCAAACGCTCCGCGACTTGGCGGCCGTTCATCTCGGGCATGACCACATCGGTGATCAGCAGATCGATACGCTGGTGTGCGGCGCTGTCGAGAGCCTCGCTCGGGGTACTGCAGGCCAGCACGGTATAGCCGAGACCTTTGAGCATCAGAGCGGTCATGGTCAGGATCGCCTCTTCGTCCTCGAGCAGCAGGATGGTTTCTCGTCCGAGTCGCTTGCTGTGCGGCAGGGCCGGTCGCACCTCTGTGGCGTCATGGTCTTGCCGGTATCGCGGAAAATAAATGGTGAACATGGAGCCCTGGCCGGGTTCGCTGTAGACGTTGACGAAGCAGTTGTTTTGCCGGAGGATGCCGTACACCGTGGCCAGCCCGAGACCGGTCCCCTTGCCACGCATCTTGGTGGTGAAAAATGGCTCGAACAGTTTATCGCGGGTGGCCCGATCCATGCCGCAGCCGTTGTCGGTAATGGATAAGGTGACAAAATCGCCAGGGGCAAAGCCGTAGTGGGTCTGGCAATATTCATCGTCGATGGTGGTACTATGGGTCTCGATGGAGATCGTCCCCACGTCGGATATGGCATCGCGGGCGTTGACCAGCAGGTTGATCAGGATCTGATCGATCTGGGTCGGGTCCATAAAGACCGGCCACAACTCATCGCCGAGTTGCCAGATGAGTTCGATATTCTCGCCGATGAGCCGACGGATCATCCCTCTGAGGTTGGTTATCGCCTGGTTCAGGTCCAGCACCGCGGGAGCGATGGTCTGCTGCCGCGAAAAGGCGAGCAGTTGTCGGGTGATGTCGGCGGATCGTTCCGCGGCTTTCTGGATCTCTGAGAGATCTTTGTGCAGGGGATCATCTTCGTAGAGCTTTTCCAGGGCCATTTCGGTATAGCCGAGGATGACACCGAGCATATTGTTGTAATCGTGGGCCACGCCGCCGGCGAGCCGGCCAATGGATTCCATTTTTTGGGCTTGGACGAGTTGGACCTGGAGGCTGTCACGCTCCTGCTCGGTCCGCTTGTGGCTGGTGATGTCTTCGATCATGGCCAGCAGGCCACTGACCGTACCTCCGCCATCGTACATGGGGGCCCAGATACTAGTACACCACCTTCATGGCACAATATT
>CAZSOA010000281.1:0-3788 GCA_964608305.1 uncultured Desulfofustis sp. | reverse complement strand
GAGCGTCGCGCCAGTTCGATGTGGCGGTCGCGCAGCAGATACCGGCCGGAGGCGGCGTCCGCGCCCACATTGCGGGCGTGGCTGTGGGAAAAATCGGCCGGGAGAATTTCCACCACGGTGCAGCCGGCGGCACGGGCGATGCTGACTGTTTGGTCCCGGGATCCTGAATCAACCACCACAATCTCGATGGAGCCCAGCCCACGCTGGCTCATCAGCTTGCGCAGCAGCAGAGGAAACTCGTCGCCGGCGTTCAAGGTCGGAATAACGATCGAAAGGCTTTCGCTGATCTCCTGTTTGCCAGCAACGAGGTCGGGGTGGAGCCTGAAGTCACGCCATGCCGGTACGGGAACGCCGCACTGCCCGCCGTCGCCGGCAAGCGAGCCACCGGCAGTCAGGCTGAGCGCCTTGCGCGGATGGCGGAAGTAGTATGGGACACGGCGAACAAAGCCCAAGGGGCCATGGAGCCGGAGCTGATGCCAGGTCATGCGGCAGAGGGTCAGGACAATACCCGGCTTGGCGACGAAGCCGCCAAGGAGACGGCGCGCTCCCCGGAGCGGCCGGGTGAACCGCCAGGAGCTGCTCGCCAGCATAGCCGCGATCTGCCGGTCACGCCCGGCAATATCGTCCCACAGACAGGTAATCTGGGCGTCACGCTGGTCAAGGGTATTGCGCAGGACGGCAAGCTCTTCATTCTGTTCGGCCAGCTCGTTACGCAGCGAGGCCAGCTGCCGCTCCTGCTCGGTGACCAATTGACTGAGCCGGGTATTCACCTGGGTCAATTCATAGCGATCGAGCTGATGGAAACCCAACGCCAGGAAATACGCCTCCAGGTTGGGCCTGAGCGGGAAATCGGGCCGTAACCACGCCAAATCCTCCTTGTCGCCATCCGTATCCACCTGAATGATTCCCAAGCCGCAGGAGTGCGGGAAGGTAAGGGTCTGACGATATCGCGCCTGCAGTTCCTGCCACAATCTCCACACACCGAAACCGGGTTCGTAGATATTGGTGTCATGAAAGAGAACAACCGCGCCCGGGGCGAGCTTCGGGAGCCAGGACTCAAAATCGTGGCGGACCGCTTCGTAGGTATGCAGTCCGTCAATGTGCAGCAGGTCGATGGTCCCATCGGCGAAGACATCAAGGGCCTGATCGAAGGTCATGCGCAGCAACTGGGAAAAATCGCTATAATGGGCGGTATTATAGGCATTGACCCTGGAATAGACGTCATCATCATACTCGCCGGCATGGGCATCACCCTGCCAGGTGTCCACGGCATGGCATCTGGTGGTAAGGCCGGCTTCAGCGACGGATTGGCAGAAGGCAAAATACGAATTGCCGGTGTGGGTGCCGAGTTCGACAAAGATTCGTGGCGACAGTTCCCGGATGATCCAGGCAGCAAAGGGCAGGTGCCCTATCCAGGGATTTGGATAATTGAGGACCTTGGGTGAAAATGAGGCAGTTGCAAGTAAGCGCTCGGTGTTCATACGATGTGTATCCTGATGGTTTGCATGGGAATGCCGACAAGACCGGTGGAGACGCTGCTGCTGTGCGATTTCAAAAGCACTGCATCGTGGATCCAATGGTGCTGGACGTGCTCCTGCTGCGATCCCTCGGCGAGCGCAATGGTCAAACTGTACTCACCCACTGGCAGAATGGGCATAAAAAATTCAAAGACCGCCTCAACCTCTTGTCCTGACTTGACCCTCAGAGGATTCTGGCTGGAGAAGTTGCAGGTATTCTCACCGAACAGCGACTGGCCGAGACGGTCCTTGCAAAAGAAGCCGACAATCGGGCCGAGCAGGTCGGCATGGGCACGGCAGCGAACCTGCAAGCGAACCGTCTCGCCGCCCACCACCCAGGTGAGGGCGTTGCCGGCGGTATCGAGCAGCTGCACCGAGGTGATGGTGCCGCCCCCCTTGCCGAAGGCGGCGGCCTCGGGATTGAACTGGAACAGCTCGATATCGTTTCTGAACTGGGTGGTGTTGATAAAGTCCTGCCGCATGTCGCGCCACCGGACGGGGGGCAGCGGCTGGACCGGCGGTTCGTCTGCAACGGTTGCGCCGCTCTCGCCCTGCTGGGCCTCGTACATGGCGGCGAGATAGCGCTCCGCCGCTTCCTTGGGGGTCCCCTGAAACAGGCTCCGCCCCTGATCGAGCCACAAGGCCTTGTGACAGAGGTTGATCACCGCGGCGGTATCATGGCTGACGAACAACACCGTCCCTGTTTCCATGAATCTGCGCATGAAACGCATGCATTTTTGGGTAAAAAACGCATCGCCGACCGCCAGGGCTTCATCAATAACGAGAATGTCCGCATCCACATGGGCAATGACCGCAAAGGCCAGGCGGACATACATGCCGCTGGAATAACTTTTCACCGGCTGGTCAACAAAATCACCGATATCGGCAAAGGCGACTATATCGGCAAAGCGATCATCTATTTCCTCTGTACTCAGGCCGAGGATCGAGGCATTGAGATAGACATTCTCGCGGCCGGTGAATTCGGGGTTGAACCCGGCGCCCAGCTCCAGCAGGGCCGCGACCCGGCCGTTGGTGCGGATACTGCCGCCGGTGGGTGTCAGGGTGCCGCAGATCATCTGCAGCAGCGTCGACTTGCCCGAGCCGTTGCGGCCGATAATGCCAACGGTCTCGCCTCTTCTGACCTCAAAGGAGACATCCTGCAACGCCCAGAATTCACGATAATACTGCCGGGGCTGCCGGCCGACCAATCGCTGGACCCGTGGAAGAAGCGATTGCTTCAGCCGGTCCTGCGGTTTGCTATATATGGCGTAGCACTTGCTGAGATGTTCAACCTGGATGGCGATTTCAGAGGACATCGGCAAATCCCCGGCGCGTTTTTTGAAACCAGGCGAAACCGAGCCAGGCGATCAGGGCAGCGCCGCAGAGAGACGCGGCAAGGAGCAGCGGGTCCGGCAGCTTGCCCCAAAAAAGGACATCCCGGATCTGCTCGATGGTCGGGGTGAGGGGATTTAACAGGAGCAGGTTGCGGTACTGCTCGGGGAGAGCGCTGGCCGGATAAAAAATGGGCGAGAGAAACAGCAGCACCGTGGTGAAAATCCCGATGAATTGAGATATATCGCGCAGGTACACACCCAGCGAGGCCAGTGCCCAACTGACTCCCAGGGTGAGGAGCAGCAGCGGCAGGATGACCACCGGCAGGAACAGGGCCGTGAAATGCGGCATGCCGAAAAGAATGAGATAGGCAAGGAGCCAGACAACGAGACTGACCAGGGCATGGAACAGGGCCGAACCCAGGGTCACCCAGGGCAGAATTTCCAAGGGGAACAGAACCTTCTTAACGTAGTTGACGTTGGCAAGAATCAAACCCGGCGCCCGGTTGACGCATTCGGCGAACAGGTTGAACACAATCAGGCCGGCAAACAGGACCAGGGCGAATTCGGTTTTCGACTCGCTGCCGCTATTCCAGCGCGCTTTGAACACGAAGCTAAAGACAAAGGTGTAGACCGTGAGCATAAAAATCGGGTTGAACAGGGACCAGAGGATGCCGAACACCGACCCGCGATACCGGCCGATGATCTCACGCTTGATCAAGGCGACGGTCAGGGAACGATTGCGCCACAGGCCGCGGCCTATTTCCAGGGGAGAGATTGAAAACTGCTGCATCAGACGAACACTTCGGCATCAGCCAGCAGAGGGGCCGCCGCATCTTTTGCGGCTAATTTCGGGACCCCGGTGATGGGCCAGTTAATACCGAGAGCCGGGTCGGACCAGAGCAGGCTGCGTTCGTGTTCCGGGGCATAGTAGTCGGTG
>CAZSOA010000280.1:0-3801 GCA_964608305.1 uncultured Desulfofustis sp. | reverse complement strand
AGCATCAGGCGGTGGCCTCCATCTGCCCGAGATAGGCCTCGAGCACGAGCGGATTCCTGCGGATCTCCTCAGGCGTACCGACGGCGATGCAGCAACCGCTGTCCAATACGACAACCTGGTCGGCAATCCCCATGACAAGATCCATATCATGCTCGACCAGCAGGATCGTATGGCCGGAAGTGCGCAGCCGCCGCAGTTGTTCGCCGACGGTCGCCGTCTCGTCGCTGTTGAGCCCGGCGACCGGCTCATCGAGCAGCAACAGGGCCGGTTCGCTGACAATCGCCCGGGCCAGTTCGACCCGTTTCTTGTCGCCATAGGCAAGCACCGAGGCCGGCCAGGCGGCTTTGTCGCTGAGCTGAAACCGATCCAGTGTTGCCATTGCCCGCAGCTTCAGCAACCGTTCGCGATGGCGCAGATACGGCAGCCGCAGCATGGCCATGACCATCGAATTACCGCCCTCGGCAGTCAGTCCGCACAACACGTTGTCAAGCACGCTGAGCCGCGGAAACAACCGCAGGTTCTGAAAGGTACGGGCAATGCCGAGACGGCTGATCCGGTGCGCCGGCAGGCCGGTGATCATCCGGTCCCGAAAGCGCACGGTGCCACCGGTCGGGGTGTCGGTTCCGGTGATGCAGTTGATCAGGGTGCTTTTGCCGGCGCCGTTGGGACCGATCAGGGCGGTGATCTGCCCCTGCGGCACGGAAAACGAGACCGTATCCAGGGCCGGCAGGCCGCCGAACAGACGGCTCACCGCGTCAAGGTGCAGCATGGTTCCGCCTCCGCAGCGCGATTCGCACCCGGATCAGATCGACCAGCCCGCTCACCAGTCCCTGGGGCAAAAAGAGCAGGACGAGTACGAGGATGCCGCCATGAACGAAGTCCTTATAGGTCTCGAACAGATCGATCCACTCCGGCAACAGGGTGATCAGGCCGGCGCCGAACAGCGAGCCCCAGATCGAGCCCATGCCGCCGACAACGACCATGATGACCAAATCCACCGACGTGAAGATATCAAACGAGTCGGGGCTGATATAGTGGTAGCAATGGGCGTACAGGCTGCCCGCCAGCGAGGCGAAGACCGCCGACAGCACGAAGACCTTGATCTTGGCGCGCTTCGTATCGACGCCAAGCGATGCGGCCGCCGTCTCATCACCGGCCAGCGCCGCCAGCCCACGGCCGACCCCGCTGCGCACCAGGTTCAGGCTGAGCAACAGGCAGCCCAGGGCGATGCCCCAGAGCAGATAATGGAGACGGATCTCGGTATCAAACAGGAATTCACCGAAACCAAGCGACGGGATGCCGGAAAAACCGCTCGGTCCGCCGGTTACCTCATCCCATTCAAGGAGCACGGTGTGGATCACGAAATTGAAGCCCAGGGTGGCCATGGCCAGGTAATGGCCGCTCAGCCGGAGCACCGGAATCCCGATGATCAGCGCAACCAGGCCGACCAGCAGCGCGACCAATGCCATGGCCGGCCACGGTCCAAGGCCGGCCGGGCCGGTGGCAATCGCCGAACCGTAGGCGCCGAGCCCGAAAAAGGCGGCATGGCCAAGCGAGATCTGGCCGGCATAGCCGATAAACAGGTTCAACCCGAGCACGACAATGGCATTGATCGCAATCAGGTTGGTCAGGCCAAGGGTATAGGGATTGTCTTCGACCAACGGATAGACGACCAGAGCCGCCGTCAGCAACCCGACAAACAAACCGGTGCGGTGCAGGCTGAGAAAATAAAACAGCCGGTCGCGCCGCCCGCCCATCACCCGTGCAACCCCTCGGAGAAGGCCCGCAGGTTCTGCTCGACAAACCGCGGCGGCGCCAGGGTCCGGATCGCCGCGATGCAGGCCTGCTCATCGCAGAACAGTGCCTGGTTGCGGATCGCGCAGCCGAGCAGCACGAGATTTGCCAACACCGCGTTGCCCAACGCGCGGGCGATCTTCGACGCATCGATGCGGATCCCGTCGCCGGCGGTGGCGCTATTGATCACCAGGGTCCCGTCAGGCTTGAGCAGCGGCCGGTGTACCGCGAGATTGTGTTCCCAGAGCAGCAGGCCGACATCGGCCTGGCCGGAGCGAATGAGCGGCGAGGCAAAATCCCCGACTTTGATTGTCGAAATAACCGTGCCGCCGCGCTGGGCCATGCCGTGCGTCTCCGAGGTCATGACCGGGATATTCAGGTCGACGGCCGCCTGGGCAATAACCCGGGTGACCAACAGCGCGCCCTGGCCGCCGATGCCGCTGACGATAATCTGCTGTTTCATCGCCTCTCCTGCACTACAATGGCCTGAGCCGGACAGATGTCGATACAGACGCCGCAGCCGATACACCGATCCTGATCGATTTTCGCCATCCCCAACTCCTCATTGAACGACATGGCCGGGCACTCAAACTCGCTGACACAAACGCCGCAACCGATACATTCGTCGGTGACCGCCACCGTCGCCGGTTTCCGCGCTTTTTTGGCGACCGGGTCCATCACGCACGGCCGCCGTGAGATGACCACCGCCAGCGCACCGTTGTCGCTGCGGATAAACTGATCGGCCTGCTTCAGGATCCGGGAAAAGCCGCTGGTATCATACGGGTCACCGACCTCGAGAAATTGCACGCCGGCGGCCCGGACGATCGGTTCGATGGCGACCGGTGTAGTCGGCTGCCCGCCGGCGGCGACCCCGAGGTGCGGTACCGGCTGGCCGCCGGTCATCGCCGTAGTCCCGTTATCGAGGATGACGACGATGATCCGGGCCTGCTGGATCACCGCATTGATCAGGGCGGGAATCCCGGCATGGAAAAAGGTCGAGTCACCGATGGTCACGACGATCGTCGGAAAATCGCCGCCGTCCAGCCGGTAGGACTGATAGAACCCGGCGCCCTGGCTGATGCAGGCGCCCATGCAATGGACGGTATGCACGGCGCCGAGGTTCATACCCAGCGTATAGCAGCCGATGTCTGACGGGTAGATCCCGTCGGGAAAGGCCTGCTTGATCTGATAAAAGGCAGCCCGGTGCGGACAGCCGGGACAGAGCGAGGGCCGTTGCCCCCGTGCGGCCGGCGGGACGGCCCCCGGTTTCGGCAGATCGAGAAAATCGGCGAGCACCGCATGGATGGCATCCGGGGTCAGCTCGCCGACCCGGGGCACCGCCCCGCTCTGCTTGCCGCAGCTCCCCGGGTGAGCGAGCTGCAGCTCGATCACCGGGTACGTCTCTTCAAGAATCAGTATCTGCCGGTAGTCGCGCCGGATCGTCTCGATGAATTCCGGGCTGAGCGGGTAGGCCATCAGCACCTGGTAGAGATCGACGACACCACCCAACTCGAGTTCAGTCAACAGATCGACGAGGTGGGCGTAGGCGATGCCCGAGGCGATCAACGCCACCCCCGGCCGGCTGCCGTTGCCGGCGGTAAAGCGCGGTTGCCAGTCGGGTTCGCGGGCGATGGCGTCAAGATCCTTGTTGAGCGCGGCGTGCAGTCCCGGTAAAAAGGCCGGGGTTGCACACCAGCGGCCCGGGTTCGGCGTAAATACCGACGGCCGGTGGTCCCCGCCGGGCGGGTGCTGCGTCACGCTCTGCCGGGAGTGGCAAACCCGGGTGGTCGGGCGTAACACGATGGTGCGCTGATATCGTTCGGCGAGTTCGTAAGCCGGACCGATCATCTCGTAAGCCTGCGCCGGGCTGGCCGGATCGAGCACCGGCACCCGCGCCTGCAGACAAAACAGGCGGGTATCCTGCTCGGTCTGCGAGCTGTGCGGACCCGGATCGTCGGCGACGATGGTCAGCAGGCCGCCGACCGTGCCGAGGTAGGCGGTGCGCAT
>CAZSOA010000279.1:0-3823 GCA_964608305.1 uncultured Desulfofustis sp. | reverse complement strand
GAGGAGATCGTCATCAAACCGCTCGGCCGGCACCTGCAGCATTGCGAAGGCTATGCCGGCGCCACGATCATGGGCGACGGGCGCATCGCGCTCATTCTCGACGTCGCCAACCTGGCCCGAATGGCCCATCTGCAATCGGTGGACGGCAGCCAACGGGCGACGGAAGTCCAGCAGGAGAACGCTGAGCGCGACGCCGCTGAAAACAACCAGTCGCTGCTGATTTTCCGCAGCTCCGAACAGGAGCAGTTCGGCATTGCGCTGGATCGGGTGGAACGCATCGAAAAAATCACGCGCAGCGACATCGAGGAACTCGGGCACCGGCGGGTAATGCAGTATCGCGGCGGCAGCCTGCATCTCATGTGTGTCGATGATATCGCCCAGGTCCAGCCACTCGCCGAACGCGACGACCTGCTGGTCATTGTCTTCTCCTTCGGCAGCCACGTCATCGGCCTGCTTGCCTGCGGGCCCATCGACACCCGACGGGCCGAGGGCGGCATCGACACGGTCACGCTTCGTCAGCAGGGCATCGCCGGATCGACCATCATCGGCGGGCAGACGACATTGCTCATCGATATCGACGAAATGGTCAAAAACCTCTACCCCGACTGGTTCTAACGTTTGCACGCGAGGAGCGTCCCATGGCAGCCACCACATCCGAAGACACCCGACAGACCCTCGAACTGGCCACCTTTGCCATCGGTGAGGCGCTCTGCGGGATCGACATCCTGCAGATTCAGGAAATCAATAAGATCATGCAGCGCACCACCGTCCCCCAGGCCCCCGACTGTGTGCTGGGCGTCCTCAACCTGCGCGGCAAGATCGTCACCATCATCGACCTGGCAAAAAAACTCGGCCTCGGAAACACCGAATCCACAAAAGAGTCGCGCAATATCATCATCAACTCATTCGACGGCACGGCCGGTTTCCTGGTCAGCCGGATCGGTGATGTGGTCTCGGTTTCCCTGGATCACAAAGAACGACCACCGGCAAATATGCAGGGGATTCAAGGAAAATTCTTCGCCGGTGTCTTTACAACCGACACCCAGCTGATCGGCATGCTTGCTATCGACAAGGTCCTGCAAGCGGATGAATAGGGCCGGCAGAGTAGAGCGCCGGGGCCACGGCACAGGAGCCGGCGAGACAACATCGGGAGGCTCGGCGCAGCGCCCTGCTTCCCGGAGAACGCTCATCATGGATGATGAATACAGTATTCGTGCGGTCATTCGGGAAATGTTAAAAACTCGGGGATTTCAGTGTGTCGAGGCAGGAGATGGCAGCAGTGCCGTCACGCAGTACCAGGAAGCCTTGATCGGCGGCAAGCCGTTTGATCTCGTCTTCGTTGATCTCCTTATACCAGACGGGATGGGGGGCATCGATACCTGCACCCAAATCAGACAGATTGACCCCACATCCAAAGTCGTCCTCATCAGTGGCGCCGTTACCGACTCAATACTGACCGACACGATCAAAGATACCTTCTTTGCAATACTTCAAAAACCCTTTCTTTTGCGAGACGTGATCGGAGTTATCGAGCGACTGGGGGACTGACTCATCTCTCCAGCACGTCACGAATTTTTGCTTAGAGCACTTTTTCGGAAAATGGTTTCTGAATAAAATTGACTCCTTCCTTGAGAACCCCTCGATCGCCGATAATTTGCACCGTATAGATGCACATGATCACCCGGAACAAAGCCGTAATGAATAGCACAATATGACTCATCAAGAGTTTTCCTGGTAGTTTTCATGGAGATCGTACCCACATCGGTTATAGCACACGCGCATTGACGCAGAGATTCACAAGGATCTTGCCAGCTTGGGATGGATCCATAAAAGACGTGCTGGAATGTGCTCTGCCGGGCGCCAAACGAGATCGATATTTTCTCCGATGAGTCGCCTGATCATCTGGAGCATGACGGATATAAAATCATTGAATCAATGAATTCTTGAGCAATCGTCTGCTGTCGGGAAAAGGCGAGGAATTGCCGAGGTATATCGGCGGAGCGATTGGACGCTTCCAGGATCTTTTCAAGATTCTCTCTACGAAAATCCTGACCCAAGAAACGAAACCACGTTTCTGCGGCCGGCTGGCGCCGTCCCCGGCTGCTTCGCTATTTGCTGATAGAATGGGTTTGCAACCGGTCAGCAAACCAAGCCGAATTCGATTTATCCCCATGCTTCGCCGTGAAGCCCCGTCATTGATTTTTCAGTAATGGACGGCTCACGTGTCCCAGAGACGAAATAATTTGAAAAACGACTCGCCGCCGTGGTTAAATCCACGACAACCTCTTACCATCCGAACATTTTCCGCCCATCCGGCCTGAACGATGCCCGCATGAGCAAACGGAGCACGTGGTGAGCAGTGAGAAACCGCGCCTGAAAGTCGATGCCGACATCGGCAAGAACCGCCTGTTTTTCACCGTTGCCGGTACGGTGAACAAAGCGGATCTGGATCGACTCTATACCGATGTCCGGTTCTGCGTGGCCGATCTTCGACCGGGATTTGATGTTATTACCGATCTGCGCGGCTGCCATCTCGGCCATCTGAGCGCTTTGCCCACCTTTAAAAAGATCATGCATTACCTGATCACCCATGGGGTCCGGGATGTGGTTCGGGTGATGAACCCCGACAATCTGATCCATCGGCAGGTCGTCAACTTCGCCGCCCGAGTCCCCGGCTACAGGGCAATGTATGTAAACAGCATGGAAGAGGCTGAAGTCTTGCTGGAAGGGTCGGCAAAACGGGGTAAGCTGCGTTTCATGCTGCCGGACAAGAGCATTGTCTATACGATCGACAACCAGGACACCAGAGCGGCGCTGATCGATATTTCCTGCAGCGGCTGCGCCATCAAGTCATTGCCGGCACCACCGATCGGCCGGGACCTGAGCGTTTCCCTTTCGTTCACCCGAAACGACCAGGAGCTGTGCAACTTCACGTTCGCCTCTCGAATAACAAGAGAGCTGGCTGATGGCTTTGCCGTCGAATTCAGTGATATCAGCGATGCCGACCGGGAAGCGTTGCAGGCCTGCCTGACTGAAGCACTGCAGCGCTAGACCACCACCGGCTCAGGTTCGATCGACGGCCGCTGCGGTTACCGGTTGTTCACCCATTCGTCGTCAACTCAAAAACGGAGCGAGAACATGCTGAAGAACATGAAAATCGGAACCCGCCTGATCCTGACCTTCGGCCTTATTCTGGTACTCATCGTCACCATCGGTCTGGTATCGATTTACGCCGTCAGAGAACTGAGCGATGACTTGAATCACCTGGCCGGTGACAACATGCCCAAAGTCGAGCAGTGCAATCTGCTCATCGATAACCTCAATATAATTGCCCGGTCGCTGAGAAACATGATGATCGACACGAGCAACGAGACGTTTGAGGCGGAAATGCGGCGCATCGAAGAAAGCCGAAAGGTGATTGCCGAAACACTCGAAATGCTGCGGACCACCATCACCTCTGAACGGGGCCGGGAACTCCTGCAGGCAGTGGATGAGATACGTCCCATCTATATCGAAAAAACCAACGAATTTCTCGATATGGTCCGCCAATACCTCCTGGCACCGGCCCAGAACCTGCTCCTCGGCGACATACGGGAGGTCCAGGGACGCTATTTCAACGCCCTCGGCGACCTCATTGATTTTCAGAAGGATCTGGCCCGCACCACAGCAGACGAGGCCAACGCAACAGCCAAACGGGTAACGGTGCTTATCATCACCATCCTGGTCTCAGTCCTGGCCATCAGTTGCCTGGCGGCCGTGCTGATCATTCGTTCGATCACCGGCCCGGTGCAGCTCATTGTCGGTTTTGTCGAAAAGCTCGCCG
>CAZSOA010000278.1:0-3868 GCA_964608305.1 uncultured Desulfofustis sp. | reverse complement strand
CCATTGGCAGGTTGGGTTGAGCAGATGGAAATAGTGCTCGTCGCTCAAAGCCAATTCATGGTTGCCCTTGACTGACGGGATACCGCGCCCAATCAGGGCGGTAACCACTGCTTCCGGCTCCGGACCATACCCAACCGCGTCACCGAGGTTGATAATATGGTCGGCACCGCATGACGCGATGTCCTCGAGTACGGCGGTCAGGGCCTGGTAGTTACCGTGGATGTCGGCAATGACCGCCAGTCGCATTGTGTGATCCCGGGTCGCCGTGTTCAACCGCCGAATAGCAGTTCGCCGCCGGAATAGCCGAGCCCGCCGCAGATGGCCAGGCTGAGCAGGTACATGCGCAGCAGGACCTTTTGCGAAGCGCCGTTGCGACCCATAACGACGGTGGTCGCCAGGACACCGGTGAGAACGACGCCAAGGATCATCTTGATGACGATCCACTTGTTCCAGTCGCCGGCAAAAACATGTTGCCAGTCAAGCAGACCGGCGATATAGACCGGTACCACGAAGACCAGAGCGAGTACGATGCAGTGAAATGCCGTTTTTTCCAGGTCAAGGTCGGGTTTTTCCAGGCGACCAGCGAAAACAGGACGGCGCCGATCACCATGCCCATCGGAATATGAACGAGCATCGGATGGATCGGGTGATGAAAGCCGACCAGAGCGAGAAGATTATAGAAGCCGTCGATCATTGGCTACCTCCAGGATGTGAGAGCAAGCCGTTGCTGCCTGAGCGAGCATCGGCAGGTCGGGATAAGCGGTTCCGGTGTCTTGCAGCACCAGAGAAAGCCGGAAACCGGCCGGTGTTGCCATAACTGATAATCATTCTCGAGATAAAAAGCACGTTTCCATGCCGGGGCGGCCGGTGCCCGTGACTATTTGCTTTTCAACCAGGCGTAGATATCAGCGACATCCTGTTTGGAAATCTTTTCCTCCGGGTACTTCGGCATGATCGGCGAGCCGGCGTCGCGGACGATGCCGTGAAATTGACGAAAGCTCATGGTCAGGGGGACGATCTCCGGGCCCTTGCCATCGTTGCCGTGAACACCGTGGCAGGCGAAGCAGTTGTGCATCGTATACCAGCGCTGGCCTTCTGCGGCATTGCCGGACGGCGTCGAGCAACCGCCGGCGAGTATAAGCAAGGCGCCGGCTAGCAGCAGTCCGACGATCATCGTTGTTCGCGTCGTACACCTCATGACTGTTCTCCGTAAGCAGTTGAAGGGAACCCTGAAGGTGACCGGGATAGTCGGCACACGCCGATTCTGCCGGCTAGGTTAGCGGAAATGAACCGGTTTCGCAATGGCTTGTTGGCAATCGCCAACCATGGGAACCGGTCGGGTGCACAGCTTTTTCAGGGATGTGCGGCGGCGGTGCGGATGCCCTGCGGTCGGTGCGCCGTGACGGCCTCCCGATACTGTCGGTGCAGCAGGCCGAGCAGATCTCGCCGGGTGTTGGCCGGTTGGTTGAGCAGGATGACAAACGGGTCGAGACGTTCGCCGTCGGGAAAGTAGCCGCCGTAACAATAAATATCGCGCATGGTTCCTGACTTGAGCGGGATCCCGTGCAGATCGCCGAGCAGATCGGCATGGGGCTTGAAGACTTCGAGCAGGGCGATCATAAAGACCGGTGTGACCTGGGTTCGGCGCGACAGCCCTGAACCTTCGACGAGCTGAAAGCCGGTGGCCGGCAGTCGGTGGCGGTTGACGAGAATGTCATGGGCGGTCTTTTGCGCCTTTGCCCAGGTTGCCGGATAGCCGTAGCGCTCCGCTCCGGCGGTCAGAAACAACTGGTTGGCAAGAAAATTATTGGAATGCTTCAGGCAGGCGCGGACCATCTCGGCAAGCGGTTTCGGGCTGACGTGCCGGTAAAGGAGCCGATCATCATCCGTGGCTCTGCCACGGACGATGGTGCCGGTAACGGCGATTCCCTGCCTGGTGAGTGCCGCGGCGAATAACTCGCCGGCATAACGCAACGGATTATCCAGTTCGCCTTCCGTCGGGAAGGCCGCCACATTGACGCGGTCGGTCCCCGGTTTCAGCAGCGCCCCGATTCGTCGGGTGATCGGCAGTACCGGCACATGCGGTTCGGGACTGTCGATACGACCGGTGTCATGTTTGTGCAGCGGCAGGGCGTTGAAGTTGACGGCCAGCGCACCGTTGGGCGCATCATAGGCGCGCGTTGAGTTTTCACTGCCGTCGGCCGGGTCGGCGACGGCAAACAATGAGTCATCGAGTACCAGGCCGGTGACGCGCAGCAGGCCGCGGTTGCGCAGTTCGCCACTGATGGCCTGGACCCGTTCCGAGGTCAGAAACGGATCGCCGCCGCCTCGGATACAGAGGGCACCGTCAGGGCGCAGCAGAAAATCGGTGCGGAACCGGTAGTCCGGACCCAGTACGTCCAGGGCGATCAGGGCGGTGGCAATCTTGATCGTCGACGCGGGAACGAATCGATCATCCGGCCGCGCTGCGAGCAGGGGCCTGCCGTCGAGGGTGACGAGCAGGCCGCCGGATTCGACAAGGGCGTTGATCTCGCCTGCCGGCTCGTCTGCAGCGAGCAGTCCTTTGCCGCAAAAGGCACAGACGAGCACCAACGATAACACCGCACCGATGAGGTGTGTGCCAACGGTGACGACGGTGCGGCGCATCCTGATCAAAGCCGCGGCAGCCCGGCCAGAGAAGCGGCGATTTCCTCCTCCGGATACGCTTAATCATGCAACTCGCCGGCGAGATACTTGTCATAGGCGACCATGTCGATCAGGCCGTGACCGGAGAAATTGAACAGGATGGTCTGCGGCCGGTCCGGTTCGCGCAACGCCTCGACAATCGCCCCGCGAATGGCATGGCAGGTCTCCGGCGCCGGGATGATGCCTTCGGTCCGGGCGAACAGGACACCGGCCTCAAAACACTCGAGCTGGTGCAGCCGGAGCGGCTCGACGATCTTGTCGCGAACCAGCGCCGAGACGATCGGCGCCATGCCGTGGTAACGCAGGCCGCCGGCGTGCATGCCGGGCGGGATGAAATCATGGCCGAGGGTATGCATGAAGAGCAACGGCGTTGTCTGGGCGGTATCGCCATAGTCGTAGGCCAGCGCACCGGCGGTCATCGACGGACAGGAGGCCGGTTCGGTGCCGACAAATCTGATCGGTTTGCCCTCCAGGTAGTCGGGAATGAACGGCACGGCAATGCCGGCGAAGTTTGATCCGCCGCCGCAGCAGCCGATGACCACGTCGGGTGATTCGCCGACCAGTTCGAGTTGTTTCTTCGCCTCGAGCCCGATGATCGACTGATGGAGGATAACGTGATTGAGGACCGACCCGAGGGCGTATTTGGTGTCGTCCCGGCTGGCGGCATCCTCGATGGCCTCGGAGATGGCCATGCCGAGTGAGCCGGGGGTGTCCGGGTATTTGGCGAGCAGGGCCCGGCCGGTCTTCGTTTCGTTGCTGGGGCTGGCGATGACCCGGGCGCCAAACGTCTGCATCACCGATTTGCGGTACGGCTTCTGCTCAAAAGAGACGCGGACCATATAGACCGTGCATTCCAGGCCGAAGGTATTGGTGGCGAGCGACAGGGCGCTGCCCCATTGCCCGGCGCCGGTCTCGGTGGTCAACCGCTTGACCCCTTCGCGCTTGTTGTAGTACGCCTGGGCGACCGCCGAATTGGGTTTATGCGAGCCGACCGGAGAGACGCTTTCATTTTTGTAATAGATGCGCGCCTTGGTGCCGATCGCCCGCTCCAGGTTGTTGGCCCTCACCAGCGGTGAGGGGCGCCAGATCTTCAGGATATCGAGCACCGGGTCCGGTATGTCGATGAAACGCTGGTCGGACATCTCCTGCTCAAGCAGCCCCATCGGGAAGATGGTCGCCAGCT
>CAZSOA010000277.1:0-3910 GCA_964608305.1 uncultured Desulfofustis sp. | reverse complement strand
CGGTCGCTTGCAGACATCTGGCAGAACGAAGAATATCACTGTTTCCGGGCTGAGGCGGCTGCCGGCGAGTTTGCCCATTGCTGGAGTTGCCCACAGGGGCCGTGCCCCGACCTGATCAATGACCAAGGCAATTTTGCCAACGACTGTTACGGCAGCAGCGTGCCCTGCGGCCACTGCCAATGGAGTTTGGGGGGAATTCGGTGCCTCTGAGAGACGACAACCTGCTCGCCGCTGCTCCGTCGGACGACCACCATTACCCACGGGTGCTCGTTGTCGGCGGCACCGGCCGAAACGTCGGCAAGACCGAATTGGTCTGCCGACTGATCACGCACTGCATCCGACAGCATCAACCACTCTGGGCGCTCAAGGTATCCGCGGTCTTTCCGGGAGAAGCGCCGTTTCACGGCAATCACGACGATCTTGAACGGCGGCCACCGTTTTTGCTCTTTGAAGAACAGGATCGCGATTCAGCCAAAGATACCTCCCGGATGTTGCGCGCCGGCGCCCAGCGCGCTTTTTTCCTCAGTTGCGAAAATGAGCAGGTCCTGCCGGCCTTTCTGCATTTTTCCCAAACAGTCCCGCCCCGGACTGCTCTCATCTGTGAATCCAACAGCCTTGCCGACTACCTGCGGCCGGGGCTCCATGTTATGGTCACGAGCCGAGCAGGCGTCAGCAAACCGCGCAGCCGGCGCCACCTCGAGACCGCCGATCTGGTAATCGTCTCAGACGGCATCAACGGGTTTCCTGAGACAGCCGCTCTTCTGCTCGATCATACCGGGTGCTGGCATCTGGCCCCCCAAGAGATGTTACGAATTCGAAACACCACCGCTGTACCTTTCCGGTAACTCCCGGTATAATTACATCGTAACGGTATTGATCGGCTATTGGATCGTTTATTGCATCAAGGAACCGAACGTGGCTAAACGAGCCACACCACAACGGACCGATCGCCTGCACAGAAAACGATATGCAACGACGACGCCTCATGAAACACACTCCTTTCGTGATCTCTGTTCTTTGTTTCGCGCTGATGACTCTGCCGGCTATGAACTGCTCCGCGCAAACTGTCCGCGCCGGTGTGGCCAGCATGATCACCCCGGTTTCGACGGTCCGTTACTACCAGCAGATTATCGATTATCTCGGCGAGAAACTTAGCCTCAGTGCGGAAATGATCCATCGCACAACGTATGACGAAATCGATATGATGCTGGAACATGGCGAGGTGGATGTCGCCTTCATCTGCTCCATGTCCTATGTACTGAACAAGGAGAAGTTCGGCGGGGAACTCCTCGTTATCCCCCAGGTCCAAGGAAATACCGTCTACCACTCCAATATCATCGTCCACAAGGACAGCACGATCGATTCCCTCGATCAATTGGCCGGCAAGACATTCGCCTTCGTCGATCCAAAATCAAATACCGGCCGCCTCTATCCGGTCTACTTGCTTGCCAAACGCAGCATTACTCCGGAACAATTCTTCTCATCGTTCCTTTATAGCTACAGCCATAATAAATCGATTGAAATGGTTGCAAAAAAGCGCGCCGACGGCGCTTCGGTTGATTCACTTGTCTATGAATTCCTGGTCGAAAACAACTCACCCTATACCAAACAGACGAAAATCATTGATCGCTCACCACCGTTCGGTATGCCGCCGATCGTCGTACCACCGTCGACTCCGCCCTTTTTGAAAGAGTCGATGCGCTCAGTTTTTCTTGAGATGCATAATGATGAACGCGGCAGGCAGATACTGGAGCAGATGCGGATCGAGCGTTTCGTGACAACAACAAACAACAGCTACGATTCGATCAGGGGTATGCTGAGTTTTGTCAAAAACAGCCAGGTACAGGCTGGAGCGAGAGACGTTTCGTCAACCCCATCTCCGTCAAGCTCCGAAGGCACCGTCCTGTTCGGGGTACTGCCCCGAGACAACCCGATTATCGCCTACGAGCGCTATCAACCGCTCGTCGACCACCTCAGCAGAGTCACCGGATTACCTATTGAATTGCACCTGGAAAAAGGTTACCAGGAAGTGGTAAACAGCCTCGGCAGCGGCAAACTGTCTTTCGCTCTGCTCGGGCCGCTTACCTATCTGGATGCTTACCAGCGTTTCGACACCTCACCGATCGCCCGCAGTCGCACTGCCCGTGGTGAGACTTTTTTCCGCAGCGTCATCGTTACCGGGCCGGACGGCTCAATCAAAGAATTGACGGAACTGGTCGACAAGCGATTCGCCTTTGCCAGCCTCTGGTCGACGTCCGGCAACCTGATTCCCCGATTGATGCTCGCGTGGGCCGGAATCCACCTCGATGAACTCGGTGATTATCAGCATTACAACTACCATGACACGGTCGCCAAGAAGGTCATCAGCAACGAGTTCGACGCTGGTGCGATCCGGTTGTCCACTGCGGAACGCTACCTGCCTTTCGGCCTCAAGGTGATCGCTTCGTCCGACCCGATACCCACCGGGCCGGTTGTCGCCTCATCACACACCCCCTATCCGATCGTTCGATCCGTCCAGCAAGCCTTGCTCACCATCAACGAAACCGCCGAAGGGAGGGAGATTCTCGCACATCTCGATCCCGATCTGCAAGGCGGCTTCGTGGCTGCTTCAGACACCGATTATGCAGAAATCAGACAACTCTTCAACGAAATTCCGAACACCTGCGGAAGGAGTTGTCACCCGAAGCTATCTTTTTAGGAACGGAAGCCAATGCGGCTCTCTTTGCAGCAAAAATTCATTCTCGCCGCTTTCATATCATTGTTCGCCCTCACCTCGATCATCAGCATGATCGTTGCGTCCAGCACGCGAAACGCCCTGTATCTCGCAACTGAGAAACAGGGGCGGATGCTTGCTCAAACCGTCAGCGCCCTGATCATCAACGAACTGGTCTACGAGAAGCTTGGCCTTGTCGAAGAGGGTGGCTTGATTGATAATTACGTCCAGGACCTTTACAACCGCCGGGAACTCGATCTCAATTTCGTCGCCATACTCGATCCCACCTATCGAGTCATCTCCCATAGCGACTTTCAAGAGTTCGGGAATCGCTATCATGATCCATTCATTGAAGCCGCCGCCGAAAGCAATACCATCCAGATCAGACGGAGCAGGCCCGAGCAATTTGCGGATGAGGCTCTCGAATTTGCAACCCCGCTTTCAATTGGCGGCAAACAATGGGGCGTACTCTATTTTTCTGTCAGCTTGGCCTCGGTCAAATACGAGATCAAGACGTTATTGGTCCGCATTGTCTCTTTCTCCGTGGTTGTCATGGCTTTGCTGTTTATTCTGATCTATCTGCTCAGCCATCGATTCATTAAGCCGATCACCGACCTGTCCCATGCCATGGGTGAGGTCGAGATGGAAATGAAGGAGCGCTTTGTCCCGGTAAGCGGCAATGACGAACTGTCGAGACTGGCAGCAAGCTTTAATGATATGGTCAGAAGAATACGGCAGGCGAACGAAACGATGAAAATCGCCAACGAGAAGCTACGACAGTCGGAAAAACTTGCAACACTCGGCGTATTGTCCTCGAGTATCGCTCATCGCATCAACAATCCCCTTGGGGGTTTGTTCAATTGTGTTCACCTGTTACGTCGCCAGGGAAACGATCCGGAATTCAGGGAAAAGTACCTTGATCTGGTCGAAGAAGGGCTGCAAAGCATCAAACAGACCACCGGGCAATTGCTCAACACTGCCGGGCGGCGCAACAGCGATACAAGGCGCCTCGAACTCACAACGGTCCTGACCAATATACTCAAATTCTTTGATCACCGTCTCAAACGACAAGATATCGAATTCATAGCCGACATTGAACCAGGCCTGATACCGGCCATTGCCATCCATGACCTTGAAGAGCTGTTGCTCAACACGACGCTCAATGCAATTCAGGCGATGGAATCGGGAGGAAAACTC
>CAZSOA010000276.1:0-3931 GCA_964608305.1 uncultured Desulfofustis sp. | reverse complement strand
ATGACCACGACTCAGGCTCGTTGACCAGATGGGGTTTATTTGACGGTTACGTCTCTTTGCGTGAAAACTGTGCGCCACCGAAGCTGCACGAAAGCCCTATCGCATGATTGTTTACCTGGTAGGGCTGCTGGCTGATGGTCAGCCGGAGCTTTTCCGCAAGAGTCGCCAATCCACGATACTCGGTGTTTGGCAAGACAAGAAAAAACTCTTCTCCTCCCCAGCGGCAAAAAACGTCCTGCTGCCGTATTTCCTGGCGCACCCGCTCGACCACTGTACAGATGACCTGGTCGCCGGCCTGATGACCGAACTGATCATTTACCTCCTTGAACCGATCGATATCGAACAACAAAACTGAAAACGGAAGACCGCTTCTCATGCTGATGTGCATGGTATGCTCAAGGGCCTCCAGGCCGCCACGCCGGTTCATAATCTTTGTCAACTCATCGGTTCGTGACAAATCTTTCAAGGTCTTGGACAGCTCTACCAGTTTTCTGGTCAGGCTGTGCCTGCTGTACTCAGCAAAGAACGAGATCAGGCTCCCGGCCGTCAAGGCAACCAGGAATCGCAGCTTGAATTTTGCGGCAAACTCATGCTGCTGCAAAGGTAGGTTTGGCACATAAAAATATCCGAGAATAATGATAAAAATGACTCCGATGGTGAACGTACCGCGGGCGATCCCCTGCAAAAAATAAACGAGCGGCGGGAACAGCATTACCCAAAGAAGGCCGTGACCATCAACGCCACCGGTCGCTGCAAGATTGACGGTAAGCATGAGGATAACGAGCGTGTAGACTCTGACGGAGAACGCTTTATTTTTCCGATAGTACAGATGCACCATCGAAAGACTGATCAGGACACCGAAAACAAAGGTCAGAGAAACGAAGACGAATTCTCGTTCCAGCCAGTTAAGAAACGACATGCTAAACAGCGTGATGACACTGACGACACCAAAATAGTAGAGAATCTGAAGGGTTCTCCGCTCTTCGAGAGACTGATGGTCTGACTCTTCGGGCCGTTTCGGCGATTCCATGGGGGGAAGGTTTCGAGAGGTGAAGGTTTGCCCCCTGCAGTTCAGGGCCGTCCGTCTCGCTTCTTTTTCGTAGCACAAATTGTACGAATCGCCAAGCCAACTTGACGAAATCAACCAAAGAGATGATCGGCCTGAGCTGGCGCGGACCACTGTCGATACCAGCAAGGCCCTGATTCATTGTCTGATGGTTTGTTCTGGAATGTTCTGGTATATGCATGCATACACCAAACTGCTTACCCGACCAGGAGGCCGCTCCACCGAAAAGACGCGGTGCAGCCTGTTATCGGCCGAACCGACTTGTGCCGGGAAATGTACGAAAAGTACTCGCCAGTACCAATGAACAAACAATACGATAGCCTGATCGCCTGGGGTTGGAACGATTGGTTTAGCCGACAGTCCGGGAAATGCGGGTTCAACGATTTTGCACGGGTTGCCGCCGTTGACCGTGAGTCGCTCCTGCTCGTGGACGGATCCGGGCCGTTTCGCGCCAAGCTTGCCGGCAGTTTCTTCTTTCACCATCGTGATACCGATGCATTACCCTGCGTGGGAGACTGGGTCTGCCTGGAGCGACAGGCCGGCGAAGACTTCGGGATGATCCGCGGCGTGCTTGAGCGCAGGACCTCGCTGCGTCGCAAATCGGCAGGCAAAGGCGCGGAGTTCCAGATGATCGCCGCCAATGTCGACCACGTTATCATCGTACAGTCCTGCCATTTCGATTTTAACCTGAAACGGCTTGAGCGCTATCTTGTCATGGTAACCGACGGTGGAGCAGAGCCTTGCATCCTGCTCACCAAGACGGATCTGGTAGCCCCGGCTCTTGTCGAGACGCAGGTCGAAGCGTTGCATGCCGCCGGCATCACGGCGCCAATCACCACACTCAGCAACAAGACCGGGGACGGCATTGCAGCACTCCAGCAGATGCTGCTGCCCGGAAGGACGTACTGTTTCGTCGGTTCATCCGGGGTGGGCAAAAGCACTCTGATCAACCGGCTGATCGGCAGTGAAATGCAACAAACACAGACGGTCAGTGGAACCGGCGAAGGACGGCATACCACCGTCCGTCGTGAATTGCTGCGTCTCAATGGAGGTGCACTGGTCATAGACAACCCCGGAATGCGCGAATTCGGCATTCTCGCTGCCGAAGAAAGCCTGGAAAACAGCTACGCCGACATCGCTGCGATTTCGTTGCAATGCCGCTACCGGGACTGCAGCCATACCACCGAACCGGGCTGCTCGGTGCTGGCAGCTCTTGAAGCCGGATCGCTGAGCCAAGATCATTACGACAACTACCTGAAACTTCGAAATGAGTCGAACTATTACCAGATGTCGCAGCTTGAAAAACGAAAAAAGGAACGGGAATTCGGAAGGTTCATGAAGTCGGTCAAGAAGAGACTGCGGAAATAAAGTAAAGAAAGTCAAAAAACAAGACCTGACCCCATGCTGGGAATAACCAATTTATTGTTGGATCTGGACGGTACCGTCACCGATCCGCACCTCGGCATCACCCGGTGCATTCAACACTCCCTTGAGCGGTTGGGCAGGGAGGTTCTGCCGGCTCAAGAGCTTCTCTGGTGCATTGGCCCGCCACTCCGGCACTCCTTTGCATCGCTTCTGGAGACGCAAGACGACGATCTGCTCGATCTCGCCTTACACCACTATCGCCAGAGGTTCGCGGCAACCGGGCTCTATGAGAACGAGGTCTATCCCGCAATACCCGAAGCGCTTGCTGCCATCCGGGCCGGCGGCAAACGGTTGTTCCTGGCCACCTCAAAACCGCAGGTGTTTGCCCGCCAGATCCTCGATCACTTCGATCTGACGAGATTTTTTGACGGTGTGTATGGCAGCGAGCTGGACGGCAGGCTCGTCGACAAAACGGATCTTATCGGCCACATCCTGCACAAAGAGATGGTTGCTCCCCAAACGGCTTTGATGGTCGGCGATCGCCGCTACGATATTGTCGGTGGCAGAAATAACGGCCTGCGTACCGGTGCGGTCACCTACGGCTATGGCAGCAGTTCCGAACTCGCGTATGCGGGCCCTGATCTGTTTTTTCACAGCCCCGCCGACATGGCTGTCGCCCTGAGAGCCTGAAAAGGTGTGTCGGCATCTCCGCAGATCTACCTTTTTTCCGGTTTTTCTTGCATATATCGATTCATTCTGGCTCATTAGCATCGTACGTTGAGCAAACCCAAAGCCTTTGGCATCCACCTCAGACTATCAGGAGAAACCAATCATGCCTGCACCACATTCCGTCGTGTCCTGCTTTCGCTCTTTACTCGTGTCGTTGATCGCGGCCCTGGTAGTCGCTTCAATCGTTTCATGCGCCACATCGCCGACCATCGACCTCAGCGATGTCGAGATCATCGATATCGTCAACAACCCCGAAGGCTTTGCCGCTCTTGACCTTACCGGAGACGGCTCGCAACCGCCCCAGCCCTTCATTCTCAAGGTTCCGGCAGGCCATGGGTTGCCGGTTCATCTGAGCATCGACACCCCGCTGGCGTCCATGGCCAGCACCTGCAGTACCCTGAACTTTCACCGCGATCTCTTCGTCTATATGAGCAGCAGCCACTTTCTAGTCAGCCCCGATGCAACACAGTGGGCTCCGTTCGACGACCTCGAACAGATCAAAAGCCTGTTTGGTGTCGGTGCCGGTGAATTATCCGTGGGTATGAGTGGCAGCCAGGAAGACGGTGCCACCCTTCAGATAGGAATCTCGACACGGGATTAAAAAACGTTCTCAGGGCAGGATCACGTTAGGGTCGCTCGTCACCCGCTGCAATCCTGGCCCGGGCGTCAAGCACCAGGACGCCGGAACCGTCCGCGAAGACACGGACCGGGTTCAGGTCCAGCTCCTTGATCTCGGGAAAGTCCGCAAGCAGCCAGGACACCCGCACGACC